>JAEYUA010000018.1 GCA_023433755.1 Bacteroidota bacterium | reverse complement strand
AAATACGTATCATAATCGTGATCAGGATCATCAGGAATGGTGAGGATACCGCCGCATTGCGCCAGGGCTTCTACCTGCAGTACGCCCGGCATTACTGTATTCCCCGGGAAGTGTCCCTGGAAGAACTGTTCATTATAGGTTACATTCTTCACTGCCACGATCTGTTTTTCCGAGATCTCGATGATCTTGTCGATCAGCAGGAAAGGATAACGGTGCGGCAGCTTTTTTTCGATAGCGTGGATATCATAAACAGGAGGCTGATTGGGATCATAGGGCGGGGCCTGCGTTTTATTCTTGAATTTTTTCAGGTGCTCCTTGATTTTTTTGGCAAAGGCCACATTACTGGCATGCCCTGGCCTGTTGGCAATGATATGAGCTTTGAAAGGGATGCCCACCAATGCCAGGTCGCCTACCACGTCCAGCAATTTATGACGGGCAGGCTCGTTGGGAAAACGGAGGTCAAGATTATTGAGGATACCGCCCTCGTTCACCTTTACATTATCTTTTTTAAAAACCTTGGCGATCCTTTGTACCTGTTCCTGGCTCACTTCCTTATCCACCACCACAATGGCATTATTGATATCACCGCCTTTGATCAGGTTATGATCGATCAGGTATTCCAGTTCATGGAAAAAACAGAAGGTGCGGCAGGGAGCGATCTGGGAGTTGAACTCGGAAAGGTTCTTCAGCACCGCATGCTGTGTGCCCAGCACAGGTGAATTAAAATCAATCAGGGTATTAATCCTGTATTCCTGCGCGGGAAGCGCTACCATCTCAACGTTCTTTCCGTCATCAATGAAGCTAATATTATGCTGGAGTGTGTAATAGATCTTGGCCGCATCCTGCTTCTGAACACCGGCCTTACAGATAGTCTCAATAAATGGTTCGGAACTTCCATCAAGGATAGGCACCTCTTCCGCATTGATCTCGATGAGTGCATTGTCAACCTGGTTGCCCACCAGCGCCGCCATCAGGTGTTCGATGGTACCAATCCGGGCGCCGTTGGCTTCAATAGTGGTGCTTCGGGTGGTCTCCACCACATTATCCACGTCGGCCTTTACGGAAGGCTGGCCTGGAAGGTCTATCCTCTTGAAAACAATACCTGTATTGGGTTCGGCTGGTTTGAGGGTAATCTCAACATTGTGCCCGGTATGTATGCCAACGCCACTTAAACTTATCTCGGATGCCAGGGTGTGCTGAAAATCAGAGCAATTATTCTTCAACTGCATTTGGCGAAAGTAGTAAATATGACGAAAGTCTGAATAAGCTCATATTCCGCCTGATCAATAAGGGCTTAATTTTGCGGCGATGCGACAGGTGATCATTTCATGCGATTTTCAGCCGGAGGAGGTAGGTATACAGACAGAACTGCTGCAGGAAACTGTAAGCCAGATACCTGGTTCCGTGTCGTATTCCATCAAGCGTTTTGCACGGCCTTCAAACTGGATGGCAGAGGATGTGGGCATGGTGCAATACCATTATTCGGGCGATAACGAAGGGTGCAACCGCCTCCAGCTAAAATTTTGCACTATCGGTAATATGTACTGCCGCAAAGATCAGTCTGCCTGCAGCCAGTGCCGCGCCAACGCTTCACACCATTGCGAGCAGAAGGTGGAATGTGTGGATTTTCTGAGTTTCGAGTTTTCTTCAACCCTGCTTGACCAGTTGGTGCGTGAAAGGGTCTCGAACAATACCCTTGGTGAGCAGGTGCTGAGTTTCAGCCATCGGCAATCGTTTACTCGCAGCCTTAATTTATGCAACCGTACCCGCGTGGTGCTTGACGGGTTGCTGAACCATGGTTATTCCGGGAGCCTTGGCAATATCTTCATCAATGCGCAAACGCAGATGTTGCTGCTTTACAGCCTTGACTGCATGGATGAGAAGCGGATTGATGTAATCAACTGTAAATTCCTGGCGAATGAGCCGGACAGGGAAAAAGTGATGAAGGCCCGTGAGATCCTGTTGCAGCATATCGGTGAACCGATCACCATAAAGGAATTGAGCAGGAAGGTGGCCATGAATGAATGTTATCTTAAAAAAGGTTTTAAGGAGATGTTCGGTACCACCATCTTCGATTTTTACCAGAGCCAGCGCATGGAGCATGCCAAGTACCTGCTCTATGAAAAAGGGGTCACGGTAACGGATGTATCGGTAATGCTGGGTTATTCCTCCATTTCCCATTTTTCAACAGCTTTTAAGAAGCATACCGGGTTGAAACCCTGTGAACTCCTGCTGCACTAATGTCTGAACCTATAACTTTGATAGCCGGTCTTTGGCCGCAATTATTCCATTTGCTGAATCTTTTTCATGTTTAGTGTTATAGCAGGTACTGTATTATTAGCTTTTGTGCATGCCCTTATTCCCAACCACTGGTTGCCACTGGTAGCAGTAGCCCGCGCAGAGCAATGGAAGATGAAGGATGTAACCCTGGTTACTTTTTTCAGTGCGTTGGCGCATGTGCTGGGTACGGTGGCGCTCGGACTCATACTGGGTTATATTGGAAAGGAACTGGAAACCAAATATGGTGATGCCATCAATACCGGGCTGTCGGTGCTGCTTATCGTGTTTGGCCTGATCTACTATACTGTAAATCTTCCCCATCATCATCACAGTGAAAGCAAGGATGTTGCTCAGTACAAGCGAAGCAAACGCAAATGGATCCTCATCTTTATCATCATGATGTTCCTTTCTCCCTGCCTTGAAGTGGAAAGCCTGTTTTTATCGGCAGGTGCCTATGGCATGGGACTCGTGATATTATTATCGGTGGTGTATGCCATTGTGAGCATCAGTGGAATTTTGCTGCTGGTGACGCTTGGTTTCAAGGGCATCAATCTGCTCAGCGCCCGCTTTATTGAGCATAATGAAAAACGCATCAGCGGAATTGTGCTGATACTGGTTGGCATCCTATCCTTTTTCCTGCACTGATCAGAAGATCCTTTTGTCGTTGATGGATTCCGTCCATTTTTTCTTTTCGCAGACCGGGCAGGTGTGAACAGGTGCCGGTTGCAAGGTCTGGGTGTGCCCGCAGAAAGTGCAGGAATAGATCCCATCTTTATTGATCTGCTCTGTTTTATTGGCAAACATTTCCGGGAGAATGGGAAGGCCGTATTTCACTTCTTCGTCAGGAAAATAGAAGATACTGAGATCACCTGTTGTTTCAATATAGGCTCTCTCTACCTGGCCAAGATGTTTGATGCTGGCCATGCGCAGCTCTGCAAAAAATTCATCCTGGGCCAGCGCTTCCTTTTCAAAATTGGCAATGGTAAAGCGGCCGTTTTCGATGAGGCAGACTGGCTTACCTTCTACCACATGCTCAAAATGTTTGCTTTTGGCTACCAGGAAGGTTACCAGTTTATACATTACTATTACAAAGCTGAATACGATGATGGCAGGCATGATGCCTACATCTTTGTAAAACATGGGGTCACCAGCAGCGGAACCAAGACCGATGATCACGACCAGTTCAAAAACGGATAATTGTTTTACCCCGCGCTTGCCAAGGATGCGTAATCCTGAAAGCAGGATGATGAACATGATAACAGTCCGGAAGAGAGTTTCAAGAAGAAAGCTCCAGTCTTCTTCTCCCATTAGTATTTGCTTCCAGTCAAATGCTTCGAGCAGGATCATGTGTTGAAATTAATAAGTCTGGACCTGATTCCAAGATGCTTGCTGTGCAAGAATTTTTACCGCCAAGAAAGAAGGATGTCAAGGTTCATTAATAAAAGTACCTTAACTTTTTTTGCTGTCCACCTGAAATATTCGCATTTTGTAGTTCTCTGCCATTGAATGATCGGCCCTTTGCATCAAATAAAACATCTTCCTTTTCCTTACCCTTCTTTCTCCGCGTTAAACTTGGCGCCCTTCTTTCTTGGCGGTATAAATTATAATACCTCCAAACTCGCCTTGGCCTTTTCAATTGTTTCATCCAGGTCCTCATTGCTCAGCGCATCAGAAAGAAACCAGGTTTCAAAAGCGGATGGCGGCAGGTAAATTCCCCTGTCCAGCATGGCATGAAAGAAACGGTTGAAGAAAGCATTGTCCGCTGAGGTAGCAGAGGCGAAATCATTCACCGGGGTTTTACTGAAATGAATGGAGATCATCGATCCAACATGGTTGATCACATAGGGAATGCCTGATGCATCGAGGATATTTTTTAATCCATTATGAAGACTGTTCCCTTTTTCTTCAAGCGAAGCATAAACCTGCGGGTTGGATTTAAGATGCTTTAATAAGGTATAACCTGCGATCATGGCAAGCGGGTTGCCACTTAATGTGCCGGCCTGGTAAACATTTCCCAGTGGGGCAATATGTTTCATAATCTCGAGCTTTCCACCGAATGCACCAACAGGCATGCCGGCGCCAATTACTTTACCATAGGTAACAAGATCAGCATCGATACCGAGCCTTTCCTGCGCGCCGCCTGGCGCGAGCCGGAAGCCGGTCATCACTTCATCAAAAATGAAAACAATGTTTTCGCGGGTGCAAATCGTTCTCAGTCCTTCGAGGTAGCCTGGTGACGGGATAATGCATCCCATATTGCCAGCAACAGGTTCAATAATGAGGGCGGCTATTTCATTTTTATGTTGCTGAACCAGTTCTTCCACCGCTTCAAGATTATTATAAGGAGCGGTAAGTGTATCCTGCGCAACACCTGTTGTAACACCTGGAACTGTTTGGATATTAAAACTGGCCACACCACTTCCTGCTTTTACCAGGAAAGAATCAGCATGACCATGATAACAGCCTTCGAATTTGATGATCTTGTTTTTGCCAGTATAGCCGCGGGCCAGCCGGATGGCACTCATGCAGGCTTCAGTGCCGCTGCTTACCATCCTCACCAAATCAACATTAGGTACCATTGATTTCACCAGCTCCGCCATCTCCACTTCCAGTTCTGTTGGCGCGCCAAAAGAAGTGCTGTCAGCAGCCTTTTCACGAATGGCTTCCACCACGGGTTCAAATGCATGGCCGAGGATCATGGGCCCCCAGGAATTGATATAGTCTATATAGCGGTTGCCATCCACATCATACAGGTAAGCGCCTTTCGCTTTCCTGAAAAACACGGGCTCTCCACCCACACTTTTAAAGGCTCTCACGGGTGAGTTCACACCACCGGGAATGGAATGTTGCGCTCGTTCGAAAAGGGAATGGCTGTTATGATAGTTCATCAAATTTTATTTAAGATCAATTCTTATTATCCTAATAATTTAACGGCATCTTTCGCGAAATAAGTTGCGATAAGATCAGCACCTGCTCTTTTAATGGAAGTGAGCGTTTCCATGATGGCCTGGTCTTCATTGAGCCAGCCCATTTTGGCCGCAGCTTTGATCATGGCATATTCACCGCTGATATTGTAAACACTCACAGGCACCTGCACTGCATTTTTTACATCCCTTACGATATCGAGATAGGGAAGTCCTGGTTTCACCATTACGATATCGGCTCCTTCCTCCACATCCATCAATGCTTCCTTCACAGCTTCGGTCCTGTTGGCAGGATCCATCTGGTAAGTCTTTTTATCTCCAAAGCCCGGTGCGGAGTCCAATGCATCACGGAAGGGACCATAAAAACAGGAAGCATACTTGGCGCTGTAGGCCATGATGCCCACATTGGTGTAATGGTTTTCTTCCAGTCCCTGGCGGATAGCGCCAATGCGGCCATCCATCATATCACTGGGCGCGACCATGTCGGCGCCCGCGGCTGCATGTGAAATGCTCATTCTCACCAGTGCTTCAACAGTAGGATCATTTACGATCTGGCCATTTTCAACAATACCATCATGACCATAAGAGGAATAAGGGTCGAGGGCGACATCCGTCATCACGTACATGCCCGGAACAAGGTCCTTGATAGCTTTGATGCTTCGCTGCATCAGTCCATTTTCATTCCAGGCTTCCTTACCGGTATTGTCCTTCCATTCATCCTTGCATTTTATGAAGAGCAACACACTTTTGATGCCCATGCTCCAGAGTTCCTTTACTTCTTTCAGCGTGAGGTCAATGCTCCTGCGGTAATAGCCGGGCATGGAGGCGATCTCAGTCTCCACATTTTCTCCTTCATCAATAAAAAGAGGAACGATGAAATCATTGGGGGTCAAATGGGTTTCCGCCACCATGCTCCTGATGGCTGGTGTAGCCCTGAGAATCCTGTTTCTTCTTTGTAAAATCATTTTTTCATTTTTATCAGGCCCAGTCTTCCGGCTGCAAACATGCCTGCAGCAGTTTGTCTTCTTCGCTGCCAGGTGCGGGCTGGTAATTGTATTCAAAACGAACCGTTGGCGGAAGGCTCATCAAAATGCTTTCAATTCTTCCATTTGTTTTAAGACCGAATAAAGTACCCCGGTCATGTACCAGGTTGAATTCAACATACCTTCCTCTCCTGATCTCCTGCCAGTGTTTATGGGCTGGACTGAAGTCCATTCTTTTTCTTTTTTCAACAATAGGTAAATAAGCATCTGTGAATGCATTACCGCAGGCCATACCAAAATCCATCCAGCGCTGCGTTTCATCGTTATCCGTTTTACTGAGCCTGCCCTGGTAGTCATAAAATATCCCGCCTATTCCTCTTCTTTCATTATTGCGGTGGTGGTTCACGAAATAATTATCACACTCCAGTTTAAAAAGCGGGTACCATTTTTCATCAAAGCTGTCACAGACATTTTTATAGGTCCGGTGAAAATGTATGGCATCTTCTTCAAACAGGTAATAGGGAGTCAGGTCTGTTCCACCGCCAAACCACCGGTCAATCACTTCATCATTTTCATTGTACAACTCAAACATGCGGTAATTGCAATGAATGGTGGGTACAAATGGATTATAAGGATGGATCACCAGTGAAAGTCCGCAGGCAAACCATTTCGCGCCATTGATCTTTAATTGGGTGCGCATGGCATCAGTCACTTCACCAAATACCACAGAAGTGTTCACGCCTCCTTTTTCAAATACAGCGCCTCCTGTAATAACCCTCGTCTTCCCGCCACCACCTTCCGGTCTTTCCCACTGGTCTTCATGAAATTTTCCCTTGCCGTCCACTTCCTCCAACGCGGCACAGATCCTGTCCTGCAGGGAGTGTATGTATTGGATCCATTGTTGTTTGTAGGTCATAGTGTTGTTTTATTTCGTGAGACGTGAGACGTGAATGGTGAATAGCTGTACAAATGAACGGTGACCAATCCTTATTCTTACATAGAATGTATGATGATCAAGAATTCACAATTCACCATTCACCTTTGGTTTCCTCACACCTCACGACTCACGACTCACGATTCACGATTCACGATTCACGCCTCACCGCTCCCGCCCTATACTCCCTCACCGCATCCACAAAAGCTTTCGCATGATCTACCGGCACATTGGGTGTGATGCCATGCCCGAGGTTGGCGATATAGCGCTGCGTTCCAAATTCATCGATCATTTCCTTCACCCATTTTTTGATCTGTGGAATAGGTGCGAGAAGTTTTGCAGGATCAAAATTGCCCTGCAGCGTGATCCTGTTTTCGGATAATTTTCTTGCCATTGAAGGGCTGATGGTCCAGTCGATACCAATACCACTGGCGCCGGACTTACTCAGGTCATTCAATGCATGCCAGGTGCCTTTTGGAAAAAGGATGACCGGCGCATGTGGTTTCACCGCTTCCGCGATCTGTAATAAATAAGGTTGGGCGTAGGTTTTGAAATCTTCCGGTGAAAGTGACCCGGCCCAACTGTCAAAAACCTGTACAGTGTCTGCTCCAGCTTTTGTTTGCGCCACCAGGTAATCAATGGTGATATCGGTGATCTTCTGCAATAAGGCATGCGCTTCTGCCGGCTGCGTGTAAGCAAATTGTTTGGCCTTATCCCAGGTTTTGCTGCCTTTGCCTTCCACCATGTAACAAAGTATGGTCCAGGGAGCACCGGCAAAGCCGATCAGGGGCACACGGCCATTGAGTTCTTTTTTTGTGAGAGTAAGCGCATCTAAAACATATTTTAAATGTTCAGCAGCATTTGCCGTATTCAACGCATCAATATCCTTCTGGCTGGAAATGGTTTTGGGAAGCAGTGGACCTCTTCCTTCTTCCATCGTTACTTCGAGTCCCATGGCCTGTGGTATCACAAGGATATCAGAAAAGATGATGGCGGCATCCACACCTACCTGGTCCACCGGTTGCAAGGTAATTTCCGTAGCCAGTTCAGGCGTTTGCACGCGGGTGAAAAAATCATATTTTTTTCTCAGCTTGATATAATCCGGAAGATACCTGCCTGCCTGCCTCATCATCCATACAGGCGGGCGCTCAACAGCTTCCTGCCTCAGTGCCCTCAATAAAAGATCATTCTTCAATGCGCTCATTTGTTTATGCTTAAGATTAAGCCTGGCTTTCCAGGCAGAAATATTTCAATACTTCTTCAGTCATCTTTTCCTGGTTGGGGTAGGGACTGATAACTATATTATTACGGGTATATAGTCTTACGCAGGCCGCCGTGGTTTCACCAATGGCAAAACATACTGTTCCCGGGTCCAGTTCATTTACTGAAAAATAACTTTCAGCGGCACTCGGACTAAAAAACAGCACACCATCATAGTGCTCATTGGTTTTGATGCGGTTCAGCAGGGTTTCATACACAACAGTTTCATGAAAAACCGCAGCCTGCTTTCTCAGCATCTCCGGTAATTCATCCCTGCGGATATTACCGCAGAAAAAATAAACTTCCGGCAATGGCAAGGTCACCAGCTTGTCGGCCAGGATCTTTCCATAAGTGGCCGTGGCAATGATCTCCACCTGCGGAAAAAGTTTTAGCACGGTCTCCAGTGTTTTGCCTTCAATGCAGGCGATCTTCCAGTTGCGTGGCTGCAATCCTGCTTCCTGCATTTTCTCACTCACGATCTCCACAGCATTGCAACTGGTAAAGACAATGAGTTTAACATCATTGCTTTCAGTTAAGCCCGGCAGTTCTTTCAATTGTTGGGCAGATAATAAAGGCCGGATTGTGATGGCTTCCTGTTCCTCAACACACACAGCTTGCTCCCGCGCTTTTACAATGAGCGATGGTTCCAGTTTTTTGGTACTTAAAATTTTAAACTTCACCATCTCTTGCTGCACGTTTATTGATTAAATGACGGATCTCACTATTGCCTGGAAGTTCTATGATAAATTCAGCCTGTTTGATTCCCAAATCAATTGCTTCTTTTATTGGTGAACTGGCAGTTGAATTAACAGAATAAACTCCATCAGGAGTGGTGATATTTCCCCTGAATTCTACCTGCCCGTTCTTCACTTCTGCCAAAGCAGAAATAGGAGTGGAGCAGCCACCCATCAACCCACTCAAAAAATCCCTTTCGATTTTGGTGCACAATGCTGTCTCCTCATGATTTAAAGGAAGGCATGCTTCAAAAGAAGCATCATCATTATCACGGCAAACGATCATGATGGCACCCTGCGCGGGAGCAGGCAACATCCAGTCAAGATCAACAGCATTGGAAGGTCTTAATCCAATTCTTTCCAGCCCGGCGGCAGCGAAGATGGCACCGCTCCAGTTGCTTTCTTTCAATTTTCTCAACCTGGTATTGACATTACCACGAAGGTTCTCAATAGTATGGTGACGAAACCTGTTCTTCCATTGCGCGATCCTTCTTACACTGCTCGTGGCTATAATTGAGTTTTCCACGTTATCGCTGAAAAAGGCCTGCACATCTTTAACATCAGGATGCGGAACAAAAATATCTTTATGCGAAGCTCTTTCCAGCACCGCTGCCTGGCAGATGCCTGAAGCCAGTTGCACCGGCACATCCTTCATGGAATGAACAGCAATATCAATGCGGTTGTTGAGCAAGGCAGCATCAAGTGTTTTGGTAAATACGCCGGTAACTCCAATGGCATAGAGCGGCGTGACTGTATCTATATCTCCTTCACTTTTGATATATACCAGTTCAGATGCCACACCGGTTTTTTCCAGGAGCTCCTGTACCAATGTAGCCTGCCAGACAGCCAACTGGCTGTCTCTTGTTCCTATGCGAATGATCTTTGACATTAATTTTTAGCGCTTATAAAATCGTTCAGGGCTGCAATGTACTGACAACCGCGCTGGTTGCGGACCTTGATCTTTCCCGCGGTTTCGTTCAGCACACGCTGGATGTGTACGTCCATCTTACGGGTACAGGTATCTGTAGCAGGTGTATAATGCGGATGCGTGTATAATTCTTTCAGTTTCGATTTGAGGGCTTTCAGCATGGGTACATGCCTGCGCATTTCCACCCATTCGCGGAATTCAAACATCAACTCGTTGATGATGGTGATGGCCTTGGGAACTTCCGCCATTCTCATCTTCAGTGTTTCATCTTTCATTTTTGAAAGCTCATCCACGTTCACCAGTTGAACATTCGGGAGCGCCTGCGCGGCTTCTTCCACATTGTAGGGGATGGACATATCAATGATCAGCTTATGTCCCAGGCCCTGCACATGTTCTTTGAGGATGGTGGGTTCGGGTGAATTGGTGGCCACCAGGATGATATCAGCCTTCGCGATCTCTTCGCCAAGGTTGTGGAGTGTGGCATAACGCAGTCCCAGTTCTTCTGCCAATTCCCTTGCTTTTTCCGGGGTGCGGTTCACCAGCGTGATGTTCCTGGTACCAAGATAATCCACCAGGTTTTTGGAAGTATTCCTGCCGATCTTGCCTACACCAAGCAGGAGGATATTCTTGCTGGCCGGCACCGGAATAACGGTTTTGATATATTGAATGGCTGCGAAGGAAACGGATACCGTTCCACCGCTGAGTTCTGTCTGGTTCTTGATCAGTTTGGAAGATTGCAGCACGCAGTTGATCAGTCTTTCTGTGAAAGCGCCAACATACCCCGCATCCTTTGCGAATTTCACGGCCGTTTTCAACTGGCCCACGATCTCGTAATCGCCTAGTATCTGTGAATCGAGTCCGGCCCCTACCTGGAAAAGGTGTTCAATGGCTGCTTTGCCTGATTTGATATAGGCTGAAGATTTGAAAGTGCTCACATCACCTGCGGTTTCGGAACAAAGCAGGTCGGCCAACTGGTGGCTGCAGTAAGCAAAACCGTAGATTTCGGTGCGGTTGCAGGTGGAAAGAATAAAAATTTCGTCAAGTCCCTGGAGATTCGCTTTTTCGAGAACGCGGCTGTACTGGTCATTATTGATCGCGAACTGGCCCCTTACAGAGGCGTCGGATTTTTTATAATTGATCCCGGCAACATAGAAATTAGATATGTCCTTGTGGTACTGCTGTGACTCCATTTCTTTCAATCGAAACTCAGGACGCAAAAGTAAATTCGTAAACCACCCCGGCCTAAAAACTCTGTCATTCGTCTGTCATTTGAATGTTTGATTTTTATCAGGTTATGCATTCTGCAACGGCTGGATACATTACAACCCTTAGCCTTCTTACTTTTGCCAACATGACGAAGCGTGCCATTGTACTGATGAATCTTGGTTCACCCGATTCTACCAGGGTGAAGGATGTAAAAAGATATCTCGACGAATTTTTGATGGATGAACGGGTGATTGACAAACCCTGGCTTTTCAGGGCGCTTCTTGTAAAAGGCATCATTGTTCCTTTCCGTGCGCCAAAATCTGCTAAAGCTTATGAATCCATCTGGACCGACGAAGGTTCTCCCTTGCTGGTCATCAGCAGGAACCTTGCAGGTGCGCTGCAGAAAGAAATTTCTGAACCGGTAACCATTGCCATGCGTTATGGTTCCCCATCTCCCAAAAACGCTTTTGATGCCCTCGTGAAAGAGCACCCTGGTCTTGAAGAAGTGATCGCCATTCCCATGTATCCACATTATGCCATGAGCAGTTACGAAACGGCGGTGGAATATGCAAAAAATCAGCACCGGGAAGGACAGTATTCATTCAAACTCACTACGATCAAACCATATTATGATAACGGGGAATACATCCATGCTTTAGCCGAAAGCATCCGCCCGCATTTGGAAAAGGAGTATGATCACATCCTGTTTTCCTATCATGGTGTTCCTGAAAGACATATTCATAAGGGAGATGTAACAGGTAATCATTGCCTTAAGGTGGCCAACTGTTGTGAAACCCCTTCTCCAGCTCATGAATTCTGTTACCGTCACCAGTGTTATGCTACCACGCGGATCGTTACTGAGCAATTAGGCATCCCGAAAGAAAAGTGGAGCCAGTCCTTCCAGTCAAGGCTGGGCCGCGATCCCTGGCTGCAACCCTATACCGCTGCGCAACTGGAAGAACTTCCACGCAAAGGCATTAAAAAATTACTGGTGGTTTGTCCTGCCTTTGTGAGTGATTGCCTGGAAACACTTGAAGAAATCGCCGAAGAAGGCAGGGAGATCTTTCTGCATAACGGAGGTGAATCATTTGAGATGATTCCCTGCCTCAATGTTCATCCCTTATGGGTGGAAGCATTGGAAAAATGGATCCGCGGTTATGCAAATGGTGATACATCAATGGTGCTCGCATGAGTTATTTTTACCTGAAAGCGCTTCACATCATTTTTATTGTGACCTGGTTCGCCGGTATGTTCTATATCGTGCGGCTCTTTATTTACAATACAGAAGCGCAGCAGCAGGAAGAGCCGGCAAGATCTATCCTGGGCAACCAGTTCTCCATCATGATCAAAAGACTTTGGCTGGGAATTACCTGGCCTTCCGCTATCATCACTTTGATATTGGGTCCATGGGTAATGATCAATGGAAAATGGGATCAGTCATTATTTGATGAGGCGGGAAGATGGCTGCTCATCAAACTGGTTTTTGTGATCCTGCTTTATGTCTATCATTTTTCACTTCACCAGATCTATAAAGATGAAATGAAAGGCAAATTTTTATGGTCATCGCAAAAATTAAGGATCTGGAACGAAGTCGCAACCATCTTCCTGGTGGCTATTGTAATGCTGGCCACTGTAAAAAATGCCATGAGCCTTGTATGGGGACTCTTAGGGCTCATCGCATTGATCATTGTGCTGATGAGTGCCATCAGGATCTATAAAATGATAAGGAAAAAGGAAAATTAATCCGCGTACATTTCTTCCGGCTCATTGACTTCCGCATTGGCCGCTGCACGTTTTTTCTTCCTCGTCCTGTTGATCCACATGATGGTGCCGGTAATTGGGAAGGTCACTCCCAGCAGGCATACAATAAAAGCAAGAATTTTTGAAGGTGTCCCCCAGATGCTGCCGGTGTGAACAGGTTTGAAAGAAGAACGGACCTGTGCTCCGAGACTCCTGTCACCAAAATCCATTTTACCAATAACATTTCCTGAGTACTGGTCAAGATAAATCGCATCAGTTGCTGATTCATGCATGGCATCTTCAGGAAGAGCAGTTACGTTAACCGCATCTACCGAATCTTTTGCCATGGTGATATTGTAAAACTCAGCACCCGGCTTCACGGTTTTAGCTACCGACAATGCCTGCTCAAAACTGATCTTCTTAGTATCGGCGATATAGGATGATTTAGGCGGAGGTGGTGGCTTGATAGGCGAATTAGTTACAGTGTAAATGCCTTTATTGAACCATTCGAAAGACCATGCTAAACCAGTGAATGCGAAAATGAAAAGGAAGATGGCGCTGTAAAAACCAAATACCAGGTGAAGGTCATGGTTCAGTCTTTTCCAGCCTGCGGTCCATTTGATCCTCAGTCTTTGTTTCAGGATCTTTTTGGTTTTGGGCCACCAGAGAATGATGCCTGTAATAAGAATGAACAAAAAGATCAGGGTAGAAATACCGACAATGTATTTACCAATACTGTCATTGCCACCCAGCAGCCAGCGGTGCAGTGCAAAGACCTGGTAAAGCCAGGTTTCGCGGTAACTGTATTTTTCCAGAATGGCTCCTGTGTATGGATTGACAAAAATGGTAAAGCCAGGCTGGCGCTGTGGTGCCACAGGTTTGGCTGGTGTTACGGATGTGTTGCTGGCAGTCGTATCTTTTTTTGTTTCCTGTGATTTTTTGGGGCTGATGGATACATTGATCTCCGCTGAACGTTCAGGATCAGCATACATCTTTACAGCATTGATCTTTGCTCCGGGAAAACTATCCTTTACTTTTTTTACTAACGCGTCAACTGGGAGTGCATTTGCCTGGGCAGTTACATAATACCGGTCCTTATTCAGACCCACCTGGAGTTCTTTTTCAAAAACCAGGATGGCGC
>JAEYUA010000132.1 GCA_023433755.1 Bacteroidota bacterium | reverse complement strand
AACATCCTCCATATATCCAGCCCAAACGCGTACAGCATCAGTCCCAGCAGCAGGACCATTCCCACCATCTGTGCGTATTCCATGAACTTATCGCTTGGCTTGCGGCCGGTGATGATTTCATAAATCGTGAAGAGGGCATGTCCGCCATCGAGCGCGGGGATCGGGAGAATATTCATGAAGGCAAGGATGATGGAGAACAGGGCAGTCATGGTCCAGAAGCGCTGCCAGTCCCAGGTACCACCAAAGGTTTTACCAATGCTGATCACACTTCCCAGGTTATCCTGCACCTTGTGCTCTTTGGAGGTGAACAACAAACGGATACCGGTCATGTATTCACCCAAACGATCAATTCCATGATTGATACCAGCCGGAATGGATTCAATGAATCCATATTCCCTTTTTTCCGTGCCCAATAATTTATAAACACCGGCATTGTAAAATCCAACACTCGCGTTCTCATCCAGCTTCACTCTTACATTGGCCGTATCGGTTCCTCTCAACACAGTGAGATCTACTTCCTGGTTTTTATAGGCTTCCTTGATGCGGAAGAATTCATGGTAATATTGAACGGATGAATCATTGATGGCAATGATATGGTCACCCTTTTTCAACTCACCGGATTTAAGCTGTAATACTTTTTTATTGATACTGTCAACAATCGTTGGCATCCTGGGAACCACAAATGCCAGTCGCTGGCTTTTGGTGAGATCACTAAGAAATCCTTCAGGCATCGCGATCATGGTATCTTTCCCATCACGTTTTACCGACAGGTTGATCTTTTCTGTGAGTGCGATTGATTTGAACAGGTCATTATAATAAACTAAAGGTTCGTTATTCACAGCGGTAATCACATCACCGTCTTTGAGTCCTGCTGACATGGCCAGGGAATCAGTAGCAAGACCATATTTCAAATTCTTTACCGGCAGTCTTTCTTCTCCCCATACAAAAAGGATCATGGCAAATAATACCAGGGCCAGGATAAAATTTACGATCACGCCACCGAGCATGATGATGAGTCTTTGCCAGGCTGGTTTGCTGCGAAACTCGAATGGCTGAGGGGGTAGCTTCATCTGCTCCTTGTCCATGCTTTCATCCACCATACCGGAGATTTTTACGTAGCCGCCCAGTGGTACCCAGCCCAGTCCATATTCGGTCTCTCCCACCTTTTTCTTCCAGAGTGAAAACCAGGGATTAAAAAAGAGGTAGAATTTTTCGACACGGCAGCCGAACCACTTGGCCGGGAAAAAATGGCCCATCTCGTGCAGCACCACAAGTATTGAAAATGCCAGGATGAACTGCCCGATATTGGCGAACATAGCTGACCAGTCTATTGCGAGGAACATCGATTGAAATGTTTAAGGGCGGCAAGATACAAAGAAGCGGCAAGCTGCAAGCTTCAAGCTGCAAGACACCGGGTCAGAAATCAGGAGAAATTGTTAAATCTTGGACTGTTTTAAAGAACAATTAGTTTTTTTCACCGCAGAGAAAAGCCAGCCTTCGCTAAAGCTATGGCTGGTGAAAGAGAAAAGGAGGTTGCGCAGAGAAAGCCTGCTATTTATTCCAGATCCGCGAATGAAAAAGGGCAAATTCAAAAAATGAGAATTGGACCTAAGGTCTTGCAGCTTGAAGCTTGCCGCTTGCAGCTTTCCACCAATCCAACCATCTAGAGCTTGATAATATCCGCCGCGAAATTCCTCGCCTCTCCATCACTTTCGAAATACTGTTCCAGCGAAGGTTTTTCAATGAATGATATCTTGTCCATTGTCCTTTCAATCACATCAGTCATATCAAGAAAACCGATACGGTTGCGCAGGAAAGCATACACAGCGATCTCGTTGGCGGCATTCATCACGCAGGGAAGATTGCCTCCTTTTTTGAGCGCGTCAATGGCAAGTGCCAGGTTGCGGAAGGTCTTCAAGTCGGGATCTTCAAAAGTGAGGTTCCTGATCTTTTTAAAATCCGCCCGTGGAAATTTATTGGGAATTCTTTGAGGGAAAGCCAGGGCATACTGGATGGGCAGTTTCATATCGGGCAAACCCATTTGCGCCTTGATGCTTCCATCAGTGAACTGCACCATGGAATGGATAATGCTTTGCGGATGAACCAGCACTTCGATCTGGCTGGCATTGAGATTAAAAAGCCAGCGGGCTTCAATCATCTCAAGTCCTTTATTCATGAGTGTGGCCGAGTCGATGCTGATCTTGGCGCCCATGCTCCAGTTGGGATGCTGCAGCGCATGTTCCCTTTTTACATTTAAAAGATAGTTGGGTTTTTTGCCCAGGAAGGGACCACCGGAAGCGGTGAGTATGACTTTTTCTATTGGGTTGCGCACTTCTCCGACCAGGCACTGAAAGATGGCTGAATGTTCGGAATCAACAGGTATCACGGGCACCCGCATTTCCACGGCAGTCTGCATGATGATATCTCCTGCCACCACAAGCGTTTCTTTGTTGGCAAGCGCAATTGCCTTACCGGCACGGATGGCATTGAGGGTGGGTTTCAGTCCCGCGTAACCGACAATGGCAGCGAGCATGAGGTCATAAATATCCATCGAGGCGACTTCCTCCAGTGCTTTTTCACCGGCAAAAACCTTGACATCAGTATTGGATAGGGCCTGCTTTACTTTTTCGTATTTCTTTTCATCACCTACCACCACCACGTTAGGTTTGAACTTCTGCGCCTGCTTTACGAGCAGTTCGTCGTTGCTGTTGCAGGTGAGCACATCTACTGAGAATAGCTGGGGATTGGCTTCTATTACTTCTAAAGCCTGCACGCCTATGGAGCCGGTGGAGCCGAAGATGGCAATTCTTTTTGCAGGATTGGTTTGATTCATGTTGGATTTAAAAGTACAAGATAGTTAAATAATAATTTTTTGGGTGGTTGGGGGTTGTGCTGCTAGCTGCTAGCTTCTAGCTGCAAGACTTTGGCTCCGGAAGTCATATGATGTATTGATCTTCTCATTCTCTTACTTTTTTTAGCCATTAAGACGGGAAGAACGGTAAGTAGTGTTTGAATTTCATACAATCCTTGGCGTTACCTTCTTTTCTTCTTTCTTGGCGGTTAAATTTCATCCTGAAAATCCTAAAATCCTGTAAATCCTGATTCAGACAATGTATTCTGATAAAGCTTCCGCCAATTTTCTGTCATTACTTAACCGCGGCACTTTGTTTTGTCCACCCAGCTTTCCAATTGATTTCATATAATCAATAAACCCATTCTTCTTCACCATGGTCAACTTCAAAGGCTGGAGGATATGCCCGCGGATCAGGTCATCATAATAAATATTATGCTGGCGCATCAGCTCATTAAGCCTGTCGGCAAAGGCAGCAGGATCAGCCGGCTGCTCTTCAAACTCCACGAACCATTCATGGTAACTCTTACCATCACCCTGCTGTACCATGGGCGCCACAGTGAACTCACGGATATGCACACCCGCTTCCTGCGAGGCAGCCAGCATACTCCGCTCCACTTCCTCTCCAATCACATGTTCACCAAAAGCAGAAATAAAATGCTTGGTACGGCCCGTCACCACCAGCCGGTAAGGATTGGTGCTGACAAACTTTACCGTATCACCAATATTATATCCCCATAAGCCTGCATTATTATTAATAATGAGCGCATAGTTCTCCCCTGTTTTCACTTCATGCAGGGAAAGACGGGTTGGATTTTCATTGAAGATCTCACCTGCTGGTACAAACTCAAAAAAGATCCCGCTATTGGTATTGAGCAGCAAACCTTCTTCGGTCTGCGTATCCTGGAAGGCAAAGAATCCTTCCGATGCCGGGAAAGTTTCAATATCATGAATTGGCCTTCCGATGCTCTCGAACAGCCTTGATTTATAAGGCTCGAAATTTACACCGCCGTGCACCATCACACTGAAATGGGGAAAGAGCTCGCCCACCTTCTTCCCGCTTTTTTCCATGAGGCGGTCAAAATACATCTGCACCCATGGCGGTATGCCGGAAATCAGGGTCATATTCTGATTGATGGTTTCCTCCACGATCCTATCGAGTTTGGTCTCCCAGTCCTCAATACAATTGGTTTCATAACTGGGAAGCTGGTTGCTGCGCAGGTATTTGGGGATATGATGATTGACGATGCCGCTGAGTCGACCAGTAGGAACACCACCGATCCTTTCCAGTTCGGGAGAACCCGATAGAAAGATCAGTTTCCCGTCAGCGAAATTGGTATTTCCAGTTTCGGCCATATAACAAAGCAGGGCATTGCGGGCTGTGTTGATATGGTTGGGAATGGATTCCTTGCTGATGGGAATGT
>JAEYUA010000264.1 GCA_023433755.1 Bacteroidota bacterium | reverse complement strand
CCCATAACATTCTCAACCCTCAGAATGGTACACCTATCACCCTTCCTTCACAGGACATGGTACTGGGCCTGTATTATATCTCCAAAGGCCGCAAGAGCACCGACACTGAAAAGATGAAAGGTGAAGGCAAGGCTTTTTACAGCGAGGAAGAAGTGATTATTGCTTACAATGAGAAAAAGGTTGACCTCCACTCATGGATCAAACTGAAAACCTTTGTACGCAGTGAAGAAGATGGTATGCTCAGCCAGAAACTGATTGATACCACGGTAGGACGTGTATTGTTCAACCAGCATGTTCCAAAGGAAGTTGGTTTTGTAAATGCACTCCTTACCAAGAAGAACCTCCGAGAGATCATTGGTGACATTATTACCATCACCAACGTTCCTAAAACAGCTAAGTTCCTGGATGATATCAAGCAGCTCGGTTTCCGTACTGCCTTCCAGGGTGGTCTGTCTTTCTCCATCAATGACCTGATCATTCCTGATATCAAGCAGGAATTGCTGGACAACGCGAAAGCGGAAGTGGAAGAAGTGTGGGAGAACTACAACATGGGTCTCATCACCAACAACGAACGTTATAACCAGATCGTTGACATCTGGTCACGTGTGGATACCAGGATCACGGAAACGCTTATCCGCGAATTGTCATCTGACAAGCAGGGCTTCAACTCTGTTTACATGATGCTTGATTCCGGTGCCCGTGGTTCCAAGCAGCAGATCAAGCAGCTTGCCGGTATGAGGGGTCTGATGGCCAAGCCAAGAAAATCAGGTTCTACAGGTTCGGAGATCATCGAGAACCCGATCCTTTCCAACTTCAAAGGCGGATTGAACGTATTGGATTATTTCATCTCTACGCACGGTGCCCGTAAAGGTCTTGCGGATACGGCCCTTAAAACAGCCGATGCCGGTTACCTTACACGTCGTCTCGTTGACGTATCACAGGATGTGGTAATAACAGAAGAAGATTGCGGAACACTGCGTGGTATTGCCACTTCCGCATTAAAAGATAATGAAGATATCATCGAGCCATTGAGCGACAGGATCGCCGGCCGTACATCACTTCATGATGTGTACGATCCCATCAGCGAACAATTGCTTGTTGCTGCCGGTGATGCTATCACTAATACCATTGCTGAAAAGATCGAAGCATCAGGAATTGAAACTGTTGAGATCCGTTCTGTACTCACCTGCGAAAGCAAGCGTGGTACCTGCGTAAAATGTTATGGTAAAAACCTGGCAACAGGTTACCTGGCACAACGCGGAGATGCAGTTGGTATCATTGCAGCCCAATCAATCGGTGAGCCTGGTACACAGCTTACCCTCCGTACCTTCCACGTGGGTGGTGTTGCGGGATCTGCTGCGGTTGAATCAACCTTGCTTGCCAAGTTTGATGGCACTATGCAGTTCGATGGTCTGCGTACTGTAACTACCGAGAACAATGAAGGTGAGAAAGTGCAGGTGGTGATCGGCCGTACCGGTGAGGTAAGGAATATGGATACCAAGAATGACCGTTTACTCAATACCAACAACATTCCTTACGGTGCTACGCTGAACGTGAAAGATGGTCAGAAGGTGAGCAAGGGAGATGTGATCTGCACATGGGATCCGTTCAACAACGTAATTGTTGCTGAGATCAATGGTGTGGTGAAGTTTGAAAATGTAATTGAAGGCATCACTTACCGTGAAGAATCAGATGAGCAGACAGGTCACCGTGAGAAAGTGGTAATTGAAACCAAGGATAAAACGAAAATTCCTTCCATCATCGTAGAAGGTAAGGAACGTAAATCTTATAACCTGCCAACAGGTTCACACATCATCCCAGAAGATGGTGAAGAAGTGAAAGCCGGTACGGTGATCGTGAAGATCCCACGTATCCTCGGTAAGCTGAGAGATATCACGGGTGGTCTTCCAAGGGTAACGGAATTGTTTGAAGCTCGTAATCCATCTAACCCTGCTATCGTATCCGAAATTGATGGTGTGGTAACCATGGGTGCTATCAAACGCGGTAACCGTGAGATCATCATTGAAGCAAAAGACGGTGTTACCAAAAAATACCTGGTACCTCTTACAAGGCAGATCCTCGCACAGGATGGCGACTTCGTGAAAGCGGGTTCTCCATTGTCTGACGGACAGATCTCTCCACAGGATATCCTGGCCATCCAGGGACCATTCGCGGTACAGCAGTACGTGGTGAATGAGATCCAGGAGGTTTACCGTTTGCAGGGTGTGAAGATCAATGACAAACACATCGAGGTGATCGTACGCCAGATGATGCGCAAGGTTTCTATCGTGGATCCGGGTGATACCAAATTCCTGGAGGAAGACCTGACCGATAAGTTTGAGTTCCTGGAAGAGAATGACTACATCTACGATAAGAAGGTAGTGACAGAAGCAGGTGATTCAGGCAAGATGCGCCCGGGCCAGATCGTGAGCCTCCGTGAACTGCGTGAAGAGAATTCCATTCTCCGCCGTAATGACAAAAAGCTGGTTGAATACCGTGATGCCAAGCCCGCCACTTCAGCGCCCACTTTGCTGGGTATCACCAAGGCCTCCCTCGGTGTGCAAAGCTGGATTTCAGCGGCTTCGTTCCAGGAAACTACCAAGGTATTGTCATCAGCAGCCATCCAGGGTAAAACCGATGACATGCTCGGACTGAAAGAGAATGTGATCACCGGTCACCTGATTCCTGCAGGTACAGGTCTGCGTGAGTTTGAGAACATGATCGTAGGCAGCAAGGAAGAATATGAACTGCTGCAGACTGCAAGGGAAGCAATGACCTTTGATGAAGAGGAATAAGATCAATTGAATTTCAAATACAAAATCCTGGCCTCCAAAGCCGGGATTTTTTTATTTGTTTTAACCTTGTTTGCTTCACATTTAGAAATTAATTCTTTGAGAAACCAGCCAAAAGCTAAAGGCCAAAAGCCATTGACTGCTTTCATCGTTAACCATTTCACAATTCCCTTCAATTTATCCTTGCAAGCCGCTGATCAAACGTTATTTTGCAACAAAAAATCAGCGCATGAAAAACGCATCGCTCATTCTTAATGTTGTATTGCTGGTAGCCGTTGCCGTATTATTTTATCTCCATTTTTCAGCAGGTAAAAAATCAGGCGAACCTGTAGTAAAAGGTTCAGCAAAAACAAATGATACTTCATCATCTTCTTTCCGCATTGCCTATTTTGAACTGGACTCCATCACCAATTCATTTGCCATGGTTAAGGATGTGAAAAATGAGCTGAGCAGGGAAGAAGAAAAAATGAATTCGGAAATGAACCGTCTTCAAAAAATGTATAACGACAGGCTGAGTTTTTACCAGAACCAGGGAGAAATGTCGCAGGTACAGTCAGAAACAGCCAGCAAGGAAATGATGGCTTTACAGGACCGTATCCGCAATGAAAAGCAGAAGCTGGACCAGAACTTCCAGGATTCTTACATGCGCAAAATGCAGGAAGTGAAAACAAGGATCGAAGATTACCTCAGGGAGTATAATAAAACAAAAGGTTATTCCTATATCCTGGCCTATGAGCCTGGTTTTATCTATTTCCGTGATACAGCCTATAATGTTACAGCCGATCTGCTGGCCGGATTGAATGAACAGTATAAAAAGAAAACGAAATAAATTTTAATCCCGCTTTTAGCGGGATTTTTTTTGTCTTCATGTTTTAAGGTCTTCCCTGTTCTTTGCTTTTTCCATGGCCTGGTCCATGGATTTATCATAATCCACCACTACTGTAAAGAAGATCTTCACGATAGCGAATATCAGGATGAAAACGGTACCGGCACCAAAGGAAAGGAAGAGGCTTCCCAATATTACCGTAAACTGCTGGATGAAGATGCGCATATATGGTTCAAACATCACGCGCATGAACGATTTGGTGCGGTATTCATTATTGAAAACGAACCGAGTGAGGTTTTCATACCCATAACTGAAAATGAATACACAGAAAAGGAGCCAGGCGTCAGGTCCCAGGTAGCGGGCTGGATCCATAATAATCTTGAGAATGTTCGGTTTATCACTGCCTTTAAAGGCTATACCCAGGAACATGGTTGTCTGGATACCTACAAACATCCCGTAATGCACAATAAAAAATAGCATGAAAAAACTTCCGTGCATCAGGCTCCTGGAACCGCTGTTTTCCCACCAGTCGCTCTTTCTAACTGTAGTCAGGATTCCAAGTTTTATCAGCGTAAACAAACCAATGATGACCGTCTCCAGGCAATAGACCAGGAACACCTGCCTGGCTTCCCATCCCAGGAACCAGACCCCGTAAACTGGTAAGAGGTTAGCGATGACCAGGAAAAAATCTCCCTCCGAAAATTTGCGTTTAATCATTTTTAAATTCACCTAGTTCAGGTGTAAAATAGATATTTTCGTCCCTGAATAAAATACCAGCTTCCCACCTTTATACATTTTTGCAGGGAGCAGGGCGGGCAACAACCATATGAAAAAATTTGCAATTATAGTGGCAGGGGGAACAGGCACGCGGATGGGCAGTGTAATTCCCAAACAGTTCATGATGCTGAATGAAAAACCCGTTCTTTATTATACGCTCAAAGCTTTTCTTGAAGCTTATGACGACCTGCAGGTCATCCTGGTTTTTCCTGAAGATTTCCAGGACATTGGTAAGGAGATCATTGATGCTTATTTTGATTACAGCCGCATACAGGTAACCTTTGGTGGGGAAACCAGGTTTCATTCTGTGCAGAACGCTTTGAAACTGGTAACAGGGGAGGCTATTGTTTTTGTGCATGATGCCGTACGCTGTCTAGTGAGTACGGAACTGATCCACCGTTGTTATGAAAATACCTTGCATATGGGCAGTGCTGTTCCCGTGGTGAGATCCAAGGACAGCATCCGCCTGCTGAACGAAGAGGGAAATGACAACGAGGTGCTCGACAGGAATAAAGTGGTGCTGGTGCAAACGCCGCAAACTTTTCACAGCAAGATCCTGGTGCCTGCTTTTGAAATTGATTACAAGGAAAGATTCACCGACGAAGCAACCGTGGTGGAAGCTTTTGGATTGAAGATCTCACTGGTGGAAGGAGATGAAAACAATATCAAGATCACCAGGCCTGTTGACCTGCAGATTGCAGGAGCGCTGCTGGAAGAACTGGAGAATTCAGCTTCCTGATCATTTCTTCAGCCACCGCATATACCAGGGTAAATGATTTCTCTTAATAGCCGTGTATTTTTCTTCCTGTGCGCCAAAGCTGCTGTAAAAAAAAGCAAGGTTCCTGATATCACTGCCTTCAAAATCAAGAACCAAATCTTTTCCTGCATTCATCCTGATAAAATGATCAAGCAGTGCATGCGATGCGCCCAGGGTTCTACCATTGGGATGGTTGCCCACCAGCAGGTAATATGCGCGCCTGTGTGAAAACAAAAAAGCTGCCGATGCCAGCAGTTCATTGTTTTTGGAATAGATGCCGTGACAGGCAGCCATATTTTTTTCTTCAAGTTGTAGATATAAACTGGTAAAACGATCCAGTTCTTTTGTTTGTTCTACACAGTTAAATTCCTTTACAATCTCTGTTACTTCATTAATACGCACTTCACTGGCAAATGAACCATACTGAACAGACTTGCGCAGATTGCGCCGGAGATTCTCCCTGTAGCTACTGGAAATTTCTTCGTGTGATTTCTTTAATGGAAGTATGAAGTTGGATCTTTCATATAGATCAAAACCACTTACGGAAAAAAGATTGCCATGATTGAGCGGGAATTCCCAGAGGCGAAATTTACGGGGAATGGCCTGCAGGAATTTTTCAAGAATGCCTGGGGTGATGCCGTTGCCAAATAAGCCCAGTTGCGCCACCAGGAAGGGCTGGTAGAGATAATGGATTCCAAATTTGCGCCGCCAGGGTAGGGGCATCACCATTTCATAATCATTCAAAACCAGCGCATCCCAGTTGTCAGCCATGTGATCGAGGTACATGGAATAAGCGTAAACAAGACCATTACCGGCACGGTCAATACATTCATCCCATTTTGCTTGATCAATTTCAGCTTGCTGCAGGTATTGTATGGTGAATTTGTTCTCCATCAGAATTCAAGTTCCCGGTTTAACTGCTGCACATCTTTATTATAAAAATTTACGGTGAAGGAAATGGTTTTTAGAAAACGGTTTTTGGTGATGGTTGATTTATAATAATCACTGTACACCCTGTTGTAAAGGATGGGCAGGTAGATGTTCACACTTTCATTGAACAAAGGAATATGCAGGCCAAGATCAAAAAGAAAGCGGTCGCCTTCAGCATCCTTATCCCAGGCATCGGCATAAGTACCCAGGTCGAAGAAAACACGGAGTGGGATCTTCACTGGCAATAATGAAAGAGGATTGATCTTTCCAGGAATGGAAGAATTCAGGTTAACAGCCGTGAGCCAGCGGTCTGTTTTACCCACCTTGCTTGCAAGCAGGTCCGTTCTTACCTTAAATCCGCCATCGCGCATCATGATCTGCTGGCTTTCGAGTCCTTCAAAATGATTGCGTCCCAGGAAATAATCGCTGTAGGTGTAATCTTCATAACCATTAGGACCGGTCATATTGAGGAAGAAACGGTCATTCCTGAATTGCTTGCGGATGGTTTTTTCTCCCAGGTAAAGAAATCCTCCTGCAAAAAACCGGAGCTGCAATCCTCCTTCCCGGTAATTGAAAAAATAATTCGCCGTTAATGCAGGCCTGATAAAATCAGCAGATTGCTCAATACGAAGCCGCACATCAAAGGGATAAAGCGCCCTGTAATTTTCATACGCCAGGTCCAGTTGGTTGAGGTAACGCCTGCTTTTCGGCAGGGCATACCTGAGAAATGGAATCGTATCTGTGCCGGTGAAAGTTGTATCACGTGTGATGCGCAGTGATTGTTCCTGGAATAAAAAGGTTTTCCACTGCAAATATTTGCTGGTGGTTTGCCTTGCATTTTGATTGTTCAGGGTCAGGCGAAAGCCGGGAACCAGTTTGATAAAACGCATGGTAAGTTTCCGGTTGGCTGTGTCCCGGAATTGGTCCATGGAAAAATGAGAGGCATTCAGGAAAAAATCTGTCTTGCGGATTTTCCCGGTTGAAAGAATGCTGTAATTGATCCTGGCCAGGCCTGCCAGCGATTTGGAACCGGTGGCATACATTGGAATAAAAAGAAAGTTGAAGTTTGTCGGGGGTAATTTATAATTGCTGATCAGGCCACCGATCATCAGCTTATCATAGCTGTTCACGCCAAAGGCAGGAGAGAGCAAAAGGATATTTTTTTCAGGCTCTTTGAGATATGCTTTGAAAGAACCTTTTTTAAAAGGACTCACTACGTGGAAACCAGAATTACGAACTTTTTCAATCTGGTTAAATTCATCCAGCACAAATTGCTGGGAGCTGTCAAGCTTTGAGCGAAGCAGGTGAAGAAAATCACCCGGACCCGGGTGTTTGAATTTCCATTGCCTGTAGTATTCCTGCATGATGGAACGGAATGTTGCGGTACCTGTCAATTGTTCAATGGACTGCAGCCAGGTTGCTGTACGGTGATAAGCCACTAGCGCATAATTTGTAAAACTGAAATCTTCAGATGAAGTTGGAATAGGCTGGGATCTTTTTCTTTGCACTTGGGTTAGATGCCAAAGTGCTTCCACTCTTCCTTCCTTTCCATAACGCTGGTCAAGGTATTTGTATTCGTAAAAACTGTTGAGTCCTTCATCCAGCCAGGGATGCTGCCTTTCATTGCTGGCCAGTGCTCCCTGGAACCAGTTATGCCCGATCTCGTGGGCAATAAGGCGGTCGAGACCTTCTGTGGTTTCAACCGGGGAAAGAATGGTGATGGTGGGATATTCCATGCCACCGCCGAAACTTTCAGGGCCATGCACCACGCTGGCAACATCATAAGGATATTCACCCACTTCATCTGAGTAAAATCTTAAAGCATCTTTCAGGTAATCAAAACCATTTTCCCAAAGTTTGAAAGCAGGTTTTACATAATAGGTAAACACCTCTATCACTTTTCCCGAAGGAAGCCTGCAGGTATCAGCATGAACCCTGTAACGTTTGTCGGCAAACCATGCAAAATCGTGAACGTTCTCCTGCAGGTAACGAAGTGTTTTGGTTTCAGTTGAACTGGGTGGAAATTTCTGAATGGTTTTTTTGATGGGCGCATTCTTTGAACGCGATGTGGAGGTGCGGATCACAACCGGCTCCCATTCAAAATCTTTTCTTTTTTTCAGCCATTCTTTTTCTTCTTCGTTTTGCAGCGCTCCTGTTGAGGCAACCACGTAATTGGCAGGCACAGTGATCCGCACATCATAATTGCCGAATTCACTATAAAATTCTCCCTGGTCAAGGTAAGGCATAGGATGCCAGCCGTTGGCATCATATACGGCTGGTTTGGGAAACCATTGTGTAACCTGGAAAGTCTCTTCATCATAACCACCCCTGGAATAATTGAAGGGAAGTTTTACATGAAATGGAGTGGTGATGGATATGGTTTCACCAGGAGGCAGGGGCCGGGGAAGTAAAACTTTAATGATGTCGATATGGGTGGGGTGGTCTTCTGTACGCGCTGTAACACCATCCACTTTAAAATCAAGCCGGTTGATATAACCTCTTTCATCCCTGTTGGAAAAATAAAAATCAGTATTGCCATTCTCCAGTAGTTGGTCGCTGAAAGCTGTACGATCATTCTTGTAGGCATTAGGCCAGAGGTGGAACCAGATAAATTGCAGGGTATCGGGTGAATGGTTTTCATAATGGATCTTCTCAAAACCATCAAGAGATTTTTCTTTGTCATTGAGCGTAACATCGATGATAAAATCAACTTTCTGCTGCCAGTATTGGGAATGCGAAGCAAAAGAGCATCCTGTAAGGAATAAAAGGGCGAACAGTTTTTTCAAAAACATTGATTTCATCAAAAGTAAAATGAGAAAAGAGAAATTACTTGCCTTTGCCCAGGAAAATGATCCGGAGCGTGTGGATCATGATCTTGAAATCTAGCAAGAGGGATATATTTTCTATATACACCAGGTCAAATTTGCTGCGCTCGATCATGCCCTGTACATTTTCGGCATAACCATATTGAACCATACCCCAGGAGGTGAGTCCCGGTTTCACTTTAAGCAGGTATTTGTAATAGGGAAATTCTTTGGTGATCTGGTCTATATAAAACCGGCGTTCCGGTCTTGGCCCCACAAGACTCATTTCACCAATGAGGATATTCCAGAGCTGGGGTAATTCATCGAGCCTCCATTTACGAAGTGTTTTCCCGTATTTGGTGATACGGGGATCATGGTCAGAAGATAAAGCAGGTCCACCAGGTTCTGCGTCCACGATCATGGACCTGAATTTATACATTTTGAAAGGCTGTCCTTTATACCCGATCCTTTCCTGGCTATAAAAAATGGGACCGCGGGAAGTGAAGTGAACACGAAGTGCGATCCAGATGAATAAGGGGAAAAGCAGTACCAGGCAAACCAGTGCAGCGCCTATATCGATCACCCGTTTGATATTTTGTTGCCATTCGGGCATGAGGCCTGTATGCAAGTCAATCAGTACTGCCCCTAGTACATTGCTGGTTTTTACGGAACCGGAAATGATATCAAGCGTGTTCGCCTGGATCTTGATAGCCACATCTTTTTCAGAGAGCCGGTTGATCACGCTTCCGATCAGTTCCTGTTCTGACCTGTCAATGGCCAGTACAATCAGTTGAATGCCCTGCTGGTCAATGATGGATTCCAACTGGTTGATATGCCCGAGCCGGGGAAGGAATTTTTGCGTGGTAGGTCTTTCCTGTTCATTGATGGCGATATAACCCTGCGCATAATATCCTTCAACCTCCAGTTTTTTTTCTGCCTCTTTGAAAATATGCAAAGCATTTTCATAGTTACCTACAATGGCTGCATTGAACCTGATGGTTTTGGTAGCCATTTGTTTTTTGGCAATGCTCAGTACTATGAGTCTTCCCATGATGGTTAGCAGGAAATGGATGCCGAACAAAGCGCCAAAGGCGGCGTAATAATAATTGTAATCATTCTCTACATCATCCAGGAGCAACATGAAGAATAAAACGATACAACCAATGAGGCTGCAAATGAAAGTATTGGTGAATTCGGTAAGTCTTGATTTTTTGTAGATCGAATTATAGCTGCCCACCAGTCCGTAGAGAATGCACCAGCCAATGGGAATGATGGCAATTCCCATCCAGAATTTATCACCAACCGTCATAGGCTGGTCCAGCATCATTTTGCGCAGGAAATAAAACAGCATCCATGCCGCAAGGGCGGTAAGGTAGTCGGCCAGCGCATACCAGGATGGATGAATATTTTTCCTGAAGATCATAGTTTGGCAGCGGAAGCGTTGTAATTGATCTTGCCCAGGATCTGGTGGGCCACTTCCAGGGCCCTGAACCCATCAATTTCGTTTACGATGGGCTGTGTATTGTTTTTGATGGCATTTGCGAATTCTTCCAGTTCACGTTTGATGGCATTCACCTCAGGAACCTGCGGACTGGCGATAGCAATGGTCTTGGTTCCCTGCGGTGTTTCCAGGTCAAAAGAGAAAGCATTTTCATCACCTTCACCTTTCAGTTTGATCACCTCTGTTTTTTTATCCAGGAAATCAATACCGATGTAGGCATCTTTTTGAAAGAGCCTGATCTTGCGCATTTTTTTCATGGAGATGCGGCTGGAAGTGAGGTTGGCCACGCAGCCATTGTTGAATTCAAGCCGCACGTTGGCGATGTCGGGCGTATCGGTCATCACTGCCACACCACTTGCGTAAATATTTTTGACCTCGCTTTTTACAAGGCTCAGAATTACATCAATATCATGGATCATCAGGTCGAGGATCACGCTCACCTCGGTACCACGTGGATTGAACTGGGCAAGGCGGTGCACCTCGATGAACATGGGATCGAGTTTCAAATCTTTTGCGGCAAGGAAGGCAGGGTTGAAGCGCTCTACATGTCCCACCTGGAATTTGATCTTTGATTCTTTCACCAGCTTGACCAGGGATCTTGCTTCATCCATGGTATGGGCCATGGGTTTTTCCACGAATACATGCCGGTGTTTTTTGATGGCTTTCTCACAGATGGGAAAATGGAACTGGGTGGGGGTCACCACATCAATTGCATCAGAAGCTTCGATTAGGGTCTCTTCATCAGTAAACCTTTTGATTCCGTATTTGGCCACCACTTCTTCAGCGATGGCATCATTTGGATCATAAAATCCCGAAATCTCAACACCGGGAATTTCCTTCCAGTTGTTCAGGTGAAATTTTCCCAGGTGCCCCGTACCAAATACGCCGATCTTTAACATGGTTCAAAGATAAGGGTGGTAAGGGGATGCGTGTTGTAATGTGACCTTGTTATTAATAAAGGTCAAACGAAAAATCATACCTGCCCAAACTCATTCCACTTCCACAATCAGTTCAATTTCCACCGCCATACCAAATGGTAAAGAATTCACTCCCACTGAGGTCCTGGCATGCCTGCCTTTATCACCAAATACCAGTTCCAACAGATCGGAAAATCCATTGATCACTTCAGGATGTTCGGTAAATGTATCCGTACTGTTAACAAAACCATTTGCCTTGATGATTCTTTTAACTTTAAAAAGCTCCCCGAGTTCTTGTTTTAATACCGCCAGTTGTATCAATGCCACGAGGCGGGCCGCATCTTTGCCCTGCTCTACCGAGAGATCTTTTCCCAGTTTTCCTTTCACATATTCACCATTGAGCTGGGGACCTTTGCCTGCCAGGTATAGAATATTGCCAACTCTTACACAGTGTACATAATTTGCCACCGGCTGTGAAAGCGGGGGCAGGCTGATGTTCAATCTGGCAAGGGTCTCCTCCGGAGTTTGTGCTTCTGATTTCAGAACGCCTATTAGGGAGAGGAAGATGAATAATGATCTCATGTGCAAATAATTTGATTGAAGCCAGGGATGGACTCCCATATTACAAGGTTAGTCAAAATCCCTTTTCTTTGCTGCAATGGCCCAGGACCAGAAACAGGAAAGCATTATCCAGGCGGCGATCAAACGTTTTGCTCATTTTGGGGTGAGCAAGACCACCATGTCAGAGATTGCCGCGGACCTCTCACTCAGTAAGGCATCCCTGTACTATTATTTCCCTGATAAGCTGAACCTGTATGCCGAAGTGCTTCGTTCCATCACCAGTGCCGGTGAGCAGGAAGATGATGAAGCACTGGCAAGGGAAAAGGATCCTTTTGCAGCCATCAATTTTTTCCTGGAAAGAAGAACAGAGTTCATTATCAAATACCATAATATCCTGGAGTTCCTGAAGGCTTATAAAGCATCCGGGGTACCCGAAGAATTGCAGCAGGTTTTTACTCACCTCAGGAAGAGGGAACTGCACCGCATTACTATGATCATTGAAAAAGGGATTGCTTCGGGCCAGTTCAAAATCAAAGAGGCCAAAAAGACCGCTGAACTGTTTTTTGATTTCCTCGATGGCTTCCGCGCCAGCACGCTTCACAATAATCCCAACTTCTTCCCCGATAAAAAGCAGTTCCAGCAGATCATGAAGAAGGAAATTGAGTTCGCCCGTATTTTTTTCAACGGCTTAACAATTTGATGACAAGCCAATATTTTTTTTGCCTTACTTTTGACTTTTAAATCAAAAAAGTCAGATAGTCAAAAGGTCAAATGAGTACGGAAGCAACAGTGAAACAGGACCAGATATTGGAGGCGGCCATCAAAAGGTTCACGCATTTTGGTATTGCCAAAACCACCATGACCGAACTGGCCGATGACCTCGGGCTGACCAAACAGGCGCTCAGTTATTATTTCCACGATAAACAAAGCCTGGTCACAGCCGTCCAGGAAAAAATTATCTCCGATTACGTAGTTGGTCTTACCACTGCCGTTCAAAGTGCACCCGGCCTGTTGCAGGGCCTTATTATCATCACCCGTTTCCGTATCGATTTCTTCAAGAAATATTATATGCTCTCCTGGCAGGCCGATCATATTGATCATGTGAATGCACGTGCTGTGCTGGACTGGAAGAACACAATCAGGGAAAAAGAAAAAGGGCTGCTGGTGCCACTGCTGCAAAAGGGCATGGAAACCGGGGAACTGAAAGCCCTGGATCCCCTGCATACGGCCAACCTGATGCTTGACATGGTATTTGCCTTCACCCGTTGTGTGAAGGATAAGGGTGCTTTCCCTACCATGGAAGATTTTGCCGCAGTGGCAGCAAGGCTTGAAGAAATGACCCTTATATTTTATAACGGCATAAAATCATCCACATGGAAGAACTGATCCTGACAAAAGCCAGGGAACTGTTTTTTTCCTATGGCCTGAAAAGCGTTTCAATGGATGATCTCGCGAAACATGCCGCCATCTCCAAAAAAACCATTTACCAGTTTTTTTCAGATAAGGAATCACTGGTAAGCTGTGTTATTGACCAGTTGATGGAACAGCATCATGAACTTTTTTGTGACTGCCAGCAGTCCGCTCCCGATGCTGTAGGTGAAGTGATCCTCCAGAGCCGTGCTCCGTTTGAAACCTGGACAACTGTTCATAATGGATTTTACTATGAACTCCAGAAGTATTACCCGTTGCAATGGTCCAAACTGGAAGCACACCGTTCCAAAGTACTGGTGCCGGGCATCAGGAAAAACCTGAAAGAAGGAATCAGTTCAGGTCTATACCGTGCAGAGATCAACCTGGATGTGATCACCGCCATCAGGCTGCAGCAACTGACAACAGCATTATCACCATCCACCTTCCTGGAAAAAAAGATCGGGGTAGATGAACTGGTGCATGAATTCACGGTGTTTTACCTGCATGGCATCACCACCGCAAAAGGAAAAAAAATTCTAGATACATATTTAAAGAAAACAGATGAAACCCAGATTAAAAACAAATAGAGGCCTGATGAAATGGTGGCTCCTTCCGCTGATGCTGATCACGGGTACCATGCTGCATGCGCAAAGCCCTGTTCAGCTCGACCTGAAGCAGGCTTTGAAGTATGCACTGGAAGCTAACCAGAATGCAAGAAAGGCCAGGCTTGATGTAGAAAACAGTGAATACCGTATAGACGAAGTGCGGTCAAGGGCATTACCACAGATCAACGGTTCTGCCGCTTTAACCAACAACCCTTTGTTGCAGCAAAGCGCCCTGCCCAACATCTTTGGTCCTAATCCCAATCCCAATGAAACCATACTGGTAAGTTTTGGACAGAAGTGGAATGCCAATGCCGGCCTTTCACTCAACCAGAATCTATTTGATAAATCCGTTCTCACCGGCCTGGATGCGGCGAAGGCCACACGCGAGTTTTATAAACTCAGCGCGCAGCTTACTGAAGAGCAGGTAATTGAACAGGTGGCTACCAATTATTACCAGGTGCTGGTGCAAAGACAGCAGGTGAGTGTGATCGATTCCACCATCCGCAATACCAGCAAGGTCCGTTCAGTACTGAATGGATTATATGAAAACGGGCTGGCGAAAAAAATTGATGTGGACAGGATCACGGTAAGCATTTCCAACCTGGAAAGCCAGCGGATGCAATTATTGAATGGCGTTGCGCTACTCGAGAACCAGCTTAAATTTTACATGGGGATGCCGATTCAAACACCCATTATCATTCCCGCCGAAGAGCTGGAAGAGATCGTGCCACAGGTTGTTGCCAACGACCAGCAGATCAATGCTGATAACCGGATTGAAATGAGACTGCTCAAACAGCAGGAAAATTTATTGCAGTACCAGAAGGAGGCTTACAAAGCGGAATATTATCCCAGCCTTTCATTGTCTGGAAACTATTCTTACCAGGGACTTGGTAATAAGGTGCCCATTTTCAAAGGACAAGAACAGGGTGTGAACTGGTTTGGCGCTGCTTCGGTGAGTCTCAACCTGCGTGTGCCCATTTTCAATGGTGGCGCCACGAAAGCCAGGATCCGCCAGGCAGATGTGAGCATCAAAAAACTGAATGAAGATCTGGATAATACCGAGCTCGCACTGAACCTCGCTTTTGAAAACGCGAAGACACAGATCAACAACAGCATCATTACGCTGAATGCGCAGAAAAAGAATGTGGAACTGGCAGAGCAGGTGTATTTCAATACCCAGAATAATTATAATAATGGACTGGCATCGTTAACAGATCTCCTGAACGCGGAAACATCTCTTACAGAAGCAAACAACAATTATTCATCAGCCCTGCTCAATTACAGGGTAGCTGAAATACAACTGGTAAAGAGCCAGGGAAATTTAAAATCATTACTCAACTAATATTTGATCATTACAATGAGAAAGAAAAAAATAATCAGCATCATTATTACTGTAGTGGCTATCGCCGGATCACTCCTGGTAATAGGCAGGGTGCTGGCCAGTAATAAAAAGAAAAATGCAGAAGCAACAGCCGTTGTAGCACAAACCTCCGGGGGTGATGTGGCAGTAAGAGTGGCTCCTGTTCAAAAACAAACACTCGACCTCAACTTCAGCGCCAACGGCAATTTCGCACCCATCCAGCAAATGAATTTTGCTTCTGAAAATTCCGGGCGAGTTACAAGAGTTCTTGTAGACGAAGGCAGTTATGTGCGCAAAGGGCAAACCCTGGCTATCATCAAAACAGATGTATTGAGCATAGATCTTGAAACAGCGCAGGCAGCTTACCAGAATGCATTGAGAGATAAACAGCGTTATGAGAATGCTTTTGAAACAGGCGGTGTAACCCGTCAGCAACTCGACCAGGCGAAACTTGCATTGGAGAACGCTGAAGCAAGAGTGGCACAGGCCCGCATCAGGGTGAGTGATGCCAACATCAAATCATCCATCAACGGTATCGTTAACAAACGATATATCGAACCAGGCGCCGTTGTCAATCCCGGTACTCAGTTATTTGAACTGGTGGATGTATCCAAACTGAAACTGGAAGTAACGGTAAATGAGATGCAGGTGGCCCGTCTGAAAAATGGTGACAAGGTGAATGTAAAAGCCAGTGTGTTTCCTGATGAGAACTTTACAGGCAAGGTCACCTTCATTGCACCAAAGGCTGACAACTCTCTCAATTTCCCGGTTGAGATCGAGATCTCTTCCAACCCGGGCAACAAACTGAAAGCGGGCATGTATGGTACCGCTTTATTTGAACAGGGAACCAGCACACCGGTGATCATGATCCCGAGAACAGCATTTGTTGGAAGCGTAAGTTCCAACCAGGTGTTTTTGGTAGAGAATGGAAACAAGGCAAGACTGCGTACCGTGGTGGCAGGTAGAGTGATGGGTGAGGAAGTGGAAATACTGCGCGGACTCAACGAAGGCGACCAGGTGATCACCAGCGGCCAGATCAATTTGTCTGACGGCAGCGCGATCACCATCATTAAATAAGAAAGTATAAAGATTTTAAAATGAAAATAGCAGAAGTATCCATCAAACGGCCCACGTTGGTGATCGTACTGTTCATTGTATTGATCCTGGGAGGTTTGCTGAGTTATAAATACCTGAACTACGAGTTGCTGCCTAAATTCAGTCCCTCAGTAGTTTCAGTTACTACCATTTATCCCGGTGCATCTCCGAGTGAAGTAGAGAATACGGTTTCCAAAGTGGTTGAAGAAGCTGTGTCCTCCATGGAGAATATCAAAAAACTGGATACCCGTTCCTTTGAAAGTCTTTCCTCTGTCATTATCACTTTGAACAGTGATACCGATGTGGATTATGCACTGAATGATGCGCAGCGAAGGATCAATGCCATTCTTAAGGATCTTCCTGAAGACGTGGATCCTCCTTCACTCAATAAATTTTCACTGGATGATCTTCCCATCATGACCATGGCTGCTTCCGCCGATATGGATGAAGCCGCGTTCTATGACCTGATGGATAAAAGGATTGCTCCCGTGCTCTCACGTGTGGAT
>JAEYUA010000253.1 GCA_023433755.1 Bacteroidota bacterium | reverse complement strand
AGCATGTGAATGGTGTTGCCAAATTTCTTCCATTTGGTCATGTCTCCATTATACATGATATCACTACCGATTGTACCTGCGGTGATCGCTGCATTGGCCTCATCCAGCAAGGTGAACAGGGCATTGTAAATGGATTGCTGTGTGTCGTATTCAGGCGTAAAATCTTCCTGGCCTTTTAATGCCTGGGAGAAAGGCACATCACCCCAGCGGTCAGTGATGTTCCAGAAATAATAGGCTTTGAGAATTTTCGCCACAGCAACCTGGTTGGCAGTTGGCATGGGGTTCAGGTCTGTTGCTGTAAGCACAGTTTCAATATTCATCAGCGGACCAGTATACCAGCCATAAAAACTGGTACTGCCTTCCGGGTATAAGGAGGCGCCTACATATTGCGTTTCGGCAAGGAACTGGGCCATGAATTCACCTTGTGGTGAAGAGCTCAGACCGGGTAATGATAACATGGCATTGGCCAGCAATTGCGCGGCAGATGCCTGGCTTGGCTGGTTGGGATTCCTGTTGATATCGGAATCGAATTTATTACAGCCCGTTACCAGACTGGCTGCAAGCAGCATTATCAGATATATCTTTTTCATGGGCTTCTTTTAAAAGATGATGTTTAAGTTGATACCATAAGAACGCACTGTATTGGCCTGGCCTGATTCAAACCAGCTTACTGACTGCGCACCTGTTGAATTCTCTGAAGGATCCACACCTTTTGGTGCTTTCTGCCAGAGCATAGCTGGATTGCGGGCAATCAATGCAATGTTCACTGAATTGAAAGGCAGCCTGCCTAATACATTTTTACCGAAGGAGTAGCCCAGGCGTACTTCACGCAGTTTGATGTAAGATGCTTCGTACAGCCAGTCATCATAAATCCTCCTACCGGTTACACCATAATAAGTCTGTGGATTCACATAAGCGGTTACCGGTTGTTTGGTATTGGCGTTCATGCCTACCACTTTCACACCACCGCCATCTGCTAATGGTTCACGCACATTCTTTCCCTTATCGTTAATAGCTGCGGTGATCTCGTGTTGTCCTGTTCTTACTGCCAGCATTTGTGAGCGGCTGAAGAATAATCCACCTTTCTGGAAATCGATCATCGCTGAAAGGTCAAATCCAAAGAAGCGGAAAGTATTCAGGAAACCACCGGTATAATCAGGAAGCACTGAACCAAAATCATGCGTTGAGGTTGTCCATAAAGGAAGATTGTTATTATCGAGCAGTATCAATCCTGTAGCGGAATCGCGCTGGTAAGTTGGCCCGATGAGGCTTCCGTAAGGTTTGCCTACATAAGCATTCAGATAGGTAGTGACACTGGAATAAGTGGTAGAACCATAAGGATAAACATTCATGTCAGGGCCAATTTCTTCTACCATGCTGCGGTTGCGGCTCAGGTTGAGGGTAGATTCCCAACTGAAATTTTTTGTCCTGATAGGTGAACCTGTCAGGGTAAGTTCAATACCCTTATTACTGATCAAACCAGCGTTGATGATAGCGGCACCGAATCCACTGGTACCGGATACATTCAGGTCAATGATCTGGTTTTTGTTTTTTTGCTCATAATAAGTGAAGTCCACACCAAGACGGTTGTTGAAAAATTTCAGGTCTATACCTGCTTCATAAGAATGAGCGAAGGAAGGTTCGATGTTCGGGTTGTTCAATGCATCTGGCACAAATAATGTATTCGTGCCGGAATAAACGGTTCCGATTCCAAAGAATGGGGAAGTCCTGAACGGATCCAGGTCTGCACCGGCTTTGGCATAACTCAATCTTACTTTACCGAATGACAAAGGTTTCCATCCCATTACTTCACTAAAGACAAAACTTCCTGAAAGAGAAGGATACCAGTAGGAATTGTTTGCTTCAGGAAGTGTGGATGAATTATCATTCCTGATGGAAGCATCTATGAAATATGTGTTCTTGTAACCGAATGAAGCCATACCATACATACTCCTGATCTCTTTTCTCAGGAGGTAAGATGAAGTGGCAGGCCTGTCAATAGAGGCATCGATATTATAGAAACCAGGGGCAGACAATCCACCCACTGTTGCCATTGAGAGATAATTGTATTTACGCTTGTAGATATTGGCCCCGATATTGGCATTGAGAGAAAAATCACCCCAACCTTTATTGTATGAGCCAAGGAATTCGTAGTTCAGTTCACGGTTCTGGAATTTACCACTTGAGAAGGCAGGCACTCTTCTACCGCCAAAAGCCTGTCTTTCCTCGATGTTCTGGGTAAACATATCACCTCTTACAAAACCACTGAGTTTTAAGCCACGCACCACTTCATAAGTCAATCCTACATCGCCGAAGAAACGGTCGCGGTTATCGTTGTTGAGATTTTCATAAGCTTCGAAATAAGGATTGTCCCAATACCTGGAAGCGAAGTTGGTGATTTCACCGGTAGTGGTACTGGGCCTTCTGAGGTTCCATTGTTTGATGGTACCATCAGGATACCTGTAATCTTTCAACCTGTTGATATCAACATTGCGCTGAAACCATTGTACCATGTAGCGGGCACCCCACTCGGAGCCTTGTGTAGGACGCTGGGCGCTGTTGGTAGCAAAATTGAAATTGGCTGCAACATTCAGTTTGGAGGTAAGGTCAAGACCGGCGCCCAAACCAAAATTATTTCTTTTCAGCCAGGAGTTGGGTTCAACACCCTGGATACGTGTATCATTAAAACTCAAGCGGAAAGAAGAATTTTCATTGCCACCGGTAACTACAACACCATTGTTGATATTAGAGCCCGTTTCATAAAAATCTTTGATATTATCCGGTTGCGGTAAAAACGGAGTCAGTTGTCCATATTCAGGATCCTGGGGATAGAAACTGAAGATGCTTCGGGCAAGGGTGCCATCCATTCTCGGTCCCCAGCTTTCATCCACATCCATGTCAACATATTTCTGCCCGTTGGGAAGCGTTCTCCATACCTGGCTGGCACCACCACCATAAAGATTCTGCATCGGCATAAAATTGCCGGCACGCTCTACGGAAAACGCCGAGTTGACCTGCACATTTACTTTTTTCGCACCCATCTTTCCTTTCTTGGTCGTGATCATGATCACGCCGTACTGCCCGCGCAAACCATAGAGCGCAGAGGCAGCGGGACCTTTTAGTACGTTAATGGATTCTATGTCTTCAGGATTGATATCCTGTGCCAGGTTACCATAATCGGCTTTGGCACTTCCTGAAAAGTTTGAATTGGAAATGGGAGTACCGTCGATTACAATCAGCGGCGAACTGCTGCCGGTAAGAGAATTGATACCCCTGATATTTATTTTCTGGGTACCCCCCATGGAGGCACCGGAAGAACCGACCACCTGCACACCGGCAATCTTACCGGCGAGTGATCCAAGTACGTTCTGTTCCTTGGTAAGGGTGAGGTTATCACCACTTACTTCCTGTGTGGAATAACCAAGTGAGCGTTCGTTTCTGCGTATACCCAGGGCTGTTACCACCACTTCGGACATGGGCCCTGAACTGCCAAGGCTCACATTATAAGTGCTGGCAGTGCCCACAATGATTTCCTGAGTGGCGCGGCCTGAATAACTAATTACAAGCACGGGGTTCGCGCCTGTAACGGTAATGGTAAAGACACCACGGTTATTGGTAGTTACACCATTGCTGGTACCTTTTTGTAAAACAGAAACAGCAGGCAGTGGTTCTCCTTTCTCATCTGTAACTGTTCCCGTAATCTCGCGTGATTGCGCGAAGGCCTGGGTAATCGAAAACAGGGAAATGAGCCATGCCAGAAGCAGGATTTTCTTCATACAAGCAATATTTAAGGGTTATGGTTTGATGATCGTCGCGGTAATAAATAGAGTGGGTAGGATTACCGTATGCTGCAAATTCCGGCAAAAATTACGGAGAAAAACGCCTCAACAATGCAAATTGTTTTGTTTTTTTTCAAAATCAAACACGAAACTCATCAAAAGCCGCAAAAACGCAAGTTTGTTTTTTGATGAGCCGAAGCAGGGATACATAGTGTAAATTTGCCCTTTAGCATATTGATTAACCAATAAAACAACAGTTATGGCTTTTACCCTTCCTTCGTTACCGTATGCGCATGATGCACTGGAACCTCATATAGATGCGCAGACCATGCAGATCCATCATGGCAAACATCACCAGGCATATGTAGATAATCTGAACAAGGCAATAGCAGGCACGGAGCATGAGAATAAATCTTTGGAAGAACTGATCGCAAACGCGGGAAAAATTTCTCCGGCAGTCAGGAATAATGGTGGTGGTCACTGGAACCATTCTCTTTTCTGGGAAATTCTTGGAACTGGCAGCAGTGCACCTTCAGGCAAACTGGCTGAGGCCATCAACCAGTCTTTTGGTTCTCTTGACGGACTGAAAGAAAAAATGAATGCAGCCGGAGCCACACGTTTCGGCAGTGGCTGGGCATGGCTGATTGTGAAAGACGGAAAACTGGAAGTTACGTCCACTCCCAACCAGGACAATCCCCTGATGGATGTGGCTGAAGTAAAAGGAACTCCAATTCTTGGTATTGATGTGTGGGAGCACGCTTATTACCTGAAGTACCAGAATAAAAGACCTGATTACCTGAATGCAATCTGGAATGTGATCAACTGGAAAAAAGTGGGAGAAAAATATTCTGCACTTTGAGGCAGTTCAAAGTTGATAGTTCAAAATTCAAAGTCGGATTGTTTACAGCGCAGAGATAGAACGATTCAAAGATAAATAGCCGGGGAGACGGGAAGGCGGGAAGTAATTTTTTCAGATTTGAAACTTACTACAGGCTCAAAAGTAAGTTTCATAGTTAAACGTAACTACTTACCGGCTCAACGTCTTACCGGCTATTTTTTTCAAAATTATTCCACCTTACAATTCTTCATCTCGTCCTCGAAAATCTGCTGCGCCTGCTCATTCATTTCGGGATTATTTTCCTGGGCCTTGTATTTTTCTTTCATCCTGTCTCCAAATTCTTTGGCTTCCTTCTTTTTGGCTTCAAGTTTATCGGTAACATTTTCGCCATTCTTCATGGCACGGACGGAGAGTTGCTGCACCTCGCAGGTAAGGCGGGCCATTTTTCTTACATCTGATTCGAAGGAAGAAGAGGAAGAACATGATGAAAGAATGAAAACTGAAATGAGTGAGAAGAAGTATTTCATTGATTTTCTTTTTAGTTGAGAAGGTTAACCGCAATATATGCAGAGTACCAATCCAATCATGTACGCAAAGAATAATCCAAGTTTTATGATTATGATTCTCAGCTCTGCAACAATTTTTATAGCCGTTTCAACGGGAAGGTAGTCTTCGCTGAATCTACAGCTACCAGAGAACGGTAAGTAGAGTCATCAAAGCATGGAGTCAACATTTAAATCGATAGTCTGAGGTCGGTAGTCCGCATCATTCTCAGGGTCTTTACTTACTGCCCTTCCCGCCGAAACGGCTATTTATCAGAACTATAAGTCTTTATTATTACAATTATTGATTTATGCGATGCCCAGACCCATACGGGATGACAGGTTCAGAAAGGTTGTGATTTATGCTGGGAGCAAAATAGTTCAAACATTAAGGGCTTGATTTAAACAAAAAATTGCGTCTTTTTTTCTTTGCGCAGTGTCAGCCATAGCTTTAGCGAAGGCTGGGCTTGGTGGTAAAAATTAAGGAACCGGATCATAACCGTGCCCGCCCCAGGGATGACAGCGGCTGATACGCTTAACGGTTAACCAGAAACCTTTGAAGACTCCATATTTTTTAAAAGCCTGCATGGAATAATGCGAACAGGTGGGGGTATACCTGCATTTGGGACCCATCAGCGGAGAGATGAAGAGCTGGTAAAATTTGATCAGCGCCATAAATGGAAGGGCCAGTATCCTAAGAAAACTTTTCATTTGATATTATTTTATCCAACTGCTTAAGCGCTTTTTTCATTGCAGCACTAATTTCATCAAAACCCGCAATGCTCTTACCGTTGTACATAAAAAAAACATTCCCGGCCAGTCCAAGCGCCTTTGTTTTTTCAAGCAAAACTTCCTTCTCAAGCCGGTAGGCTTCCCTGAGCAGTCTTTTGACCCGGTTGCGGTCCACTGCTTTTTTGAAATTTCTCTTGCTGGCCGAAACGCCGACCAATAAACCGGCTGGTTCTCCAGGTTCAAAAAGGTAGATGACCCGGAGGGGGAAAGCCGGGAAACTTTTCCCCGTTGCAAAAAGCGCCTCGATCTTTTTGCGGCTTTTCAGCTTCTCCTTTCTTCCAAATCCAAACCTTTTCACCATATTCTAAAATAAGGAAAAGCCCCGTCCTGGGTCAGGAAACGGGGCTGGTCTTTTAAATGCGTTCTGATCACTTCAGGCTTCTTTCGTCGCTTACAGTGAGTTTATGGCGGCCTTTTGCACGACGGCTGGCAAGAACTTTCCTGCCATTGGCGGTTTGCATGCGTTTACGGAAACCGTGAACGGTTTTACGGCGGCGTGTATGCGGTTGAAATGTACGTTTCATTTTAGTCTGTTTTTTTCACTTTTTTACGAAATGGCCTGTGGAGAGCCAGGCTGGTTTCAGTCATTCCTACAGGTCACCACACCCGTTGGATCTGTGAAAGGACGGCAAAGGTAGGGGGAAAAAGGGAAAAAAGGGGGTTGAAGAGGTGTTAATTTTTATAACCGCTAAGAAAGAATGGCACCAGGAATATGTGATTTTCGATTGGCAGCCTTCCTTCCTGGCTGTATTTTCAAACCAGGTCTATATGCTTCGCTGAGATGGTTTCCCCGAAGAAAACGGATGCATGGTTATTGAAATCATCAGTGCTGTCGGTAGTATAAAACTTTCTTGAGCCTGACCGCTCAATTCTTTTTTCTATCTCAGGATGACGTTCCAGGTAATCTTCCAGGCTTTCAGCCACGATATCACCCTGCGACAACAATTTTACATGCCCTGGCAGGTATTGACTGATTTTCTCCTTCAGCAGGGGGTAATGTGTACAGGCAAGTAAAAGTGTGTCGATATTCTTATCCCGGGAAAGGATATTTTCAATGTGTTTCTTCACGAAAAAATCAGCGCCTTCCTGCAAATGCTCGTTATTTTCCACCAGGGGCACCCACATGGGACAGGCTTCCTGTTCGATATGAAGGCCAGGGAAAAATTTTTCCAGTTCAATGAGATAAGAGCCCGATTGAACAGTTCCCGTTGTAGCAAGAATACCTATGCTGTTGGTTTTGGTATGGTGCCCGATCATTTCGGTAGTGGGGCGGATTACACCCAGCACCCTGGCATCCGGATCCAGGTTATGCAAATCGTTTTGCTGGATGGATCTCAAAGCTTTTGCCGAAGCCGTATTGCAAGCAAGGATAATGAGCGGACAATTTTGCGAAAGCAGCCATTTAACACACTGTAATGTATACCGGTAAACGGTCTCAAAACTTCTTGTGCCATAAGGTGACCTGGCATTATCACCGAGGTAGCAATAATCGTATTGCGGGAGCCGGTCTACCAGGGCCCGCATTACGGTCAGTCCGCCATAACCTGAATCGAATACACCTATTGGTCCCGGCATCCACCAAAAATAAAGGAATCTAGTAAGTGGCAGCAGTTATTGTAGCCTTCCAGGTTTTTGCTTCTGCGTAATTGGGAAACAGTTCTATGGCCTTATTCAAATCCTGCAATGCCTTATCCTTATTCTTCAATTCATGGAAGGCCCTGCCACGGCCATAATAAGCAAAAGCAAGTTCATTCTTCTGGTTTGGTTTATACATGGGGATGATTTTCGTGAAGGTATTTACCACCTTCTGAAAATCTTTCGTTTCAAATGCCAGTTGGGCGATGCCCACCAGGTAATTTAAATTATTGGGATTAAGTTTATCAGCCTGTTCATAATCTGCCAGTGCTTTTGCATAGTTCTTTTGCATGTAATAGTTCTGTCCACGGTAGCTGTACATTCTATGCAGGCTGTCCTTTTCATTTTTATACAGGCGGATGGCGGTTGTGAATGATTTTTCTGCATCTGCATATTTCTTCTGGGCATAATCAACCTCCCCGAGGAAACGATGAGCCGCCTTGTTCAGAGAATCATAATAGATACTTTCTTCCAGGTCAAAACCGGCAGTGGATAAATTGGATATCATCATGTTGCTGATCCCTTTTCGTAAATAAATCAGCGACATGTATCCATTGTCTTCGAAATAGCCAAAATCGGCAAGTGCATCATCATAATCAAGGGCAGCCTGCGTATATTTTCGTTTTCCAAAATTGATATTGCCTGATTCGACATAGATCTCACCAATATCACCATATTCATCATAAGTTTTTGCATTACTGATACTCTCCAGCGCGCTTGCCGTATCCTTTAACACAAGGAAGCACCTGGCTTTCATTGCATAAAACAGCGCCTTATAAACACCATACTTATCCATTTCAATTCCTTTTGAGAGCAAAGGCAGCGCTTCCCTGAATTTTTTCTGTTCAATAAAAATCATTGCTTTATTGTCGACAGCATGTATCTGGGTAGGATCATATTTCAACACCATGTCATAATCAGCAATTGCCTTTGCATAATCCTTAGACTTGCGGTAACAATAACCACGCAGGCTGTACAAAGATGTCATGGATGCCGAATCATTCTTATAAAGCGTCATGGTTTTAGTGTACTGCGCTATGGCTTCAGGCCATTTAAACTGGTTATAGTAAACCGCCCCGATCTCCCACACCGCTTCCCGGTAGTTTGGGTCTAGTTCCAGCACTTTATTATAATCCATCATGGCTGAATCGTACCGAAAGAGTTTATAATATGACCTGCCTTTCCAGTAATATCTTGCCGCCATTATTTTAGGGCTGATTTCCTTCGCCAGCCTGATTGACTGGTCATAATAATTCAGAGCATCGCGGTATTTGGCCAGGTTGTAGCACATATCCCCTGCCAGTGCATAAGAATCGTCGTAAGCCGGATCTTTTTCAAAAGCCATTTTAAAATCGGCGAGCGCCTGCGTATATTTTTTCTGGGCCGACCATGATTTTCCTCTCCAGTGATACAAGGAACGGAGATTCTTTGGATCGGTGTTCAACTCTATGGCTTTTGTATAATGATCTACGGCCTTATCATATGCCGCTACCTTGTAATGACTATAGGCAAGATCCCAGTGCGCATTACCGTAAGCAGGGTTGCTGTTGATGGCATTTTGAAAATACACTATTGATTCACTGTATTTGCCCAGCGCAGCATAGGAATAACCGATCCTGTACTGGATAACGTGGTAATTTTTCTCAGGGTAAGTTTTAGCGCTGATCGCCTCACTATAAAAATTGATGGCACACTGGTAATTCTTTTCCCGGTAACACTGGTCTGCCTTATTTAAAGATTCCTGTGCCTTTACCTGGGTTATTGATAACAGGGCTGTCAAAATCACGATGAAGCTGCGCATATATTACATTTCCCACAAAGTAGAAATGAGGCAGTGCTTTACAATACCGTGGAAAGGGTATAAAAAAACCCCGCGGTTGCGGGGTTGCCATTATCTGAGTCCTGCCATATTCGGCGGAACGGTAAGTTTAAGTTTGGCGGCTACTGCGGCCAGAAGATCATCACCATCAGGAGCTACAATAAATACCTGTTTGTCGTAAACATGGGTATATCCTTTTTCCTTGGCTACAGCTCTTACAGCCGTCATTACCCTGGCATAGACTGGCTGAAGCAATTGTCCCTGCTTTTGCTGGTACATATTCTGCGCTATGGTTTGCCAGTTCTGGATCTGGAAAGCAAAATTATCGCGGTCGATGCGGTATTGCCTGCGAACAGCAGGTAAGATCTTGGTAGTATCGGTTTTAGTCAGCAGGCTGTCGTAATATTCATACTGCTCAAACATATTCACATATTCCAGGTTCAGGGAATCCTGCTGGAACCGCTGCATTTGGGAATCGATTTTATTCACTTCAGGCATGATGGCCAGTACCTGGTCAAGGCTGATATAGCCGGCTTTCTGTTGAGCCATGGCAGCACCGGAAGAGCAGATAAGAACCGCAGCAATCAAAAAATTTTTCAACTTGTTCATGAGATTGTTTTGTGATGTTTAATTATGATCGTTTTTTAATGGTGATGGTTGCGGGTCTCAATTTCTTTGACAATTATTTTACTATTTCACCCCCAGTTCCTTCAAAATATCATCGCTTTTTTCCAGTTTCGGGTCGGCAAATATAACCGTAATTCCCTCACTTTTATCCAATATGAAATCATAGCCTCTCTGCACTGCCAGCTTCTGAACGGCATTATAAACCCTGTCCTGGATTGGTTTGATCAGCTCTCCCCTTTTTTTGAACAGATCTCCCTCAAAACCAAATCTTTGTCTTTGGAGATCCCTCACTTCTTTTTCCCTGATGAAAAGCTGGTCCTCGCGTTTTCTCCTGAGGTCTTCGCTCAGCATCACCTGCTCCGCTTCAAAATCACGGTACATCTTGTCGAGGTCACGTTGCTTATCGTCAATCTCTTTCTGCCAGGCAGCAGCAAATGCATCGAGCTGGGTCTGGGCCGTTTTATAATCCGGCATCCGGTCAAGAATATACTTGGTATCAATGATAGCGTATTTCTGGGCATGGGCCATACCCGCCATTACGATGCTGCACAGGGCAATCAGGAAAATTTTTTTCATATAACTGGTTTTTTATTTGGGATTATTACCAATAAGACGAAGTTTATTCAGGTTCAAATCCTAACATAAATGTAAACCTTGTAGCATTCTTCAACCTGTTGTCACCAGGCTGCATGCGGTCAAGCCCAATGCCGTAATCAAATCCAAGCAAACCAAACATCGGCAGGAAGAAACGCATACCCACACCCGCGCTGCGGCGTAATTTGAACGGGTTGTAATCCTTAAAGGAATACCATCCGTTAGCTGCATCAAAGAAGGTAAGGGCATAAATGGTACTGCTTGGATTGGTCACCAGCGGGTACCTTAATTCGAGCTGGTATTTATTGAAGATGGTAAAGAACCTGCTGGCATTTGTCTGATCAGGATTATTCACGGAAGGATCAGAATAATCAAATACCGGATAACCACGGAGTGCAATGATATCATAACCCAGGAGACCCATATTATTGGTTAGACCATCACCACCCAACTGGAATCTTTCGAATGGAGAGAAATCAAGCTTGCGGTTATAGCGGCCCATGAAACCATATTTGGCAGCCACTTTCAACACGAATTGCCTGTTCTG
>JAEYUA010000115.1 GCA_023433755.1 Bacteroidota bacterium | reverse complement strand
CTCAGGCGGTACCAACTCGAATCTTTGGAAGCGCCAAATGCATAAAAAGGAACCACAGCAAGTGAAGCATGCTGCAATAAATAGGAGGTAACATCTGCCTGGGTAGTAAGGGTCTTTCCTTCCTTTGTGGTTTTACCTGCAAGGTCAATGCGGATGGTTAGATAAATAGCAGCTTCAGGTGCCACCGCGTCAACTGGATGTCCTGCTGCTTTCAGTTTCACAAAACCTTCATAGATGCGGCGAAGTCTTTCTTCCAGCTCTGATTTAAAATGGTTGAGATAGTTATCAATAGCAGTACTGTTACCCAGGAATTTCGTCAATGCTTTTTGTTCGGCCATTGGAGCCCAGGCGCCTACATGTGATAGGATCGCTTTCATTTTATTGAGCAGGACGGCAGGACCAAAACTCCATCCTACACGCACCCCGGTGGAGGCGAATACTTTTGATATCGCATCAATAAAAACGGTATAGTCACGCATGCCTGGGTGCAGGCTTACGGGATCGTAATGCTGTATGCCATTATAAGTGAGGTGCCAGTACATCTGGTCGAACATCACATAAAGTTTCTTTTCATCCTTTCCTCTTTTTGCGTTTTCTTCCACTACCAGGTCGCAGATCGCTTTCAGGTCTTCTTTTTTGAATGTAGTACCTGTCGGGTTTTGAGGAGAGCAAAGTGCCAGGAAGCTGGCATCCTTCACATGAGGCCTGATATCATCAGCGGTAGGCATGAAATTGTTTTCCGCTTTAGCTTCCACCACCACATGCTCCGCCTCTACAAAATGAACGTAGTGATTGTTATTCCACGAGGGCACTGCATAAATTACCTTATCACCCCTGTCGCAAACCGCACGGAACAAAGCATAGATCAGCGGGCGTCCGCCCGAAGCAATCAGGATCTCATCGGTATTATATTCAAACCCCTGGTATTTTTTAGCAAAGGCACTAACGGCTTCCCTGAGTTCCAGGCTTCCCTCGCCGGGAGGATAATTGGTGAAGCGGTTGCGATAGGCTTCCACAATGGCATCTTCAAGTTCTTTTGGAATAGGGAAGATCTGCGGATCAAAATCTCCGACGGTAAAATTGAATATGCGTTCGCCTTTCCTGATACGCTCACGGATTTCACCACCCAGTTTTACAATCTCGGAGCCGATTAATGTATGAGATAAATGTGAAAGTTTCATGCTTTGCCAGTAAGTGGCAAATGTAAAGAGAAGAAAGAGAAAGAGAAACAGAAACAGAGCGGAGAAACAGAGCGGAGAGCGGTAAGCACGCACTCCGCTCTGTTACTCCGCCCTCTATAGTTTAGGTTAATTAAGGTTTACTAAGAGATTTTTCACAATTGACGGCACAATTCATGACTTATACCAGGCACAACAAACAATAACTATGAAAAATAAAATTCTACTCTCATTCCTTTCTTTATTCCTTGCCTCGTTGTTGATGGCCCAGCCAGGCACCAGGATCGGATCGCATGAATCCATAGGCAAATGGAATCCTTCGGGTTCCCGCACTTCCTTTTCCAATGTGGCGGAAAGCCGCAGCATAGCACAGGAGATCATTGATATTGTAGGGCTGAAACCCAATTTTGAAGTACGTGAAGCGAATGTGCCTAATGCAGCAGCCGTGGTGTACAGCGGTAAAAGGTATGTGCTTTACAATCCGGCATTTATCCGGCAGCTTGAGCAGACAACCGGAACCAAATGGGCGGGTATCAGCGTGCTGGCACACGAGATTGGCCATCACCTGAATGGTCACACCATTACTTCAACAGGAAGTCAGCCTAATTTAGAACTTGAATCTGATGAATTTTCCGGCTTTGTGCTGCGTAAGATGGGAGCCACCCTCGCGCAATCGCAGGCAGCCATGAAAACACTTGCTTCAGTAAACGCTTCTAAAACCCATCCCGGGCAGTACGACAGGCTAACAGCCATTGCCAACGGCTGGGAAAAAGCAGACGCGCAACTGGCCGGTAGAAAATATCAACCAAAAGAGCAACCCCGCGTAGCGGAAACAAAACAACCGGTAATCACACGCAACTCAGGCAATTCGCAAAGGCAGAATACCGCCACAATGCGCAACAGCCAGGTGATTGGTGATGTAAAATTTAATGCAGATATAAATGGACGCTATTATGTGCTGAATGGTTTTAACCTGGTAAAACAAGTGAACAACCAGTTACAGGTGATTGGCAAGCTAACGAAACTGAATAACCGTAATTATCCTTATATGATAACAGACGGTTCCACTCAATTACTGGTTGACCGTTTCGGTAAAATCATGACCCGGCAGGGAAGAGCAGTAGGAAAGCTTACTGCACGCGCGTGAGAGAAAAAGAAACAGAAACAGAGCGGAGAGCGAGTACTGCCGCTCTCCGCTCTGTTTCTCCGCTCTATCCTAGTATGTTCTTCCAACTGTATCACAGGCTGCTTTCAACAGGCTGTTCTGATCGTGCGCATCATGCCATTTTTCCCATAACATCACACCATTTCCCTGTTGTTTGGCGAAGATGGCTTTCTTTTTTATGGTAGGCTGCCCATTGTAATAGATGGTGTAATTGGAGAAAGCGCCATTGCTTACCACTGCAGAATCGGATGCGGCTGATCCACCTTTTGTAAGAATATCACGGTAGGCAAGCACTGTACCTGACTGTGTAATGCCGGATGGCCTTCCATAGCCTGGTAATCCGAGTACTGCTTTTTCTTTTGGCAATCCCCTTGTAGTGACCCAGTAATTGAGACAATTTACCGCGAGAGTATAATCGCTGTGATGCCTGTAGGGTGTGGTGGTACTGAAATCATCATAGGCCATGATATTTACAAAATCCACGTAGCTGAACAATTCTGCTTTGATGGCATCACGGATACCTCCTGCATATTTACCGGCCGTGATGGCAGCGGTGAGATAATATTTCGCGTCGCGGTGCAGTGAGTCGGATAACTCTTTCATCAATGCAGTGAAGGTTACATCAGTACCATCAGTGGTGGTGGGGAATTCCCAGTCTACATCTACCCCGTCAAACCCATACTGGCGTACATTGGCCATTACATTTTTGATGAAGTGACGACGGCCTTCCTGTGTCAGTGCCATGTTCTTGAAATTGGTTTTAC
>JAEYUA010000181.1 GCA_023433755.1 Bacteroidota bacterium | reverse complement strand
ATGCAGCAGCATAGGGCCATCAAGGCCCGCTATCCAGATGCGGTTTTATTGTTCCGCGTGGGTGATTTTTACGAGACCTTCGGACAGGATGCCATCATCGCCTCCGGCGTTTTAGGCATCACACTCACCAAAAGAAACAATGGGGGTGCCGCGGATAATGAACTGGCGGGTTTTCCCTACCATGCCCTGGATACCTATCTCCACAAGCTGGTAAAAGCTGGTTACCGCGTGGCCATCTGCGACCAGCTCGAAGATCCCAAAACCGTTAAGGGTATCGTGAAAAGAGGGGTGACCGAAATGGTCACCCCCGGCACTACCACCAATGATAAACTGCTGGATCTGGGTTCCAATAATTTTCTCGCGGCCATTCACCTGGAGCGGGAGGTGTACGGCCTGGCCTTCCTGGATATTTCCACCGGTGAATTTTTTACAGCCGAAGGCGACCGAGAATATGCCGATAAACTGCTGAGTGGTTTCAAACCCGCTGAAGTGATCTTTCAGCGGCATCACCAGAAAAAATTTAAAGAAGAATTCGGAGCCCGCTTTTACACCTATACGCTTGATGAATGGATTTTTCAGCAACAATATGCCGAAGACCTTTTGCTAAAACATTTCGATACCCATTCACTCAAAGGTTTCGGGCTTGAAGGATTGCAGCAGGGACTCGTTGCCGCAGGCGCCGTACTGCATTATCTCAGGGATACCGAACATCCGAACCTGCAACATATCAGTTCCCTCCAGCGCATTGAACAGAATGATTATCTCTGGATGGACCGCTTCACCATCCGCAACCTCGAATTGCTGCAAACACCTTTTGAAGGTGGCCACTCCCTTTTGAAAGTACTGGATACCACGGTTACACCCATGGGTGCCCGCCTGCTGAAAAGATGGATCGTATTCCCGCTCAAGGACCTGCTCAAGATCAATGAAAGACTGGATGTGGTGGAACACCTGATCCTCCAAACAGATCTTCGCAATAAACTACTGCATGCCATGAGGCAGTGCGGCGATATGGAAAGGCTGGTTTCGAAGATCCCGCTGAAAAAAATCAATCCCAGGGAATTGCTGCAACTGGCCCGTGCCCTGCACCAGGTGCATGTGATCAAAGAAGTTTGTGCCCAGAGTGGGAATGCCTACCTGCAAAGACTGGCCTATGCCCTGAACCCATGCCATTATATCGCGGAAAAGATCACGAAACAGATCATTGAAAACCCTCCCGCACTCGCTGCCAAAGGTGGATTCATCAACAGGTCCGTTCACGATGAACTTGATGAACTCCGTGGCATCGCCCATCATGGAAAAGAATACCTGCTGCGCCTGCAGCAGCAGGAATCGGAAAAGACCGGTATCTCTTCTCTCAAAATTGGTTTCAATAATGTATTTGGCTACTACCTGGAGGTTACACATGTGCACAAGCACAAAGTGCCGCAGAACTGGATGCGCAAACAAACCCTGGCCAATGCCGAAAGGTATATCACGCCCGAGCTGAAAGAATATGAAGAAAAGATCATGGGCGCCGAAGAAAAGATCATGGTGCTGGAGCTGCAGATCTTTGATGCGCTGATCAATGAGCTGCTCGATTTTTTATCGTGCATTCAAACCAATGCACAAATCGTGGCCACATTGGACTGTCTCATCTCCTTTGCCAACAACGCGCTTCATTTCAATTATAAAAAACCCCGCATGCATGAAGGGGATGAACTGGAAATCACCAATGGAAGACACCCTGTAATTGAAAGAACGCTCCCTGCATCGGAATCTTTTATTGCCAATGATGTAAAACTGAATAAAACCGACCAGCAACTGATCATACTTACAGGTCCCAATATGAGCGGTAAGTCTGCCCTCCTGCGCCAGACCGGCCTGATTACGCTGATGGCACATATGGGTAGTTTTGTTCCGGCCGATGAGGCCCTCATATCCCTTACCGATAAAATATTTACAAGGGTTGGCGCTTCAGATAACCTCAATGCCGGCGAATCAACCTTTATGGTGGAAATGAATGAATCCGCCTCCATCATCAATAATATCAGCAGCCGTTGCCTTATCCTGCTCGATGAAATCGGCAGGGGCACCTCCACCTACGATGGTATCTCCATTGCCTGGAGCATAGCTGAATACCTGCACCAGGCACCGCAGCAGCCAAAAACATTCTTTGCCACCCATTATCATGAGCTGAATGAACTGGAAAATAAATTTCCTAGGATCAAAAATTATCATGTCACCAATAAAGAAGTGGGCAACAAGGTGATCTTTCTCCGGAAACTTGCCGCCGGTGGCAGCAAACACAGTTTTGGTATTCATGTGGCCCGCATGGCCGGCATGCCGCCTGAATTGATCGAAAGAGCAAAAGAAGTATTGAAGCAACTGGAATCAAAACAGGTGGATGGAAGTCTCGGGGAACATGTAAAATCGCTTTCCGCCCCCAGGATGCAACTCAATATTTTTGATGCGCATACGCAAACCTTTGAAGACATTCGCAAAATGCTGGAGGGGTTTGACATCAACAGGCTTACCCCTGTGGAGGCCCTGCTTAAACTCAACGAGATCAAAAACCTGCTGAAATAAAGCAGCCGACCATATCAAAATCTTATTATTTTTACTACAAACAACCAAACAATGAATAAGCTGAAATTAATTGCGCTCGCCGGCATTTTTTCATTCACACTGCTCTCCTGTGAAAAAGATAACAGGAACGATGACGACAGCATTGACAATTATGACACCGCACTGAGTGGGGCCCAGGTTGTTCCGGCTTCCTCTTCTACCGCCCAGGGCAGCATCACGGGAACCTATAATCCAGAAACGAAAACTTTCAATTACACAGTCAATTGGTCAGGACTGACCGGCAACATCACTGCCATGCACATTCATGGTGTGGCAGACAGGGGATTTGTTGCCATTCCCATTGCACCCCTGGCAGCTTATCCCAATGGAATTGTTCAGAACATCACCGGTTATAAAACCGGCACTACAGGTTTATTCACCGGCTCTTTATATGTGGATGGAACAGTGGTGAAAACACATGACCTGCTGGCAGGTAAATTTTATATCGACATTCACACCGCTGCTCATCCCAATGGTGAGATCAGGGGACAGATCTTGTTCCGCTGATCAGCAGCAAATAATAAATATGTATTACCCGGCTACTGGCCGGGTTTTTTGTGGAACCAGATGGGCTTGGCATTGTTCCAATCTCCATTGTAATTGATGAACAATTCCTCTCCTGCCTTTACAGCACGAATGGTTTTTACGGTGATGAGCTGTTTGTTGAAATGCATTTCATATTCACAGTTCGACTGGTAGGAATGATTGTACAAAGGCACATAGCCTAATGCCATACATACCTGCTCCCGCTCATCTCCCCATTCAAAAATATAATCATGCAAAAGGGTTTTATCAAGATGACTCCTGTCTTCACGGCTCATCACAATCACAGGAGCTATCTCTATGATGGTATTCTTCTTAATATCCGCATCAGTGAATACGCCCCTGCCCATGGCACCCGACTTTCCCACCCTGACCACATCTGATATGTAAGCGATCGACTTCACAAAAACTTTATTGGAAATTAAATTAACTGAATTGTGATTGCCACAAATTACAGGCTTAATTTTGAAACATGCCATTGGAGGACCTGAAAGAACAACTGGAAGAGATCCTGGAAGTCCGTGATAACACCCGCCTGCGTGCATTTCTTGATGAACAGAACATCAGTGATGTGGCGGATCTTGTGTACGAACTCCAGGATTATGACAGTGAGATCATCGCTGCCATGTCGGTTCACAGGGCTGTAGGTGTTTTTAAGATCCTGGACCTGGCAGCACAGAAAAAAATCATCCAGACCCTACCTCCCGGCAAAACAGCAGGTCTGCTCAATGAACTGCCTCCTGATGACCGCACCGATTTTTTGGAAGAACTGCCCAGCAACGTGGTGCGGGAGCTGATCAAACTTTTAGATAATGAAGAAAGGAAGATCACCCTCTCCCTCTTAGGTTACCCCGAGAACAGTGTGGGCAGGCTGATGACACCGGATTATGTTTATGTATATGAAAATAATTCCGTGCAGCAGGTGCTGGAAACCGTGCGCCGCGTGGGCAAAAATTCAGAAACCATTGATGTGATCTATGTGATCAATGAAAAGGGCGAACTGCTTGATGATATAAGAATTCGCGAATTCATCCTGGCACAGCCGGAGAAAAAAGTGAGAGAGCTGATGGACAACCGGGGCATCGTGCTTAATGCCTACCAGGACCAGGAAGAAGTTGCCGAGATTTTCAGGATGAACAACCGCGTAGCCTTGCCGGTGGTGAGCAACAGCAATAAATTATTAGGAATAGTTACTATCGATGATATCCTCTGGGTAGCCAGCGAAGAATTTACAGAGGATATGCAGAAGATCGGGGGTACCGAAGCGCTAGATGAGCCCTACCTGGAAATTCCCCTGCTCAAACTATTTAAGAAAAGGGTAGTCTGGCTTATTGTGCTTTTCATTGGTGAATTAATGACCATTTCGGCCATGCACCAGTTCGAGGATGAAATCGCGAAAGTAGTGGTACTCGCCACCTTCATTCCCCTCATTATTTCAAGTGGAGGCAACAGTGGGTCGCAGGCGGCAACGCTTATCATACAGGCTATGGCCTTGAGAGAAATTTCTATCGGCGACTGGTGGCGCATCATGCGCAGGGAAATATTTTCAGGACTGATGCTGGGCCTCACCCTCTGCCTGATGGGTATTTCCGTGATCGCTTTATGGAACAGTTTTTCCGATACCCTGGGCGAACATTATATGAGCCTGGCTCTCACCATCGGACTATCGCTCATTGGCGTGGTGCTTTGGGGCACCATAGTAGGATCCATGCTTCCCCTGCTGCTTAAAAGGCTGGGTGCCGACCCCGCAGCTTCTTCCACTCCTTTTGTAGCCACACTAGTGGATGTTACAGGGCTCATCATCTATTTTTCCATGGCCTTCTTCATCCTGAGCGGGAAACTGTTGTAAGCCGGTTCCAACTCAGTTTTTGGGGTATCGTGCTTTTTATAGATTTTCGCAGCGCACCGGGCAAGGGGCGATTCCTTACCCGCCAATTACATAAAACAGAAATACATGTGTGGCATTGTTGCTTATATCGGGCCCAGGGAAGCTTATCCAATCATCCTGAAGGGACTCAAAAGACTCGAATACCGGGGTTATGACAGCTCGGGCATTGCCCTGCTGAACAGTGGCCTTAAAGTATACAAGAAAAAAGGAAAGGTGGCGGAACTTGAAGAGCTCCTCCAGGGAAAAGACCTGCATGCCAACATCGGCATCGGCCACACCCGCTGGGCCACCCATGGTGAACCTTCCGACCGCAATGCCCACCCCCATACTTCTGCTTCCGGCAAACTGGCCATGATCCACAATGGCATTATTGAAAACTACTCGCAGATCAAACAGGAACTGGTGAACAAAGGTTACCAGTTTCACAGCGATACCGATACCGAAGTGCTGCTCAATTTTATAGAAGATATCAAACAGAACAATAACTGTACGACTGAAGAAGCAGTGCGCATCGCATTGAAAAGAATCGTGGGCGCTTATGTTATCGTACTGATCGACAATGACGATCCTTCCACTCTCATTGCGGCACGAAAAGGCAGCCCGCTCGTGATCGGAATCGGGAAGGGAGAACATTTCCTGGCCTCCGATGCCTCTCCCATCATTGAATACACCAAGGAAGTAGTGTACGTTAATGATTACGAGATCGCCATCATCAAATCTGATGAACTGGTACTAAAGAATCTTGGAAACGAAACACAAACTCCTTATATCATCAAGCTGGATATGGAACTGGCAGCCATTGAAAAAGGCGGCTATGACCATTTCATGCTCAAAGAAATTTTTGAACAGCCGCAAACCATTTACGACTGCCTGAGAGGAAGGCTGGATGCGGATGCCGGCACCATTACCATGAGCGGCATCCAGAAATACGCGGACCAGATCATTGCTGCCAACCGTATTGTAATGGTAGCCTGCGGCACAAGCTGGCATGCGGGGCTGGTAGCCGAATACATCTTTGAAGAACTCACCCGCATCAATGTGGAGGTTGAATATGCTTCAGAATTCCGGTACCGCAACCCGGTGATCAATAAGGGTGATGTAATCATAGCCATTTCTCAAAGCGGCGAAACCGCTGATACACTGGTGGCCATTGAAAATGCAAAAGCCAAAGGAGCAATCATCATTGGAGTGGTGAACGTGGTGGGATCTTCCATTGCCAGGGTTTCTGATGCGGGGGCCTATACCCATGCCGGACCCGAAATAGGAGTTGCTTCCACCAAAGCCTTTACTGCGCAACTGGCCATCCTGGTGATGATCGCGCTGAAGATCGGATACCAGAAAGGTACGCTTGACCATGACCGTTACCTGCGCCTGCTGCATGAACTCGACGCCATTCCTGGCAAGGTTTCGGAACTGCTTCAAACAGAAACCGTGGATGAGATCAAAAAGATCGCTGAAAAATATAAGGACGCAAGAGATTTTCTTTACCTGGGCAGGGGATATAATTTCCCCGTGGCACTGGAAGGAGCGCTTAAGCTGAAAGAAATCTCTTACATCCATGCTGAAGGATACCCTGCTGCTGAAATGAAGCATGGTCCCATTGCACTGGTGGATGAATCACTGCCTGTTGTTTTTATCGCCACCAAAGATTCCTATCATGAAAAAGTGATCAGCAACATGCAGGAGATCAGGGCCAGGAAGGGCAAGGTGGTCGCGGTGATCAATGAATCGGATGAACAAAGCAGGTCACTGGCCGATGATGTAATCGTGGTTCCTGATGCAGATGAAATCCTGGCACCTATGCTGAGTGTGATCCCAATGCAATTGCTGGCTTATTATATTGGCGTAGCCAAAGGGCAGGACGTGGACAAGCCCAGGAATTTGGCAAAGTCGGTGACGGTGGAATAAAGCCAATGGCCATTGGCTATTGGCTCTTAGCTTCATGAATAACATGAATCAATAATGAACGAGATCCAGAAAAGATCACTCAATTGTATCGGGTACGATTTTATTCCCGCGCAATACCTTCCCGAAGACCGCGATGAATACCACCTGCGTGACCTGCAGAACCGCAGCGGCATTTCTTACCGTTACCTTACCGCCTATGAAATAGAGGTGCTGGTACGCAATAACAATTCTTCCGACAACTGGAACAATATCCGGGTTTCAGATGCTTTTAATCCCGAGCTGGTTAAACACTGCAAATTCTATGGGCTTGTTCGTATTGGCAAACTGGAGCCGGTATCTCTGAGTTATCACAATGTTTGCATGCCTGTGGGTCTCTATAGCAGCACCATTATCAGTTGCGACCTCGGTGATAATGTGATCGTGAACAATGTGAATTACATGTCGCATTACATCATCGGCAATGAAGTGATCCTGCTCAACATCCATGAGTTGCACGTAACCGATCATGCCAAATTCGGCAATGGCATCATTAAGGAAGGAGAGCATGAATCGGTAAGGGTTTGGGTGGAGGTGTGCAATGAAAATGCGGGAAGAAAAATCCTTCCGTTTAATGGCATGTTACCCGGCGATGCCTACCTCTGGTCGAAATACAGGGATGATGATACCCTGATGCAGAAGTTCAGGGAGTTCACCGAAAAAAAATTTGACAGGCAGCGCGGGTATTATGGCAAAATTGGTGACCGCACCGTGATCAAGAATACCAGCATCATTAAGGATGTTTGGGTGGGAAGTGATGCCTATATCAAGGGAGCCAACAAACTGAAGAACCTCACCATCAATTCTCATCCGGAAGCCGCTTCACAGATTGGTGAAGGATGTGAACTGGTGAATGGCATCATTGGACATGGCTGCCGCATATTTTATGGGGTGAAGGCAGTCCGTTTTTTCATGGCTTCCCATTCACAGCTCAAATATGGTGCAAGGCTGATCAATTCCTACCTTGGAAATAATTCAACCATCTCCTGTTGCGAGGTGCTTAACTCCCTGATCTTTCCTGGGCATGAGCAGCACCATAACAACTCTTTCCTTTGCGCGGCCCTTGTGATGGGCCAGAGTAACATCGCCGCAGGCGCTACCATCGGTTCCAATCACAACAGCCGTGCTGCAGATGGAGAATTTGTAACCGGTCGTGGTTTCTGGCCCGGACTCTGTGTAAGTCTTAAACACAATTCAAGATTTGCCACTTTCACGCTGCTTGCAAAAGGAGATTATTCCTATGAACTGAACATACCCCTTCCTTTCAGCCTGGTAAGCAATGATGAATCGAAGAACCAGCTTACAGTAATGCCTGCCTACTGGTTCATGTATAACTTATATGCGCTGGCCCGCAATGCCATGAAATACGTAGACAGGGATAAGCGGATCAAAAAGTTACAGAAAGTAGAATATGACTTCCTGGCTCCCGACAGCATCAATGAAATTTTTGAGGGTCTTCAGCTCATTAAAAAATTCACGGCCATGGCCGTTGATCCGGATGAAAAAAATGAAGCGATCCTGATTAATAAAGGAGAAGCACTACTTAACGATGATTCCACCAGGTTCAGTGAGTTGAACATAAGGGCCTATGGTTTTGAGAACAACCACCGCCCTGTTGTGATCATCAAGGCGAAGGAAGCCTACCAGGTCTATAAAAGACTGGTGGTATTTTATGGAATGAGCCAGTTGCTCCTCAAATGCAAAGAAGATAAAATTGAAAACCTGGAACAATTGAAATCCTCCCTCCCCTCCCGTCCGGAAAGAGGGAAGTGGAATAATATCGGCGGACAACTGTTACCCGACGCTGCCTTGCAGCAGGTACTCCAGGGAATCAGGGAAGAAAAAATTGATAGCTGGGACGAACTCCATAATGAATATGAGAAACTGGGAAAACGCTACCAGGCTGATAAACTGCACCATGCTTATGCTTCGCTCCTGGAGATTATGGGGCTGGAGGCCGGGCAACTGGATGAGAAAAAATTCACTGCGCTGCTGGACGAAGCACTGGAAACACGCCAGTGGATGACCGAACATATTTATGAATCGCGGCTCAAGGATTATGAAAGTCCTTTCAGGAAAATGAATTATGATTCGGAAGAAGAAATGAGTGAAGTGATTGGCAGCATTGATGACAACAGTTTCATTAACCTGCAGAAAGAGGAATCCCGGCGGTTCAGCGAGTCCATTACCGAAGTAAAAAAGCGGTTCGGACTGGCATAAAAAAATCCCCCACGAAAGGGGGACTTCTATAAATACTTCGAAATATTAGTTGGCAGGAGCTGAAGCAGAATCAACCACTGTTGATGCACTGTCAGGAACAACTGGCATAGAAGCGTTGATTGAATCCTGTGCTCTTTTGATAGAATCAGCGATCCTGGTAGAATCAGCAGTGTTATCAGTAGCATCAGCAGAATCGTTGCAAGCTACCAGCGTACCGGCGATAGCCAACATTACTAAGAATTTTTTCATTTTCGTTTGTTTAGGTTTAGTTAACTAATGGCCGCAAAGGTAATCGCCCTGCTGAGAAAACCAAAACCATGTCCTGATAATTTACCCACCCCCCTTATTTCTTCCTGAAAAATATTCGGATAGGCACTCCCGTGAAATTAAACTTCTCTCTCAACTGGTTTTCCAGGTAATTCTTATATGGCGTTTTAATATCATCCGGGAAGTTGGCAAAGAATGCGAAGGAAGGCACCGCCGTGGGCAGTTGCGTGATGTATTTGATTTTGATAGGATGGCCGCGAACCACCGGCGGGTGGAAGGCTTCGATCGCTTTCAGGATCACATCATTCAACTTAGAAGTAGCGATTTTGCGCTGGCGGTTATCATAAACTTCAAGTCCCACCTCGATAGCCTTGAAGATGCGGGTTTTATCTTTTACTGAAATAAAAAGGATGGGGACATCATTGAACGGTGCCATTCTTTGCTTGAGTACCTTTTCATATTCTTTCGCTGTATTGGTTTCTTTCTCCACCAGGTCCCATTTATTCACCAGTACAACAATGCCTTTTCCTTTCCGGGCAGCAAGGCTGAAGATAGTCAGGTCCTGGGCCGTGATGCCTTTTTCAGCATCCAGCATCAGCAAACAAACATCCGCTTCATCAAGTGCTTTGATAGCCCTGATCACAGAATAAAATTCAAGGTCTTCATGCACCTTGGCTTTCCTCCTGATGCCGGCCGTATCAATGAGTATAAAATCTTTCTGAAATAATTTATACCTGGTATGGATGGTATCACGGGTAGTGCCCGCGATATCGCTCACAATCGTGCGTTCCGTGCCAATAAGTGCATTGAGCAGGGAGGATTTACCAACATTGGGCTGGCCAATGATGGCGAATTTGGGAAGGCCTTCTTCTTCTATCGCCACCGGTTCATCTTTCATCAGGGATGTGACTTCATCCAATACCTCACCGGTGCCGCTGCCACTGATGGAAGAGATAAAAAATATTTTATCAAAGCCAAGACTGTAAAATTCAGCGGCTTCCATAAGTCGTTCATTATTATCTACCTTGTTCACTACCAGCAGCACAGGTTTGGTAGATCGACGCAGCACATCAGCCATGGCATCATCAAGATCCGTAATACCTGTGGCAGCATCAACAATAAACAGGATCACGCTGGCTTCTTCAACGGCTACTTCTACCTGCTTGCGGATCTCACGTTCGAAAATATCCTCGCTATCAGGCACAAAACCACCCGTATCAATCACATAAAAACTCTTTCCATTCCATTCCGATATGCCATACTGCCTGTCACGGGTTACACCAGGTGTATCTTCCACGATCGCTTTTCGTTGTTCGAGCAGGCGGTTAAACAGGGTGCTTTTCCCTACATTGGGCCTGCCTACGATTGCTACGGTAAATGCCATAATTGATTTTGAGTGTTGCTATAAAATTGGTTGAGCCAATGGCCAATGGCTGTTGGCTATTGGCTATTGGCTTTTCAATACCCGTATTCTTTCAGGTAAAGATCATTCTCTCTCCATTTCGGCCGCACCTTTACAAACAGTTCGAGAAATACTTTCTGGTCAATGAACTGCTCGATCTCCTTTCTCGCGTCTGAGCCAATGGCCTTGATCATTTTACCTCCATCACCAATGATGATGGCCTTTTGTGATTCACGCTGTACAATGATCTCCGCCCTGATCTTTACCAGGCTTGATTTCTGTTTGAATTCATTTACGGTTACGGTTGTGTGATAGGGAATCTCATCTTCAAACAGGGCATAAATTCTTTCCCTGATAATTTCCGCCACAAAAAATTTGGTAGGCAGGTCAGAGATTTCCTCTTCATCGAAAAAAGGCATGCCTTCAGGAAGAAAGTCAATAATTTCCTTCAATAACAAATCCAGGTTTTGCCCGGTGAGTGCGGAAACCCCGATCACCTTTTTTGCATATTTCTTTTCAGCGAAAAATTTCTGCGCTTCCTCCAGTTTTTCCCTGCTTACCTGGTCCACTTTATTCAACAGCACAAAAGCAGGCACTTTCAGTTTCAAACCGGTGAATATGGCATCAGCCTCCTCAAAATTATCCTTCACATCTACAATCAGCAGGGCAAGGTCCGCATCTTCCAGGGCTGACCTCACAGCCTGCATCATTTTTTCATGCAGCTTGTATTTGGGGTCGATAATACCCGGTGTATCGGAAAAGATTACCTGGTAGTCGGGCGTGGTGAGGATGCCTTTGATGCGGTGACGGGTCGTTTGCACTTTGGAAGAAACGATCGCCAGTTTTTCCTTCATCAGGGCATTCAGCAAAGTGCTTTTGCCTGCGTTGGGTTTACCGAATATGTTGACGAATCCTGATTTCACCTGAATGATTGACCGGCAAATTTAGAGTAAATTAAATAGGACGGTAAGAAGGGTGGCTTCACTGGCATCCATAAAAAAAGCCTCTTGCGAGGCTTAGTTGCGAAGGGAGGGATCGAACCTCCGACCTTCGGGTTATGAGCCCGACGAGCTACCGCTGCTCTACTTCGCGATGTGGGTTGCAAATATAGGCCGGCAGTTGTTCACTGCCAAAAGAATTCAGGATCATTTGCTTTTGTATAACAAAGCCCCTGTAAAAACAGGGGCCTTCCTTGTGTTGTATCGCTGTTTATGATCTGTGAGAAACTTTTCCCGCACCTGCTGTTTTTGATTTGATCACAGAAGCCGGCCCCTTCCAGTTCACATCACTGCCGCCAATGGCCTCTGCTGAAATTTCTTTATTTACAGTTACGCTGATGTCGCAGCCACCAACTGCCTTCACCACACATATTTCAGCAAAAAGATCATTTCCGTTCATATCACATCCGCCTGTGGCTTCTATATCCAGTTGGCCAGCCTTTCCTGAAATGGAAAGGTCAGACCCTCCTACCAGTTCTATTTTCAGTTTACCTGCATCCACATCACCATGCAGGTCTGATCCGCCAATCAGTTTAATGGTCAATTCATCTGATTTCAGTGTACCATCAATAACAGCATTGGATCCGCCAATTACAGATAATTCCCTGAGTGTGGGGCTGGAAACATAAGCTCTCAGCATTTTTTGATTGAAGCCCAGTTTGATACCTTCTTTTACATCATAATAGATCTTGAGAACTCCATCCTTCACCTCGGTACGGATATGATCTCTTGTTTCCGCATCCTTTGCACTCACCGCTACGGCAGCCTCTCCCTTGCTCAGGTAAAGATCAATGCCCCCGGCCACCTCGATACTGTGATAGGCTCCCACAGTGCGCAGGGCTACATTGGGATCATTGATGGTTTTCTGGGCCTTTGCCCCAGAGCACAGAGCGGAAAAAAGCAGTGTATAAAACAATTTCATGGTTTTGATTTCCTGTAAAACGGCTGAAAAGAAAAACAGTTACAGCAAATGGAAAAATTCTGTCCTATTTTTGACATCAATTCAGCGTATCCGGGGTGCTTCCCGACTAGTTCGGGAGGCTGAGATCAAACCCGTTGCACCTGATCAGGGTAATGCCTGCGCAGGGAGAAATTTAATTTATCGCAGCCTGCAGCCAGGCCTCTCTCATTTTGAATTTCTCTCACCTCCATTACCCCTCTATTAAAATGATTGAGATGAAAAGAATTCTATGGCCTTTCTTCATGCTGTTATCGGTAACTTCCTTTGGCCAGCAGGCCGATACACTTATGGACCCTGTTGAGATCAAAGCCATCAGGGCAGGAGCCATGGCGCCCTTCGCCAAAACCAACCTTGGAAAAAAAGAGATCGCCCGTCAAAACCTGGGCCAGGACCTACCATTTTTACTGAACCAGGCCCCATCGGTAATTGTGAATTCAGATGCCGGAAACGGGGTCGGATATACGGGCATCCGCATCAGGGGAACCGATGCCACCAGGATCAATATGACCCTGAATGGCATACCTTACAACGACGCGGAAAGCCAGGGTATTTTTTTTGTGAACCTGCCCGATTTTGCATCCTCCGTGAGCAGCCTGCAGGTACAGCGCGGCGTAGGCACATCCACCAATGGCCCGGGTGCTTTTGGCGCCAGCATCAACCTCAGTACCAATGAGGTCAACAGGCTTCCTTATGCGGAGATCAACAACAGCTATGGTTCCTTCAATACCTGGAAGCATACCGTAAAAGCAGGCAGCGGATTACTAGGTAATCATTTTACTACCGACATCCGCCTGTCGCGCATCAGCAGCGATGGCTATATTGACAGGGCCAGCACCAAACTTTCTTCATTTTATTTTTCCACTGCTTACCTCTCCGGTGGCAGTGAACTGAGACTGAATATTTTTTCAGGCGCCGAAAAAACCTACCAGGCCTGGAACGGTGTTTCGGAGGCCGACCTGGTAAATAACCGTACAGTTAATTACGCGGGCATGGAAAAACCCGGTGAGCCGTACGAAAATGAAACAGATAATTACAACCAGGATCATTTCCAGTTCTTTTACAACCAGAAACTTACACCTCATATTGATTTTTCCAATGCCGTGTTCCTTGTAAAAGGCAAAGGATTCTATGAACAATACAAGGCCGGTGAAAATTATACGGATTACGGGTTGCCTCCCAGGACTGTTGGCTCAACCATCATTTTAGAAACCGACCTGGTAAGACAATTATGGCTGGATAATGATTATTATGGTGATGTGTTTTCATTCCAGTACCGAAAAGAAAGAACACAGGTAACAGCAGGTGGTTCCATCACTCAATACAAAGGATACCATATTGGCAAAATCATTTGGGCAGAGCATGGGCTGGATGAACCTTCGCAGCAATGGTACCGCTTACCCGCGCAAAAAACGGATGCGAGTTTTTATGGCAAATGGCAGCAGGGTTTTGGCAGGTTCTGGCAAAGTTTTGCAGATCTCCAATACAGGCAGGTGGGTTACAACCTGGAAGGGTTCAGGGATAATCAATCCCTCGTGATCAACAACCGTTATGGATTCTGGAATCCCAAATTGGGACTCACCTACAGCCGCAACAACTGGACGGCCTATACCTCCTATGCCATGGCCAACAAGGAACCCAACCGTGATGATTTTGAAGCCGGTGCCCAACAGCAGCCCAAACGGGAACGGCTACACGATTTTGAATTGGGACTTGAAAGAAAAGCAGTCCACGCTTCATGGTCTGCCAATCTCTATTATATGAATTACAGGGACCAGTTGGTACTCACCGGCAAGATCAATGATGTAGGTGCTTATACCAGGGTGAACATCCCGGAAAGTTACAGGCTGGGAATTGAATTGCAGGGAGCAATTGTGCTTAATGAATGGCTGCGTGGTACTGCCAATCTTACCCTGAGCAGGAACCAGGTAAAGAATCTTACTGAATTCATTGATGATTATGATGCAGGCGGACAAAAAATGATCCTGTACAAAAAAACCGATATCGCCTTCTCACCAGCCGTGGTGGGTGCAGCGACAGTAACCCTGTCGCCTTTCAAAAATTTACAGGTCGACCTGCCGGCAAAATACGTGGGCAAACAATTCCTGGATAATACTTCCAATGAATCCAGGAAACTGGATGCCTATTACCAGCAGGATGCAAGATTTATATTCCAGGCAGAAAATAAGTATATAAAAAACCTGGACCTCATTTTCCAGGTCAACAATATCTTCAACCATTTATACGAACCGAATGGGTATACGTTTAGTTATATCTATGGAGGCGACCTGATAACTGAGAATTACTATTTCCCGATGGCAGGAAGGAACTGGATGGTGGGAGTGAATGTGAGGTTATAGCCGGCCAAAGGCCATTGGCCATTAGCCATTAGCCAGTGGCCTTTGGCAATTGAACTACAGTATTTAAATGCGTTTTGATAACAAATAAGAACTGGATGATGAGGCCAATGAATTTTCGAATTTGATTCACTGGCCATTGGCTAATGGCTAAAGGCCATACTTCTCCTTCCATGCCAGTATGCCCCCGGTAACATTCACCGTATTACTGAATCCCATCTGGTCAAGCACCATGCAGGCCATCTGGCTGCGCTGCCCACTGCGGCAGTGAACAATCACTTCTTCGTCTTTGAGGTCTTCAATCTCTTCGACCTGCATGGTCTGGATCTTTCCTAGCGGAACCAGTTTGCCACCCAGGTTGGCTTCTTCGTACTCATGAGGTTCGCGGCAGTCGATCAGGTTGATCTTTTCACCGCTGTCCATCCTGGCCTTGAGTTCTTCTACTGTAATATGTTTCATGATTAAGGAATTTCAGGAAGCCTGTTCTGCGTGGTATCCCTCACAGGTTTTTGGGCGCTCAAAAATATATCCACCATCTGGCCCGGCCTGATATAAACCTGGACGCCATCCGGTGTTTTGGGTTCGGGATGTTGCCTGTACACAAAAGCAGAAGCATTGTCCGTTACACCCGGATCAGGCACCACGCTGCCAAGGGTAAGACCCAGCGATTCGAGGTAGATCCTTGCCTCATCGTAAGGCATACCAAATAAATTAGGCACCGACATGGCATCCTCATTGGGGATACCACCACTGATCACCATATCAATCCGGGTACCTACTTTCACCTTATCTCCCGGCTTTACCGGCTGGCCATTCACCAGCATTTCCAGTACTGTGCCCTTTGCGAAATCCCGCTTGGAAGTAGTATCACCCAGTTTGAGTCCAAGGCTGTTGAGACTCATCTCAGCGCTCCTGAGCTGCGCACCAATAATATTGGGAATGTTTACATCCGGCGGAACAAAACGGTTGATCATCACATAGACCGTACGGTTCACTTTCACCACCTGGTCGGCCTCAGGAAATTGTTTAATGACAATACCTGGTTTGATGGAATCGTAATACACTGAATCCTGGATCACGAGTTCAAAGCCGCCATCTGAAAGCTGCTGCTGTACATCATCAATGAACTTTCCCGTAACGGCAGGAACCGTTTTGGATTCACCGTGACGGGTGATCCATTTCAGGGAAAACATGAAAATGAGGAAAAAGAGTACGATGATGCCGATGCCTACCAGGATGTTGAACCAGAGCGGGCGCCGGGTAATGTTTTTGATCATGCAGGGATACCAGTTTGGGAATGCAATATATTAAAATGAATCAAAGCGCAGGACCGGGCAAGAACCAGGCCGGTTGAATTTATTATTGTGAACACAATCAATTTTAACGGTTACCTAATGCTTCCTCAACCAGCCGTGTATAAAAATCCTTCAGTTCCCAACCTTTTGCCCTCACCTGCTGCGGGATCACGCTGGCATCGCTCTGGCCCGGAATGGTATTGATTTCCAGCATATAGGGCCTGCCCTGCTGCTCGTTGTAAATAAAATCGATCCGAACCACCCCATTACAGTTGAAAACGGTATAGATCTTTTTGGCAGCGGCTTCCAGGTTGGCAACCCAGTCGGAGGGTATTTCAGCCGGCGTGGTCTCGGTTGACATTCCTCCATACTTCGCCTCAAAATCAAAAAATTCCTTGTGTGACCGTACTTCAGTAATAGGCAGCACCGTAATCTCACCCCTGGATTTGAACACACCCACAGTAAATTCCCTTCCCTGTATCATTTCTTCCACCAGCACCTGGTCGTCTTCCTTAAAAGCTTTTTCAAGCGATTCTTTCAACTGTCCTGCTTCTGTAACCTTGCTCATGCCAATGGAAGATCCACCATTATTGGGTTTCACAAAATAAGGGAGCTGCAGGGTGGAAAGGATCTCATCCAGGTTATAAGGGGTGTGCCTGAAGAGGTGTGCGGATTTGGCTACCCCAATTCCAGCCATGGCAGCCACCGCCACTGTATAACGTTTATTGAAAGTGATAGCCGATGTAGCCGCGTTGCAGGAGGTATAAGGCAGTCCCAGTACATCAAAATATCCTTGTAGTTTACCGTCTTCACCAGGGGTGCCGTGCATGCCAATGAAAACCACGTCAAAACCGGTTTTCTCCCCCTGCACCATTATGGTAAAATCATTTTTATCCACCTCGCCTTTCTGGCCACCAGCGTCCTCGTAAAACCAGCCCTCTGTATTAACATCGATCTTGTAAACCTCAAATTTTTCTTTATCGAGATGGTTGAAAATTGTGTTGGCAGAACGGTAGGAAATCACGGCCTCTCCTGAGAAACCACCTGTAACGAGGGCTATCTTTTTTTTCATGGTGAATGATTAGGGATGGAAAAGTAGAAAATATTTTCCGAAGCAAAAGGCTAAAGCACTAAACTATAACAGAGATAATTTATAAATGCCGGTTCTTTCTCTTCGCAGGTATATGCTTCACCTACGCTGGAAGCTATTGCCAATAGAGCTGTATTTGAAGAACTGGGCTCCACTTAGAGTCACGATGCCTATTAGAAGTAATATGTTTCGAACTTATTATTCAGCACCTAGTGCATCTACAGTATGTTCGCGATTAGGGTTTGTTTACTCTTCGTTTTTTTTACTTCTGCCTAGCCGCTCAATATCAGTTAGGTCTTTAGCCCTAGCATTCGCTTTTTTATCAAGGACCAGGTCTTCATAGCTTATAAAAGGAATTTTGGTTTCATCCAGAGAAACAATTTCTTTTCTATTGTATGCAGATCGAAACCTTAGAGATAGTTTTAATTCCGGCAAAAAATCGAGTGTGAATTTTTCAAACTCGAACCTGAAAAATGATTTTTTAGGGTTAGGCATTTGCTCGTTTTTAAACTCCGTAACATCTTGTCCTAATTCCTCTAAAGCATTCAAAAGTCTAAAGTAGTTGTCATAAGTTGGGTTATACCAAAAGTCTAAATCAGGTTTTTCAGCTATTTCGCCAACTGTGTTCATGGAATGTCTATAGTAACCGTGTAGGGCAACCGCGGTCCCTCCGACTATTATATACTCTACTGAAAATTTATTAAGCGTTCTGCAAACAGTCAGAATATTATCTATTAGGCTGTTTTCCATTTTGGGTTTTAACCTTCTTTTGTTTGGAATATTCGCTTTGTAATTTTTTTAAAAAAGCTTCGAATTCCGAAAAAGCAATATCTGGACGCGGATTCATATTACTTGATTTCGAATCTAGTTTCAATCCTACAAAACTTGTATATTTTTTCAGTTTTGCCATAATCATAAAGTTACTCTATTACCGCTAACTTCGCCATTCAATTCCAGCTATGCAAGTAAGAAAGCCTATCGACAGTTTCACCATGATGACCGAGATTGTTCTGCCCAATGATACCAATGTTTTCGGCAATCTTATGGGAGGCCGGTTGATGTACTGGATGGATATAGCAGCGGCAATTGCGGCACAGCGTCATTGCAATGCACCGGTGGTTACCGCATCAGTGGATAATATCTCTTTTGAAAACCCGATCAAACTTGGTAATACCGTTCACATCGAGGCCAAAGTAAGCCGTGCCTTCAATACTTCGATGGAGATCCATTTAAAAGTATGGGGAGAGGATTTCCAGCAGCAGTTCAAATACAAGAGCAACGAAGCCTATTATACTTTCGTGGCCTTAGATCCCAACCGCAGGCCGCGGGTGGTGCCGCAACTGATCCCGGAAACGGAAGAGGAAAAAAGGCTTTTTGAAGGAGCGCTCCAGCGCCGGCAGGTAAGACTGATCCTCGGTGGAAAAATGAAGCCCGATGATGCAATCGAACTCAAATCACTTTTTATCAAATAAGAAACCTGGCACTCGGTATTCAACCACCCTCCCTGGCTAATCATTATTTGAGATAGGCAGTGTACATCCAGACCAGTTTTTCCTGTTCCCGGATATAATCACTCATCAGTGCATTGGTACCCTCATCGCCTGCCTCGGCTGACAGTTCAAGTATATTACGCTCCAGTGAAATGAGGCTGGCAAAACTATCAAGTACGTGTTGCATTGCTTTTTTACCGTCAGAAATATTCCGGGCTTCTTTTATGGTTGCTGTTTCCAGGTAATCAGAAAAACTGTGAAGCGGAGTGTACCCCAGCGTCAGGATGCGCTCTGCCACTTCATCTACCTTCACCAGCAGATCATTGTAAATCTCTTCAAACTTGGCATGCAGCTCAAAAAATTTTTCACCGGTAATATTCCAGTGAAGGCCCCTGGCGTTGATATAAAACACCTGGTAATTCGCGAGCAGGATGTTCAACTGGCTTGCCAGGTCTTTTGAAAGATTTGCATCAAGTCCAATCCTTGTTTGTTTTGCCATAAAAAAAAATTGATTGATAATGTATCTCAGAATTGCGCAGCTTTCGCCAGTACAGGTTCTTCGCTGGTCTTCCAGTGATGGGCGCCTTTGAGCATGTATTCCTTACTTTGTTCAATGGCATCCATGATCTGCTTCAGTATTTCTTCTGCCGGCGCCTCATAGTCAATAGCAAGCGGCGCTTTAAAAGTTACGGAAAGACGTGTTCCCTTTTTTTTGAATGTCAGCCCTTTTTTATTGAAGGCTCTCCAGAAGCCCTGGATCACCACAGGTACCACAATGGGGCGGCAGTGTTTGATGATGTAGGCTGTGCCTTTCCGTCCCGGTGCAAAGGGTTTGGTAGTTCCCTGCGGGAAGGTGATCACCCAGGCTTTGTTAAGCGATCTTTCAATTTTACGTGTATCGCTTGGATCGAGCCCCCTTCTGACTTCCCCCCCGTCTTTTTTCCAGGTTCGTTTTACAGTAAGTGCACCAGCAAGCGTGAACATGCGGCTGATGATTGAACTTTTCATGGTTTCTTCAGCAGCTACATAATAAACCCTGGTAAATGGATTCAACAAATAATAAGGAACACCCAGCCGATTGCGCTTGCGCCATTTTACTGCGCAGAAAATATGCAGGAAGGTGATCACATCCGCGAAATACGTCTGGTGGTTACTTACAAAAAGAACATTCTGTTTGGGAAGCTTTTCTATGTGCTCCGTTCCCCTGATCCTGATCTTGTTAACCAGGGCCAGGCCGGGATAACTAACGATCCCGACAATGGCATAAACAATCTTTCGTACAAGTTTGTACTCAGCAAGTTTTTTCCAAATATTCATTGGCAGGCAAAATTGATTATTAAAGTTAAGTGTTTATGAGATGTTAACTCCTGCGCCGTTTTACCGGGCATTTATGTAATCGCCTCAACCCCAACATCCTTTTAAAAATTTAATGCCATGAAATCAATGTACCTATTATTAATGAGTGCCTTTCTTGCTACAGGGATGAGCGCTCAAACGATCCAGCAGCCCTTTCCACGTACCATCACAGTGAACGGAAGTTCGGAAATGGAAATTACTCCTGACGAAATTTATGTGCAGGTAGATCTGAAAGAATACGAGAAAAAAGGACAGGGAAAGATTGCCATCGACAAAATCAGGCAGGAATTCCTGGCGGCCGTGCGCTCTATGGGACTGCCCGACAGCGCTGTTACCATCGCTTCCTATGACGGGCTGAATGGGAACCCATGGTGGCGCAAAAAGAATAAGCTGAAAGACGAGCTTTATGCCTCCATTGCCTACCAGGTGAAACTGAAAAGCAGCGCGCAGGTTGACCAGTTAGTTGATAAACTGAACGATGAAGCCACGCAGAACTTTTTTGTGCAGCGCACTTCTCACAGCCAGTTGGAATCTATCAGGAAACAATTGAAGATCGAAGCGGTGAAAGCTGCGAAAGAAAAAGCCATTTACCTGGCCGAGGCCATCGGTGAAAACATTTCAGTCGCGGTAACCATCAGTGAGCCAAATGAATTCTACCAGCCTTATTACAATACGGTTTCCAATTTAAAAATGAGAGCCAACGAGGGTGGTATCAATGATGCCCCACAGGCTGATTTTAAAAAGATCAAACTCAAATACGAGGTGAACGTGGTATTCGCCCTTAAATAAAAAACCCTTGAAACTAAAAAAAAGGCTGATCAATTGATCAGCCTTTTTACTAAAGCATATTTACGAAGTCGAAGTTATTAACCTTCTGTTTCCGGTGTATCAGACTTTGCCGCTCCACCTTTCTCTTCCTTTTGCAGTCTTTCCTTGATCTGTGCCAGTGCACCAAGGTCGCCAAGTGTTGGTTTCTCCACTTTGCTCTGCAGGTTTTTCACTGCTTTCTTGGTTACATCAGCTTCAGCTCTTGCTTCTTTACGCTGAGCATCTTTTTCTTCGATCTTCACCTGCTCCCAGATTCTTGCATGAGAAACCACGATACGTTTTTCGTTGCGGTCAAACTCAATAACCATGAACTGTGCAGTTTCATCAGCGCCTACGCTCTTGCCATCTTCTTTGGCAAGGTGACGGTTAGGAGCAAAACCTTCCAGGCCATAGGGCAACTGAACGATCGCGCCTTTATCGTCTTTACGCAAAACTGTTCCTTCGTGTACAGAACCTACAGCAAAAGTATCCTGCAGGCTATTCCAGGGATCTTCTTCGAGTTGTTTATGTCCCAGTTGAAGTTTACGGTTATCCTTGTCAATGCCCAGGATCACAACTTCAATGTTCTCACCAACCTTGGTGTATTCACTTGGGTGGTTGAAACGTTTGAGCCAGCTCAGGTCAGAGATATGAATCATACCACCAATACCAGTTGTGAGTTCAACAAACACACCGTAAGGGGTGATGTTCTTCACAGCACCGGAATGACGGCTGCCTTCAGGGAATTTGGTTTCGATATCGCTCCATGGATCATCGGAAAGCTGCTTGATAGACAAGCTCATTTTCCTGTTATCCTTGTCAAGTGTTACCACTTTTGCTTCATGCTCGTCGCCGAGTTTGAAGAATTCTTTGGCATTGATCGGGGTATTTGCCCATGTGATTTCAGACACGTGTACAAGACCTTCAACTCCCGGAAGAATTTCAAGGAAAGCACCATAGTCTTCAATGTTCACCACGCGGCCTTTAACGATAGAGCCTTCTGAAATGGTTTCAGGCAGCACATCCCATGGATGCGGGGTAAGTTGTTTCAGACCAAGAGAGATACGTTTTTTCTCGTCGTCGAAATCGAGAACTACCACGTTCACTTTCTGGTCCAGTTTCAGCACCTCGCTTGGGTGGTTGATGCGGCCCCATGAAATATCTGTGATGTACAGCAAACCATCCAGTCCGCCGAGATCCATGAATGCACCGAAGTCTGTAATGTTCTTAACAGTTCCTTCAAGCACCTGGCCTTTCTCGAGTTTACCAATGATCTGTGCACGCTGTGCTTCGATGTCAGATTCAATAAGCGCTTTGTGCGATACAACCGCGTTCTTAATGGCTTCGTTGATCTTAACCACTTTGAACTCCATTGTTTTGCCAACAAACTGGTCGTAATCCGTTACAGGCTTCACGTCAATCTGTGAACCTGGCAGGAAGGTCTCCATACCAAATACATCTACGATCAGACCGCCTTTGGTTTTGCTGGTAACAGTACCGGTAACGATCTCACCTGTTTTGTGGATCTCAACTATGCGCTCCCATGCACGTGTGATACGCGCCTGTTTGCGGCTGAGATTCAGGTTGCCGTCCCTGTCTTCTTTTTCCACTACCATCACTTCCACTTCATCACCTACTTTCAGTCCCTGGATGTCGCGGAATTCGTTGAGGGAAACAAGGCCATCGGATTTGAATCCGATGTTCAGCACCACGTCAGTTTTTGTGATACCAACTACAGTGCCTTTGATCATTTCACCATCGTTGAGTTGTACGAAAGTGTTTTCATACACTTTGTCATACTTCTCTTTTTCTTCGTTGGTGTAACTGGCCACGTTGCGTTTGTCAATGGTCCAGTCAAAATCATCATGCGCTGTTGCTACGCGTTCTTCAACAGGCGCCTGGACAGGTACATTTGATGTCGCTGTAGCAGTTTCTGCCTGTGCAGATGCCTGCTCCTGGCCTTCAGCGTTTGAGCCTGCCTCGCCGGCTGGCTGGTTAACAATTTGATTTTCTTCCATAAAAATTCCCGTTGTTTTTGTACGGGGCTGCAAAAATAGGCTAAATGCGGCGGGAATCGGATTTTTAGGCGTGGTTTTTTGTTAGAATTCCGTTAGTTATAAAGGTTTGATTTTTCGTGGTTTAGCTCCCGATTGAGAAGTATCTAAAACTTTTTATTTTGAATTGCACGAAATAGCAGATTAGCAGGATTGCTATGGATCCAACAAATGGTAAAAAACAGCCCAGGCATTACATCAAATCCGCCCTATCACATAGATTCCAGTTGGCAAATCACGTCTCACGATTCACTCCTCACGATTCACGATTCACGCCTTTCCCGCCACCGTCTTCGCCGCAATAAACCCGCTCGTCCAGGCATGCTGAAAATTGAATCCACCAGTAATGCCATCCACATCCAGTATTTCACCGGCAAAGTATAAATTTTCCACCTTCCTGCTCATCATCGTATGAGCATCCACTTCATTCAGATTGATGCCGCCTGCAGTTACAAATTCTTCTTTGAAAGTAGTTTTGCCTTTCACGGTGACAGTATAGTCAATAAGATTTTTTACCAGCAGGTTTTCGGCTTTGGAAGAAATATCAGCAAATCTTGCCTCCGCACTGATACCCGACTGCTCCAGAAAAAATTCCCATAATCGCTGCGGTAAACCCATGTTCTGGTTACAGATCTTTTTGGAAGCTTGTCCTTCTCTTGAATACCTGAACTGGTCTTTCAATTCTGATTCATTGAAGCCGGGCAGCCAGTTTACATGAGCAATGAATTCATATTTTTTTTCAGCCAGCAGGCGTGCACCCCAGGCACTCAGGCGAAGCACAGCCGGACCGCTCAATCCCCAGTGTGTAATCAATACCGGGCCTTCTTCCACGAGTTTGGTTCCTTCAATTTTTACCCTGGCTTTCTCCACGCTCACACCCATCAGTTTTGTTATGGGATGCTGGGGCAGGTTGAACGTAAACAGTGAAGGCACTGGTTCCGCATGAGTATGTCCCAATTCAAGAAGCCATTTAAACATTACAGACTTTTGAAAACCCCCACAGGCGATGCAAACAAAATCCGCAGAAAAAACCTGTCCCGAAGATGTATGCACTTCAAATTTTTCACTCTTCCTGATAGATGAAACCGGTGTGTTCAACCTGATATCTACACCATAAAGATTGGCTTCATTCACAAGGCAATTGATGATACTTGAAGATGAATCCGAGACAGGGAACATGCGTCCGTCCTTCTCAGTTTTGAGTTTTACATTTCTTTCTTCGAACCATTTGATGGTATCCTGGGTAAAAAATTCATGAAAGGATTTTTTTACAAAATGTTGTCCCCTTGGATATCGTTTACTCATCTCCGTTATATCGTCCATCGCATGGGTTACATTGCAACGCCCACCACCAGATATTCTTACCTTGGATAAAAATGAAGAAGTTTTTTCAAGGATGATTACATGCAGGGAAGGATTCAGGCGGGCTGCGTTTACAGCGCAAAAAAAACCGGCAGCACCCGCGCCTACAACTATCAAAACAGGAGAAACCGAAGCAGGCCGGGGATATGATGACATGAATGATGATTAATTAATTAGATGAACATAAATTCTCACCTGAACATCATCTCAATAATCGCAAAACAAATTGGGATTGGCTTTTTCTGCTGCTTCAATCGGTGCATAATCGGAAAGTATATCCGCCTCGTTCTTTTTCACACAAACATCATGTTCAAAATGCACGGAAGGTTTGCCATCTTTTGTACGCACCGTCCAACCGTCACTATCGGTGAAAACTTCCCTCCTGCCCATATTGATCATGGGCTCAATGGCCAGCACCAGGCCTTCTTTCAACACCGTACCTGAACCTCTTTTACCATAATTAGGAACCTGGGGTTCTTCGTGCATATTGCGTCCGAGTCCATGACCTACCAGCTCCCTCACCACTCCATATCCATACTTTTTTTCGGTGTGTTCCTGGATGGCGTAAGCTATGTCGCCAATACGGTTGCCCGCAATGGCTTTTTCAATGCCTTTGTATAAAGATTCCTTCGTGATTTTTACAAGTTGGATCACTGCATCAGCCGGCCTGCCGATCATAAAAGTATAGGCATGATCGCCATGAAAACCATTCTTGAATACGCCTACATCCACTGAAACGATATCGCCTTCTTTCAGTTCATAACTCCCGGGAAAGCCATGTACCACCACATCATTCACTGATATGCAGGAATTGAAAGGATAACCATTAAAATTGAGAAAGGAAGGCACGGCTTTATTGTCCTTCAGGAAATTACCTACAAAAACATCAATGGCGAGCGTGGTCATTCCCGGCTTCAGCATTTTTGCGACCTCTGAAAGCGTGGTGCTGACGAGCAATGCACTTTCCCTCATCAATTCTATTTCCTGGCTGTTCTTATAATGAATCATAGTCTGCTTAAACCTTTTTGCTGATGCTTTTAATAAACAAAGACCCGGCAAGTATTCTTACCAGGTCTTTGCTTTTTATTTCAACTTCTTTGCAGAAGCTTATTCTAGTAAGAGGCCTGGGTTACAGTGCGTCCCTGTATCCTTCCGCTTTTCATGAGACCATCATACTGGCGCATGAGAAGCTGTGTTTCGATCTGCTGCAGTGTATCAAGTATTACACCTACCATAATCAGCAGGGAAGTACCACCAAAGAAGGAAGCAAATCCAGGCTGCACGCCCATGAGTTGTACAATACCTGGCAAAATTCCCACAAAGGCCAGTAAGATGGCGCCCGGAAGCGTAATGCGGTCCATGATCAGGCCGATATAATCCGCTGTGGGCTGACCTGGTTTAACACCAGGAATGAAACCATTATTCTGCTTGAGGTTATCTGCAATCTGCTTGGGATTGAAAATAAGCGCTGTGTAAAGGAAGGTAAATCCAATTACTACCACCGAGTAGATGGTCATGTACCATACGTTGGAAGGATCTGTGAAAACCCTTTGTATGCCCTGGCCGGTTTCTGTTGTACCCCATTTGGTGAGGTTGAACAAAGTTGGAAGGAACATGATGGCCTGGGCAAAGATGATTGGCATTACACCCGAACTGTTCACCTTTATGGGAAGGAACTGTCGTGCACCACCGAACTGGCGGTTGCCTACAATTTGCTTGGCATAATTGACCGGTATCTTTCTCACACCCTGTACCAGTAATACGCATCCCATAATAATGGCAATCAGTATTACAATCTCGAGGATGAAGATCAGGATCTGGCCAGCAGGATTTGACTTCACCACCAATTCCTGAACGAATGATTGGGGAAGGCGGGCAAGGATACCGATCATGATGATCAGCGATGTACCATTACCTAAACCTTTATCTGTGATCTTCTCACCCAGCCACATCACGAACATGGTGCCTGCGGTGAGGAGTAACACGGTAGATAGCCAGAAATAAGAACTGTAAGATTCTGCGATACCGCCGCTGTCCCTTGTGATCTGCTCCAGGTAGGTAACATAAGCAGAAGCCTGAACGATAGTAACGGCGATGGTAAGATAACGGGTCCACTGGTTGATCTTTTTGCGGCCACTTTCTCCTTCCTTCTGCATTTTCTGGAACTGTGGCACTAGTACGGTGGCCAGTTGCATGAAGATGGAGGCGGAGATATATGGCATGATACCAAGGGCAAAAATGGAAGCCTGTGAAAAAGCGCCACCTGCGAAAGTATCGATCAGTCCGAGGATACCGTTGTTGGAGTTGGCCATGGATTCGGAAATTCCTTCCGGATCAATACCAGGTAACACGATATGCGTACCAACCCTGTAAATGAAAATCAGGAGCAGGGTAAAAAGGATCTTGCCGCGCAATTCCTCGATGCTCCAGATATTTTTTAATGTTTGAATGAATTTTTTCACGGAAAAATGAAATGTTTTCGGTCCTTAAAGAAAAAAAAGACGCATGAACTGCGCCTTGCAATTTACTGAAAATTACTTCACTATTTCAACTGTACCACCGGCCGTTTCGATCGCCTGCTTTGCTTTTTCGCTGATGGCATTCACTTTAAAGGTGAGTTTGGCTTTCAGTTCTCCGTTTCCTAAGATCTTGATCCTGTCAGTCTGGTTGATTAAACCATTGGTATAAAGATTCTCCAGGTTGAAATCGCTGATACCGTATTTCTCAACAAGCTGGTCGATCTGGCCAAGGTTGAATACTTTATATTCTATCCTGTTTGGATTTTTGAAACCACGTTTTGGAACACGGCGCTGGATGGGCATCTGGCCACCTTCGTGTGCTCTTTTTCTTTTGTAACCGGCACGGCTCTGGCCACCTTTATTACCTTTTGTGGAAGTGCCACCTTTACCGGAAGCTTCACCACGACCTAATCTTTTTTCTTTGTGAACGGCGCCTTTTGCAGGACGTAAATTGTGTAGTTGCATTGTATTTGATTTTTACTTACGGGGTTTTTCTCCCCTCGCATTATTAATAAATTCAAATGTCAAAAGTCAAAAGTCAAAATCCGAAGTTGTACTGACTACCGACTACCGACTTTCAACTTTTAACTGGCCTCAAGCTTCCTCAACACTAACCATATGTTCCACCTTGCGGACCATACCCAGGATCTGGGGAGTGGCTTCCACTTCCCTGGAAGCATTCATTTTGTTCAGGCCCAGTGCCTGCAGGGTGAGTTTCTGACGCTCAGGCCTGTCGATCGGGCTCTTAACTAAAGTGATCTTTATCTTTTTCATTGTATAATTCGTTTATGGTTTGATTCCTGTGCAGCCTTGAATGCCTGCATGGTCTTCAAAAATTATCCATTAAATACTTTCTTGAGAGCGATCCTTCTTGTTTTGGAAACAGAAATCGGCTCACGCAAGAGGGCCAGGGCTTCAAAAGTGGCTTTAACCACGTTGTGAGGATTGGCTGATCCGAGTGATTTGGCGAGTACGTCGGTAACACCGGCGCTTTCCAGAACAGCACGCATGGAACCTCCGGCGATTACACCTGTACCATGAGCAGCAGGTTTGATCAGCACTTTGGCTGCTCCAACTTTCGCAAGCTGGTCGTGCGGAATGGTGCCGTGCATTACAGGAACCTTGATCAGGTTTTTCTTTGCATCTTCGATGCCCTTGGTGATGGCTTCCTGAACTTCCTTAGCCTTACCAAGTCCGTGGCCAACAACACCCTGTTCATTACCAACAACCACCAATGCAGAGAAGCTGAACGTACGACCACCCTTAGTAGTTTTTACCACACGATTGATAGCAACTACTTTCTCTTTTAATTCGAGATCGCCTGCTTTAACTCTGTTTAAAATTGCTTTTGCCATTTTTATATACTTAAAAATTAAGTTAGATATTGCGCTTAGGCCAAAGCTGTACGCATCAAGAGGAAAAACCTGAACCGGAGTCTTGAAGCTTGCAGCTTGCAGCTTGTAGCTGTTTAGAAAATCAGTCCGCCCTCTCTTGCACCCTCAGCCACCTGCTTGATACGTCCATGGTAAAGGTTGCCACCCCTGTCAAACACCACACCTTCAAGTCCCAGTTCCTTTGCCTTACGGGCAATGGCCTGGCCTACCATTTTGCTTTTTTCGGTTTTGGTTCCTGTTTGTGCAGCGATATCCTTATCTCTTGAAGATGCTGCCGCAAGTGTAACGGAATTATCATCATCAATCAATTGCACATAAATGTCCTTATTGCTGCGGAATACAGAAAGACGCGGTTTCTGCGCCGTACCTTTTATTTTAGTGCGGATACGGTAGCGGATGTTCTGTCTCCTAGTTAACTTTTGAGCTGTTCTCATTTTATTTTATTTAGTCCCACGATGCTGCCGTGGAGAATTTGAAAATTGATATTGTGAATGGACCTGGTCCTGTTCACCTTTTATTTACCGGCTGCCTTACCTGCTTTTTTACGAACTACTTCACCGGAATAGCGAACGCCTTTTCCTTTGTATGGCTCAGGCTTACGCAAGCTGCGGATTTTGGCTGCTACCTGGCCCAGTAACTGGCGGTCGGTACCTTCCAGTGTAATGGTAGGGTTCTGCCCTTTCAACTGTTCAGTGGCCACTTTCAGTTCTTTGGGAACTTCGAAAATGATGTTGTGAGAATAACCAAGGGCCAGGTCAAGAATGTTTCCTGTGTTGGCTGCCTTGAAACCCACACCAATCAGTTCCATTTTCTTGGTATAGCCATCGGTAACACCTTTTACCAGGTTGGCAACAAGGGCTCTCGACAAACCATGCAATGCACGGTGACGGATCTGGTCAGTTGGACGTGTAATATTGATGGTGCCATCTTTTACTTCCACGTTGATATCGCGGTCGATGGGTTGTTTCAGTTCACCTTTAGGGCCTTTTACAGTTACCACGTTATCCTTACCCACTGTTACGGTAACACCTGAAGGAACTGTGATGGGCGCTTTACCTATACGAGACATAATTTTTTTCTTTTAAAGTTTATCGATTCAAATTTTTCCGACCGGTCAGCCTGCTATAGGTCCGGCTTAATGTATCGGAGCTATCAGCCATTGGCCATTAGCTTTTAGTAGATATAACAAAGAACCTCACCACCTACATTCTGGGCTTTTGCTTCCTTATCGGTAAGCACTCCTCTTGACGTGGAGATGATGGCTACACCAAGACCATTCTTCACACGGCGGAATTCACCGGGCTTGGCGTAGTGACGCAGACCCGGACGGCTTACCCTCTCCAGAGAATGGATGGCAGGCTGCTTGGTTTGTGCATCATATTTCAGGGCGATCTTAATCAGACCTTGTTTGTTGTCGTCCTCGAATTTGTATTTGAGGATATAACCCTGGTTGTACAGGATTTCAGTCATACGCTTTTTCAGGTTGGAAGCAGGAATCTCAACAATCCTGTGACCTGCCATTTGCGCATTACGAATTCTTGTCAAAAAATCTGCAATAGGATCTGTTACCATATTTTGTTCCTCCTACATCCCGACACGTCGGGACAATTGGATGTTTGATTATTTAATGTTTGATTGCCTTAGCTATTGGCCATTGGCCATTGGCTGTTGGCTTACCAGCTCGCTTTTTTCAAGCCCGGGATTTTACCATTCAAAGCCATGTCGCGCAGCGCCACACGGGATACTCCGAAATAACGGGTATAACCCCTTGGACGACCGGTCATCTGGCAACGGTTCTTCAAACGAACCTTTGAAGAGTTCCTGGGTAATGCATCCAATGCAGCCCAGTCACCGGCAGCTTTCAGTGCTTCTCTTTTCTCAGCATACTGAGCTACCATTTTCTCCCTTTTGCGTTGCCTGGCCTTTACTGATTCTTTAGCCATATTTGTTTGATTTGATAATTTGATGTTTGGATGATGAACTGTTGAACATCATCGTTTTTTTATCTGAACCCGGTTAATTGTTCATTACACCAGGCCTTCAATTTATTTTTTTACGTTTTTGAATGGCATTCCCATTTCCTTCAGCAGTTCGTAGGCTTCTTCGTCCGACTGTGCTGTGGTTACAAAGGTGATGTCCATACCGGTGATCCTGTTCACTTTGTCGATATCAATCTCCGGGAAGATGATCTGCTCTGTAACACCCATAGTGTAGTTACCACGGCCGTCAAAAGATTTTTCATTGATCCCCTTGAAGTCACGTACACGCGGAAGTGCAACAGAAATCAAACGGTCAAGGAATTCATACATCTTTTCTCCACGCAGCGTAACACGGGCGCCGATCGGCATGTTCTTACGCAGTTTAAAATTGGAGATGTCTTTCTTTGACATGGTAGGGATAGCTTTCTGTCCACTGATGGTGGTCAGCTCATCCAGCGCAATATCAATCAGCTTCTTATCGTTAACAGCGCCGTTCACACCACGGTTGATGGCGATCTTTTCGAGTTTGGGCACCTGCATAGAAGAAGTGTAGCTAAAGCGCTTCATTAAAGAAGGCACCACTTCTTCAGTATACTTATTCTTTAATCTCGGAGTATATTTTGCTTTTAAGTTTGCCATGATTATATAACCCCTCCAGATTTTTTAGATACACGAACTTTTTTATCTCCCTGCACATCCCTTTTCACCTTGGTAGCCTGTTTGCCATCCCACAGCATTACATTGGAAATGTTGATAGGTGCTTCTTTTTTTACAATGCCACCTTTGGTGTTCTGGGCTGAAGGTTTGCTATGCTTGGTGATCACGTTCACACCTTCCACCAGCACCTTGCCTTCATCAACAAGCACTTCCTTTACCAGGCGTGGCTTCTTGACATCTTTGTCGTCACCAGCAATGACAACCACCTGGTCGCCTTTCCTGATATTGTACTTTGCTTTAAATCTTGTTTTCATTTTGCTCTTATTTTATTTCCTGATACTGCCAGGAACTATTTATTTTTTAATGACTCTCATCCCAGCCAATGGCCAATGGCCAATGGCTAATGGCTTATAGCACTTCCGGCGCCAGGGAAATAATCTTCATATAACCCTTATCACGCAGTTCACGTGCTACTGGTCCGAAGATGCGGGTACCTCTTGGCTCATCAGAAGCGTTGAGAATTACCACGGCATTGTCATCGAAACGGATATAAGATCCATCTTTACGACGCAGTTTGTTCTTGGTACGAACGATTACCGCTTTGGCAACCGTACCTTTTTTGATACCGCCGGCAGGGATCGCATCCTTTACAGTTACCACGATCTTGTCTCCGACTCTTGCATAACGCTGACCACTGTTACCCAACACACGGATACAAAGCACTTCTTTGGCACCACTGTTGTCCGCTACATTCAAACGGGATTCTTGCTGGATCATTTTATTTAGCTTTTGGCTATTAGCTTTTAGCTATTAGCCCGTTTACAAAAATTTGAAAATTCATTCTTTTAACCACCAGCCAACAGCCATAAGCCATCAGCCAATAGCCTTACTTCACTTTCTCTACAATCTCCACCAGTCTCCAGCGCTTTGTTTTGCTCAGGGGGCGGGTTTCCATGATACGCACTACATCACCGATGCTTGCTTCATTCTTTTCATCGTGTGCATGGAAGCTGGTCGTTTTCTTAACGAACTTACCGTAGATCGGGTGCTTCACTTTTCTTTCAACCGCAACAGTGATGGTCTTGGTCATTTTATTGCTGGTAACCACACCGATCCTGGTTTTTCTCAGGTTCCTGGTTTCTGCTGCTGTATTTGTTGTTTCAGACATATCTTAAGCTTTAGGCTTTGAGCTCCGGGCTATGAGCTTCGAGTTATTCTCGTGCTCGCAGCTTATAGCTCGCGGCTGTTCTATCCTAATTGTTTCTTTTTTAATTCGGTTTTCAAACGGGCGAGCTCCCTGCGTAAACCGCGGATGCTTACCGGGTTCTCCAATGGAGAAATGGCATGGGCGAATTCAAGCTTCTTCAAACGCAGTTCATCTTCCTTGATGCGCGCCTGCAGGTCCTGCTCGTTCAAACCCTGGATGCTTTTTTTAAAATCTACTGTCTTTGACATGATATATAATTTGATATTTCGATGATCCTGATTCCGCAGAGGCAATATTAACGTCGCACTTCCGCCGGCACTATATCACCTTGATTTATGCTTCGGCGAGGTCATACCTTTTTACAAACTTGGTTGCGATAGGCAGTTTGCCTGCAGCCAGTTTCAATGCGCCCTGAGCCACTACTTCAGATACACCATCGATCTCGAAGATGATGCGTCCTGGTTTCACAACAGCAGCCCAGTATTCCAGGTTACCCTTACCCTTACCCATACGCACCTCTGCAGGTTTGTTGGTGATGGGCTTGTCAGGGAAAATACGGATCCATACATTACCCTCACGTTTCATGTGGCGGGTAAGTGCCTGGCGTGCCGCTTCAATCTGGCGGTCAGTGATCCAATGATCTTCCAAAGCTTTCAATGCATAGGAACCAAAAGAGATGGTTGTACCTCTTTTTGCGTCGCCCTTCATGCGGCCTTTCTGCATTTTCCTGTGCTTCGTTCTTTTCGGCTGTAACATTTATTACAATTTGATATTTTGATAATTTGACGATGCTTCTAACACCATCGTTATTCTTTTGTGAGATGAGATCTCTTATCTCCTTCCACCACCTTGTCCGCCCTGACGGCCACCGCCGCCACCACGGTTAAAGTTGCCTCCGCCCTGTCCGCCCCTGCGGTCGCCACGGCCTCCAAAATCTCCACCCCTGTCGTCTCTTCTTTCTCTTCTGTCACCCATTCCGCCTGCTTCTTTACCACCAACGAAATTCGGGTTCAGGTCTCTCTTCTGCAGCACTTCACCTTTACAGATCCATACCTTGATACCGATCTTACCATAAACAGTAAGCGCGAATACGTTGGCATAGTCAATATCCATACGGAAAGTGTGCAAAGGTGTACGGCCCTGCTTGATTTCCTCTGTACGGGCGATCTCGGCACCACCCAAACGGCCGGAAACTTTTACTTTAATTCCTTCAGCACCCATACGGAGCGCGGAAGCAATCGCCATCTTGATGGCCCTTTTATAGTTGATGCGGTTCTCGATCTGGCGGGCGATCGTATCTGCTACAATCATCGCATCCAGTTCGGGACGGCGGATCTCAAGAATGTTGATCTGCACATCTTCCTTACCGGTAAGTTTCTTCAACTCTTCCTTAATGCGGTCTACCTCACCACCACCTTTACCAATGATGATACCAGGCTTGGAAGTATGGATGGTTACGATCAGCTTACCTAAGGTTCTCTCGATAACGATCTTGGCAATGCCACCTTTGTTTATACGGGCATTGAGGTAGGTTCTGATTTTATTGTCTTCGATCAGTTTCTGAGCGAAGTCTTTTTTGTTACCATACCAGTTAGATTCCCATCCGCGGATGATACCTAACCTGTTACCAATTGGATTTGCTTTTTGACCCATGTTTATTGGTTGTGCGTTTAATTATTTTTTTGTTGTCTTTTTCGCTGCGGCTTTTTTAGGAGCACTTTTCTTGGGAGCAGCTTTTTTTGCTTTCACTTCAGTTGCTGCAGTTTCTTCTTCAACGGCTTCTATTACTTTAGGCTGTTTCTGCCTTGCTGCTTTCAGCTCGTTGATATCACCTACCACTACAGTTACGTGATTGCTTCTTTTGCGAACACGGTATCCGCGGCCCTGGGGAGCCGGGCGCATACGCTTCAGTGTTCTGGCGCCATCAACAAATACGGAAGCAACAACCAGTTGGCCTTCATCAGCACCTTCGTTCTTTTGTTTCCAGTTATTGATTGCACTTAATACCAGCTTGCGCATGGGCTCTGATGAATGTTTTGGATTATGCTCCAGAACAGCCAGCGCCTTTTCTACATGCATGCCACGGATCAGGTCTGCGATCAGACGCATCTTACGTGGAGATGTGGGATAGTTTTTCAGTGTAGCACCGAAATATGACTTTCTTTTTTCCTTACGGGCATCTGCCGCAATTTTTTTTCTAACTCCCATTTTATATTGTTTTGGGCCTGTGATTCATTGTAGATTCACCCGGCCAATTAACCCTTTTTACTAGAGTGACCTTTAAAGTTTCTTGTAGGGGCAAACTCACCTAGTTTATGTCCTACCATGAACTCCGTTACATACACCGGAATGAATTTGTTCCCGTTATGCACCGCAAACGTATGTCCTACAAAATCAGGAGTGATCGTAGAGCGACGGCTCCAGGTTTTGATCACACCTTTTTTGTTCTTTCCTTCATTGATAGCGAGCACTTTTCCCTCGAGATGAGCTGCTACATAAGGACCTTTTTTGATTGAACGAGCCATATCTTATTTTGATAATTTTATAATTTGATGATGTTGCATCATCACATTTTATTTAGCCAGTTTAGAACCATTCTTCCTCTGGATGATCAGCTTGTCGCTGCCTTTTCCTTTGGTACGTGTTTTCAATCCGCGTGAGTACTGACCAGTCCTGCTGCGGGGCTGTCCGCCTGATGCACGGCCTTCACCACCACCCATCGGGTGATCTACAGGGTTCATGGCTACACCACGGTTTCTTGGTTTGATACCTTTCCAGCGGTTACGTCCTGCCTTACCCATAGACTGCAACTGGTGGTCACTATTAGATGCGATACCAACAGTAGCATAACAGTTGATCAGCACTTTCCTTAATTCACCGCTTGGCATTTTCAGCACCGCGTATTTTTCTTCTTTATTGCTCAACTGCGCTGAAGCACCGGCGCTGCGGGCGATCTTACCACCCTGGCCAGGCTGCATTTCGATGTTGTGAACCACGGTACCAAGTGGCATGTTTTTCAGCAACAGCGCATTGCCCAGTTCAGGTGCTACGGCATCACCGCTTACTACGGTCATACCAACTGTGAGGCCCTGGGGAGCCAGGATATATCTTTTTTCTCCATCAGCATAATTCAGCAATGCGATGAAGGTGGTCCTGTTCGGATCGTATTCGATAGAGGCTACAGTAGCCGGGATATCTTTTTTGTTACGCTTGAAATCGATCACACGGTACATGTTTTTGTTACCGCCACCGATATAACGCATGGCCCTGCGACCAGATGAGTTACGTCCGCCTGTTCCGCTCTTTTTTTCAAGCAGGGATTTCTCAGGCTCGTGCGTGGTGATCTCAGTGTAAGCATTGCCGATTCTCCAACGTGTACCGGCTGTAATGGGTTTATACTTTTTTAATGGCATAATGTTTTCCCCCAACACCCCCTAAAGGGGAGTTTTTGAAATAGTCATGAAATCAATTATTCAAGACTGGTTGTTAATGATCAGACATTCTCGGCGTCTGTTACCTTATTTAAAGAACTTTCCCATACCCCTCCAGGGCAGGGGGTTAGATCGCTGAATACAGGTCAATGGTTTCTCCGTCTGCTACAGTCACCATGGCTTTTTTATAAGCCTGCTTCTGTCCTTTGGTGAATCCTTTTTTGGTATACCTGGTTTTGTTTTTACCGGGAACCACCAGTGTGTTCACATCCACGATGTTCACGCCGTAAAACTCTTCGATCGCTTTTTTGATCTCAAGTTTGTTAGCCCTGCGATCAACCCTGAAAGCATAACGGCGCAGTTTGTCCTGCTGTCCATTTGCTTTTTCCGTCAGGATCGGTTTGATCAATACTTCAGAAAGTTTCATCGCTATTCTGTTTTTTATGTTAGTGCGATGGAATCTTGCGATTTCATCTTTCTATTAATAATTAAGCTTTTTCTTCTTTTTCTTCTCCGCCAAAAATCAGGGCTGCACTTTCAGTGAGCACCAGGGCTTCGGAATTCATGATATCATAAGTATTTACATCACTCAGCAAAGTAGTTAGTACCGAAGGCACGTTGCGAGAGCTGATATAGATATTATCGTTGTATTCCGGAGTAACGAAAATGATTTTTTTGTCACCAACCTTCAGGCTGTTGAGGATGTTCATGAAGGTCTTGGTCTTGGGAGCATCCAGGTTCACATCTTCCACAACAAAAATGTTGTTGGACTGTGCCTTGTGCGCAAGAGCAGACATCTTGGCGAGATCTTTCACCTTACGATTCAGTTTGATATCGTATTTGTGTGGCTTTGGTCCGAAGATAGTACCACCACCCTTGTATAAAGGGTTACGGATATTACCCTTACGGGATCCGCCGGTACCTTTCTGGCGGTGCAGCTTGCGGCTGGCACCCTGTACCTCGGCACGGGTCTTTACCTTGTGCGTTCCCTGGCGCTGCGCAGCCAGGTATTGTTTAACTGCCAGGTAAATGGCGTGGTTGTTTGGCTCGATGCCAAAGATATCTTCAGGAAGTTCAACAGACCTGCCCGTTTCCTGTCCTTGTATATTTAAAACTTTTACTTGCATGATTCGTTCTTTTTTTAATCAGCGGGTATGCCGCCTTTTTATCAATCAGCGGACCTCCGCCGGCATGTCCTACTTTTGGATTAATACGATTGACCCGTTATGACCTGGTACGGAACCACTCACCAGGATATAATTTTTGTCAGGGAAAATCTTAACGACTTTCAGACCTTTCACTTTAACCCTGTCAGTACCCATACGGCCGGCCATGCGCATGCCTTTGAATACACGTGAAGGATAAGAAGATCCACCAATGGAACCTGGTGCTCTCTGGCGGTCGTGCTGGCCGTGAGAACCCTCACCCACACCGGAAAATCCGTGGCGTTTAACTACACCCTGGAAACCCTTACCTTTTGTAATACCCACTACTTCAACCTTTTCGCCTTCTGCGAAAATGTCAACAGTGATGGTATCACCAATATTCTTTTCCTCGAAATAATTCCTGAATTCTTTTACGGTCTTCTTAGCAGGAGTGTTTGCTTTTGCGAAGTGATTTTTTTCAGAAGCGGTGGTGTGCTTGTCCTTTTTGTCACCATATGCGACCTGGAGTGCGTTGTAGCCGTCAGTCTCCTGTGTTTTTACCTGTGTTACAACACAGGGACCAGCTTCAATAATGGTGCAGGCTGTTTGCTTGCCTCCAGGATCGAAGATGCTGGTCATCCCAATTTTTTTACCAATGATTCCTTTCATTTTCTTACGGTTTTTCCCCGCAAGGTTGTTCAAGACATTTCCCGCATGGGTGCGGGAGGTCAATCCTGGTTCATCATCCGACCTTTTCTTTTATGCGCCGAAGCTTCAGCGAAGGCGTACCCTGTGGCACTACTGAAACTCGGTATCCTTTTGGATGTCCACCTTCGCTGAAGCTACGGTGGATGACAGAAGTACCGGTGACAAACAAACCTCGAAGGGCTTGTTTATATGTATCGCGGATGCACATTGCTGTGCTCCGCATTTTTGTCCAGAGCTCTTTTTTCATCTCCGCTTAAGGCGGATAGATTGAGAGATAGAATATGATTATAAATAAGAACTCTTTGTTTTGCCTGGCTCTCCAGGCCACTCCCAGCCGTCAGGCTTTGATCTCTACTTCAACTCCTGATGGCAGGTCCAGTTTTGACAGGGCATCAACAGTTCTTGAAGAAGAAGTGTAGATGTCCAGCAAACGCTTGTGCGTTGCCAGTTGGAACTGCTCACGGCTTTTTTTGTTCACGTGCGGTGAACGCAATACGGTAAAGATCTTCTTGCGTGTAGGAAGAGGAATAGGTCCTGTTACTACTGCGCCTGTGCTGCGAACAGTTTTCACAATTTTCTCTGCTGATTTATCAACCAGGTTGTGATCGTAAGACTGTAATTTGATTCTGATTCTTTGTGACATACGGCCGTTCCCCCGTTTTATCCTAAACCCATGCTTAGGATTTGGGAGCGCAAAGATAAGCTTAGCTGTTTAAACTGGCAAAACTTTTAGAAGCGATTTTTGTGAAGAAACCATTAAAGGACCGAATATTTAGTACATGAAGGTATTTCCTGCATTTTTTATTGGTGCGGGCACCATATACCCGTTTTGGTATCGCAGGCTGGCCGACAGGTAAAAACTATGATCGAGTGTAATTTCCCTGCCTTCCCCGGGCCCTGAGCGTAAGGTGATAAAGCTGCGGAATTTCAGGGGACTATCTTCTTCTTTAAAATTCAACTCTTTGTATTTCAACCGGCTGTACCCTGCTCCTTTTTTCCACCAGGGCACTCCGGAAAAATCTGCCGGTTCCTTAATAAGATCCTCTGTCCTCCCCAGCCGCCTGGTGATCCGTGCATTTGGAGGCAGAAACTGGACAGCTTCCTCAGCGGACACCAGCCCGGTAATCTGACCCTGGCCACTATTACCGGCCTCGACACTGCCGTTCAAAGCTGCCGCCGGACGGTAGTAGGCATATACACCGCTCTCAGCGATCAAGGCTGATTTTTTCCAGTCAACCAGCAGTGACTGGCTGCTTTTATTTTCTAGGGTGATTTGAAGAGGCCCGCCCATACCGCTGTAACGGTAAAATATTCTTATTGTATCATTTTCATAAACGAAATCTTTTTTTTCATCCATCATCAATTCATTGCTGCCGATTTGGTTATAATGCACCGCCAGGCAGGAGGATAAAAAAAAGGGCAGGAAAAGCAGGGTAATTCTCATGTAGATTGATTTTTCCTAAAATACAAAAGGCTTCAAAAGCAAACTGTTAATGTCCTGCCTGGAAGGGTGGTTTTGTTATTGATGCCTTTTGCATTTACTTTCACCCGGGTTTAACCCTACTCAATGACAAAAGATCAAACAGCAGGTAAAACAAAAAAAGCGGTCCGCTTTCTGAAACTATTTCTGAAGATCCTGGTTACAGTTGCCTGCTTCTGGTACCTGTCCACCAAACTAAATTTCACCTCAGCCTGGAATGCCCTGGGCAGCGCCAACATTGCCTGGCTGTTGCCGGCATTCCTCCTGTTCATCATTTCAAAGATTATTTCCGCATACAGGCTGAACCTATATTTTCTTCCTGCAGGTGTCAAACTTTCTGCGGTCAAAAACATGAAGCTCTATTGGCTGGGAATGTTTTATAACCTGTTTCTGCCGGGAGCCATCAGCGGAGATGCCTATAAAGTGATCCTTCTCAATAAACACTACAAAGCCAGCTTTAAGAAATTGTCGGCAGCGGTTTTGCTCGACAGGATCAGCGGGGTACTGGCCCTGGGATGCATACTGGCGGCCTATGGGTTTTTTCTTCCTGCCCTGCAAGATCTCCGTGTGCTGCTGGCAGCAGGGGCCTTACTGGCCATTGCCGGGTATTACCTCCTGTTGCATTTCTTATTTCCTTATTTCATGGAAGGATTCTTTCCTACCCTGCTGATGGGATTTGCTGTGCAATTGGCCCAGGTAATCGCGATTTACTGCCTTATGCAGAGCCTGGATATACCATTTGTAAGGCATGAATGGATTTTTATCTTCCTGGCTTCTGCGGTCATTTCCATTCTACCCCTTTCTCTGGGTGGGGGATTGGGAACAAGAGAACTGGTATTCGCAGAAGGCGCCCGATTTTTCGGGCTGAACCCAATAAATGGAGTGGTCATTAGCCTGCTCTTCTACCTGGTTACTGTGGCTGGCTCACTTCCGGGATTGATCTACCAGTTCAAAGACCCATTATCTGAAGAAGATAAAACAAAAGCTGCGAGCTTCTAGCTATTAGCTGCGAGGATAAGTTTGCGGTTCGGATCATTCGCTGCCAACCAGAAAATTTTTGAGCCTTTGCTATTAAGGCGGAGGAGCAGGGAAAATAAAATGGGCTCCTGGGAGCCCACTGTCCAATTACCCACTGGTGTTTTTCATAAGCCTTAACGGCCGGATCAAAACGGGTTTTCTCTGGGAAAATCGAACAGCAGCAACAGGCAAATGCAATGCCTAAAATGAAAGCCGGCGTATCATAACAAAACTTTTTACAAATAAAAAACCCCGCTAAAAGCGGGGTTTCAGTATAGAAGTTAATGATTAACCTGCATTTACTTTTCCTTTGGATTTCGCAATCACTTCTTCCGCAATATTATTAGGTGCGGGAGCATAATGCGAGAATTCCATTGTAGAGGAAGCACGGCCTGAAGACAGGGAACGAAGCTGGGTTACATAACCAAACATCTCGCTCAGTGGCACTTTAGCCTTGATCACCTGTACACCGGCACGGGTATCCATACCTTCCATCATACCACGGCGCCTGTTAAGGTCACCAGTTACATCACCCATGTACTGGTCTGGTGTCAATACTTCCACTTTCATGATCGGCTCAAGCAAAACTGGTTTTGCTTTTCTTGCCGCTTCACGGAAACCCTGCTTGGCGCAAAGTTCAAATGACATGGCATCAGAGTCAACCGCGTGGAAAGAACCGTCGTATACACGGATCTTCATATTGTCAACCGGATAGGAAGCCAGTACACCTGTACCCATGGAGTTTTCAAAACCTTTTTGAATGGCAGGAACAAATTCACGTGGAATGGATCCGCCAAACAGGTCATTCTGGAACTGGAAGTTCTTATCAGGATTTGCTTCTTTCCAGTCTGCATCAACCGGACCGAGGGCAAACATGATATCAGCGAACTTACCACGGCCACCAGATTGTTTTTTCAATACTTCACGGTGTTCAACAGTCGTGTTGAATGCTTCTTTATAGGCAACCTGGGGAGCGCCCTGGTTAACTTCAACTTTGAACTCACGGCGCATACGATCAACAATGATCTCCAGGTGAAGCTCACCCATTCCGCTCAATACGGTCTGGCCGGTGTCTTCATCTGTTTTTACACGCAGCGTAGGATCTTCCTCTACCAGCTTGGAGATCGCCATACCCATCTTGTCAACATCAGCCTGGGTTTTGGGTTCTACCGCGATGGAGATTACCGGCTCAGGAATGAACATGTTTTCCAATGTGATCGGGTGATCTTCATGACAAAGGGTATCACCGGTTTTGATCTCTTTAAAACCAACAGCCGCACCGATATCACCTGCTTCGATAAAATCGATCGGGTTTTGTTTGTTGGCAAACATTTTCATGATACGGGAGATCCTTTCTTTTTTACCGCTTCTTACGTTCAATACATAAGAACCTGCATCAAGATGGCCTGAATACACCCGGAAGAATGCAAGACGTCCTACGAATGGATCGGTCATAATTTTAAAAGCCAGGGCCGCAAATGGTTCTTTCGCATCAGGCTTGCGGATCGCTTCTTCACCGGTATCAGGATTCACACCTTTTACGGCTTCGATATCCATTGGTGATGGCAGGTAACGGCAAACGGCATCCAATGCAGTCTGCACACCTTTATTTTTGAACGAAGAACCACACATCATCGGAACGATGCTGAGGTCGATCGTTGCTTTACGGATGGCTTCATGAATTTCATTCTCAGAAATCGTATCGGGATTATCGAAGAATTTTTCCATGAGCTGGTCATCATACTCGGCAACCGCTTCCACGAGGCTGGCTCTCCACTCATTGGCTTCATCAACCATATCAGCAGGGATGTCAACTTCGTCGAAGGTCATACCTTCTGTTTCCATGTGCCAGATGATCCCTTTCATTTTGATCAGGTCAACAACACCTTTGAAATCATCTTCAGCACCAATAGGAAGCTGAAGCGGAACAGCTTTTGAGCCAAGCATTTCACGAACTTGTTTTACCACGTTCAGGAAGTCGGCACCGCTGCGGTCCATTTTATTTACAAAACCAATACGCGGAACATTGTAACGATTAGCCTGGCGCCAAACGGTTTCAGACTGAGGTTCTACCCCGTCAACGGCAGAGAAAAGTGCGATCAGTCCATCAAGTACACGCATGGAACGCTCTACTTCAACGGTGAAGTCCACGTGACCAGGGGTATCAATAATATTGAAATAATATTTTTTGGTATCCGGTGTAGCCTTTCCCAGAACAGTAGGGAAGTTCCACTGGCAGCTAACAGCAGCTGATGTGATGGTAATACCTCTTTCTTTTTCCTGCTCCATCCAATCGGTGGTAGCAGCACCATCGTGTACTTCACCGATCCTGTGGATCATACCGGTATAGCGCAGGATGCGCTCTGTTGTGGTGGTCTTACCGGCATCGATGTGGGCGGCAATACCAAAGTTGCGTTGAAATCTCAGATCAGCCATGATTATTAGAATTGAATAATTGTCTCTTTTATTGGTGAAAGGTTGAATGCCCGGCATCCTCCCCTACCCGGTTCAACCCGGGTTCACGATTTTGAGGGTGCAAAGGTAGGAAAATACACCGCATCACAAACATCCGGCTAAACAATGTTTGTTAATTCAATACACACCCGGGTACCATCTGTTGTTGATAACTCGTGCGCCATGAACCATAATTTTTTGCAATTCATTTACATCATCGTAATTTCAAAACAGAAATTTTTTTAACCTCACACAAAACCCATCACAAATGGCAAAATCATCCAAGAAAGCCGCAAAGAAAAAATCAGCTAAGAAAAGCTCTGGCGGCAGGTCTGCAGCCAAAAAAGGTGCAGCCAAAAAAGGCGCAGCTAAAAAGTCTTCCCGCTCAACCAGAGGCGGCTCTTCTTCAGGTAGATCACGCAGTGCAGCCAAAAAAGGCAGTGCTAAAAAAGGTGGTGCTAAAAAATCCGCAGCCAAAAAAGGAGCCAAAAAATCTGCTTCCAGGAGCAGTGCTCTTCGCCGTACGGCCACCAAGAAAGCCGGGGCAAAAAAAAGCAGCGCTAAAAAATCGGGAGCAAAAAAAGGCGCAAAGAAAGCTGGTGCTAAAAAATCCGCAGCCAAAAAATCCACCGCGAGGAAATCGGCAGCAAAAAAAACAACCGCTAAAAAGTCTGCCGGCAATTCCCGCAGCGGTGCTGCTAAAAAATCAGCTTCAGGAAGCAGTGCCACAAGAAGTGGTTCTTCAGCCAGCCGCAGCAGCCGCAGTAGTTCATCCAGGAAGTCAGGATCCCGGGGCTCTTCTTCCGCAAGCAATATGACCGGCCGTGGCAATAATGCCGGACTGGGTGATTATACAGGCTCGGATATTTCCACAGGTTCCCAAACCCCTGAAGGAGTTACCACTCCCATAACAGATGTGTCTGAAAATACGGTTACGAACAATGATAATGACAATCAGAATGCCTGATAGCTCATCCAAAAAAAAATCCCGGTGCATGCACCGGGATTTTTTTTATATCATTCTGATGATTACACCTTAAAGTGAGCGAAAGCTTTATTGGCTTCAGCCATACGGTGTGTATCCTCTTTTTTCTTGAATGCAGCTCCTTCACCTTTGCTGGCTGCAACGATCTCGTTAGCCAGTTTATCAGCCATGCTGCGACCGTTACGCTCGCGGCTGTAACGGATCAGCCATTTGATGCTGAGGGAAATCTTCCTGTCGGCACGAACTTCAGAGGGAATCTGGAAGGTAGCACCACCGATACGGCGGCTGCGAACTTCAACAGCAGGAGTTACGTTGGATAAAGCTCTTTTCCATACTTCATAACCATCCTCACCTGTTTGCTTGGCAACTCTTTCAAGTGCGTTGTAGAAAATATCAAAAGCAACGCTTTTTTTACCTTCCCACATGATGTTGTTCACAAAACGGGTTACCAGTTTATCGTTGAAGCGGGGATCCGGGGCAAGGGGAAGTTTTTTGGCCTGTGATTTACGCATTGTTTAATTTTTATTGAACCGCAGCGGCAGATTGTCTTCAAGTATTAAAACTTTACTCTGTGCTGCAGCGATGTTGAAATGATTATTTTTTACCTGCTGGCTTTGCACCTGCTTTCTCTCTCTTTGTTCCGTATTTGGAACGGCTTTGCTTCCTGTCCTTCACACCGGCAGTATCAAGGGAGCCACGCACGATATGGTAACGTACACCCGGAAGATCCTTAACACGGCCTCCGCGGATCAGCACAATGGAGTGCTCCTGGAGGTTATGGCCTTCACCCGGGATATAAGCGATCACCTCAACCTTGTTGGTTAAACGAACTTTGGCCACTTTACGAAGGGCTGAATTCGGCTTTTTAGGTGTAGTGGTATATACACGGGTACAAACGCCACGGCGCTGCGGGCAACTGTCAAGAGCTCTTGATTTGCTCTTCGCACGTATAATTTCTCTTCCTTTACGAACTAATTGTTGAATAGTAGGCATTACAAACCTTTAATTTTTGGGATGGCAAAGGTAGGGGAAAGAATTTGGATTTCTTAAACCACCTTTTAGATTTTTTAAGCTTTTTAAAGGAAAATTGGCAATTTCCTTCATCTATTTTTGGAAACTGAAAGGGTTAGACCTTAACCATCCAGCCATATTTATCTTCCCTCCTGCCCTCACGGATGTCGGTCAGCCATTTTTTGATGGTGGGTGCGGTTTTCCATTTATCCACCTCGAAACTCATTACAAAATCCTTGTATCGCAGTTCTTTGATCATGGAAATGGTAGCAGCAGTGCCTGTTCCGAATACTTCGTATAAAATACCTGATTTATAGGCATCAATAATTTCATCTATGCTGAGGGATCGTTCTTCAACGGTGAAACCGGCTTCTTTCAGGAGGGT
>JAEYUA010000096.1 GCA_023433755.1 Bacteroidota bacterium | reverse complement strand
CACCACTGCTTTCATGCAGGCGGCGGTCATAAATTCCTTGTCAAATCTCCGTGAAATGAATTCAGGATACATCTGGCGTATAACGGGTGCGCTGTAAGCGGAAAAATTTTTACCGGCGAACTGGTGTAGGCCAATGGCCAGGTGTTTCGGGGTGAGTACAACACCAGGCGCATCAAAGGTGCCGATAAAGGTGAGTACTCCCGGTACGGTATAATCAGGATAATAATATTTTACAAAACGGTAGGCTTCTTCCAATTCATCTTCCAGCCAGGAAAGATCCCTGTATTTATCCAGGATGGTGTCGGAAACAGCTTTGTAACCGCTGATAAAACTGGTAATGATCTCATGACCCGCAGGTGTGAGTCCTACCTCACCATTCTGAATGATATGGTCCTGGTTCATCAGCAGGATGTCATTGGTGAAGACAGGATAAAACCTCGGGTATTTTTTATTGAGACCATTAAGCCCGGCCAGGATATTGCTGGTATCAATGGAGAAAAAATCCTTTTCGAAACGGTCAATCGAAAGATCCACTTTAATATGGGAAACGTCTGGATGATTGCCCCGGTTGGCGCAGGAAGCAAACAAAAAAAGGAAGAGGACAAAACTGGTTAAACGCATAGTCGGTAAACGGCTTTATTCCTGATTTATTTCTGAACTTTGGCAGCCTATAGTTTAATTAACGAAGATGAAGATTTTTTTAGCGCAGCAGAACTATCATATTGGAAATTTTGAAAGGAATACGGAAAAGATCCTTGATGGCATTCGCATGGGCAGGGAGGCAGGAGCAGATCTTGTGATGTTCTCCGAGCTGAGTGTTTGTGGTTATCCTCCCGGAGATTTTCTTGAATTCAATGATTTTATCAGACTGTGTGAAGAAATCATTCAGCGTATCTGCGAACACACATCAGGTATTGGTGTACTGGTAGGAGCGCCTTCGCGGAACCCGCGAAAAGAAGGCAAGGATCTTTTTAATTCGGTTTACCTGCTTCATGATAAAAAAGTGCAGGCGGTTGTGCACAAGACCCTGCTGCCGAACTACGACATCTTTGACGAGTACCGCTATTTTGAACCTGCATATGAATGGAAATGTGTGGACTTCAAAGGAAAGAAGCTGGCCATTACCATTTGCGAAGACATCTGGAATTTGGGTGATAATCCTCTGTACAGGGTCACACCCATGGAAAAACTGGTTGGTGAAAAACCTGATGTGATGCTCAATCTTTCAGCTTCTCCCTATAACTACGCGGCTGATGTGGTAAGAAGAAGTATTATGGAAGCACATACCCTCAAGTATGGACTTCCCATGTTGTACTGTAATACAGTGGGTGCACAAACGGAAGTGGTGTTTGACGGCGGAAGCCTGGTGTACGACGCACAGGGAAAGATGGCCAGGGAAATGAAATATTTTGAAGAAGACTATGGTCTGTTCGACCTCTCGCAATTGGGAAAGAAAGAACAGCCAGTTACATCACCTGCGGAGGGCCCTGTTGGTACAAGCGAAGAGGAGCGTAATCCTTCTACAGCACGTAAATACTTTTACTCGGCCGCTGAAGTAGGCCGTGATGCGGATATCATCAAATACCTGACTGAAGAAAAAAATATTGAAGAGATCCATAGGGCGCTCTTGCTGGGGATCAGGGATTATTTTTCCAAAATGGGTTTTAAAAAAGCAACACTTGGTGCCAGCGGAGGCATTGATAGTGCCGTAGTGCAGGTGCTGGCAGTAGAGGCTCTGGGAAAAGAAAATGTGCACGTGCTGCTGATGCCTTCACAGTATTCAACCGGTCATTCGGTAACCGACGCTGAAGTGCTCAGTAAAAAGCTGGGCAATCCTTATGATATCATTCCCATCAAGGAAGTGTATGACAGTTTTCTTTCTTCACTTAAACCCTTGTTCAAAGACCTGCCATTCAATGTAGCTGAAGAAAACATCCAGGCCCGCAGCCGTGGTAACCTGCTGATGGCGCTGGCGAATAAATTCGGATACATATTGCTCAACACTTCTAATAAAAGCGAACTGGCAACTGGCTATGGTACATTATACGGAGATATGGCCGGTGGACTGGGTGTCCTGGGAGATCTTTACAAGATGCAGGTGTATGCGCTGGCCAGGTACCTGAACCGCAATGGTGAATTGATCCCGGAAAACATCATTACCAAGGCTCCGTCCGCGGAACTCCGGCCTGAACAAAAAGACAGTGACAGCCTTCCTGATTATGATATCATGGACCGTGTGCTGTACCAGTACATTGAATTGCGCATGGGTCCCCGTGAGATTATCGCCGAAGGTTATGATGAAGCCCTTGTAACGAGAATCCTCAGGCTGGTGAATGTGAATGAATACAAGCGCAAACAATTTTGTCCCATCATCCGGGTAAGCTCAAAAGCATTTGGCGTGGGAAGACGATTGCCGATCGTAGCGAAGTATCTTTCGTGAGACGTGAATGGCCAATAGCCAATAGCCATTGGCCATTGGCTATTGGCCACGTTTCAAGGAACTACTGATTCCTCAATGTCTAAACTGAACCACCATCCATACATTCTGGCTCATGAATGTTGTATCCTTACGAAGTGTCAATTTGTTTGCATCCAATTCAGTAATGGTAAACTGGCCGCCGATTCCAAACAGACCGCTTCCTGCAAGATTCAACGTGGTTTCATTATTACTGAAACTCCAGTTGAAATTTGTTGTCTGCGGATGTGAAGGATCGCATTTTGTAGCGCCTTCATCGGCAATACCGGAACCGTTGGCATTAAATGTGGCTTTATTATCCAATACACAGGCAGGTATTCCTACAACGCCAAGAGTTACATCAATAGTTCCATTCTTATCACTGTCAACGCCACCATTATCATACTGCCATTGTGCGCTGCTGATATGTTCTGTTTTGGTGGGAGGGGGTGCCGGAGTATCTTTCTTATCACATGAAAATAAAAAAGCACCGAGGAGGATAAAAAGTTGGTATTTCATAATCAAAGGTTTGATCACTAAATTAAACCCTTTAACTAAAAACAGGGCATATACACCGGTATAATTTCAGATTTTCACCGCGATTGCATAAAATCTGCTGATTTTTGCTTTACGGCAGATTATTTGCTAAAGCTCAGTTCGAAATCTAAACCTTGACTATGATCAAAACCGCAGAGGATATCCGGCAGTTGAATGAAAAAATAAGTAATGCCGGAAGGTTCATCGACAATCTCCGCAACGAAGTTTCCAAAGTCATCATTGGCCAGAACTATATGTTTGACAGGCTGCTCATTGGCCTGTTGAGTAATGGTCATGTATTGCTGGAAGGTGTACCTGGACTGGCCAAGACCCTAACCATCAAATCACTTTCACAGGCCATCCATGCCAAATTCAGCAGGATACAGTTTACGCCAGACCTGCTTCCTGCGGATGTGATCGGCACTCTCATTTACAACCAGCAGCGAAATGAATTCGTGGTGCGTAAGGGACCCATCTTCGCCAATTTCATCCTGGCTGATGAAATCAACCGTGCACCAGCCAAGGTGCAGAGTGCACTGCTCGAAGCCATGCAGGAAAGACAGGTTACCATTGGTGATACCACTTATAAACTGGATGAACCTTTCCTGGTGCTAGCCACCCAAAATCCATTGGAACAGGAAGGTACTTATCCCTTACCTGAAGCACAGGTGGACCGCTTCATCATGAAAGTGGTGGTAGGTTATCCCACCCGTAATGAAGAGCAGCAGATCATCAGGCA
>JAEYUA010000083.1 GCA_023433755.1 Bacteroidota bacterium | reverse complement strand
CTCTATGGCAATATCTGATACCGCGATGATATAGATATCTGCCTGCCTGTTCACCACGTTCCAGTAGTTGGTGGATTCCGTATCCAGTTCATAGGCCAGGTCGCTGGCGGCTTTGGTATCCCTCCCGTAAACCTGTACTATACTATGTCCTGCTGCTTTGAGCTTGCGACCCAGTACTGTTGCAGTATTGCCTGTTCCGATAATTACGATATTCATACTTTTTTGCTTGCTTGGTGATAAAGTTAAACAGAACTGATCAGCAATCGGACTTTAAGGCTTTCCTCCTTCTTTAAAGTTTATGCGGTAAAATTGCGGATGCAATGGCGTCAAAAACTGGCAATCAGCTTTATCAGGACCAAGTTCTGGCTGCTCTCTGCAGTATCAAAGAAAATAGCAGCAAGGAAAGCTTTTCTATTTTTTTGCTCACCGAAACAGCGCAATAAAAAAATACCCGGACCTATTTTCTCGCAGGCAGATCAATTGCAATTCCAATTCAACAACGATACCGTGCATGGCTACCGTTGGAATAGTGGCGCTCAAAAAAAATTATTGATCGCTCATGGATTTGAATCTGCTATTGTAAATTTCGAAGCTTATGTAGAACCCCTCATCGCCAAAGGATATGAAGTGCTGGCTTTTGATGCACCGGCGCATGGGCGTAGTACAGGAACCACTCTTAACGCACGGGAGTATAAGGAACTGATCCAGGAAATATACAGGCGGTATGGCCCGCTCGATGCCTTTATTACCCACTCATTCGGCGGACTTTGTTTGTCGCTCGCACTGGAAGAACTGGGCACCCGCGATACACAAAAGATCGTTTTTATTGCGCCCGCCGTTGAAACAACCACCGCCATTGATCATTTTTTCAGCCTCCTGAAGCTAAATGCAGGCGTTAGGCAGGAATTTGACCAGCTCATTACCGAAGTTGGCGGCCATCATCCAGGCTGGTATTCATTGGCTCGCACTGCTCCAGGTATTAAAGCACAGGTATTGTTTTTGCAGGACAAAGATGACCATATGACGCCGTACGCGGATGTGGAACCCATCATCCTGGAAAACTATCCCAACTTCCGTTTCGTAATTTCAAATGGACTTGGACACCGGCGCATTTACCGGGATCATCATTCCCGGCAGACCATTATCAATTTTTTATGAAATGGAGCATTGGATTATTTTTAATGATCACAACAAGATTGTTTTCTCAAAGCAGTGAAACCATGCATACTTATTCTTACCTGGCCCTGGGCGATTCCTATACAATTGGTGAAGCACTGAACCTGCAACATAGTTTTCCTTACCAGGCGGTAAGTTTACTGAGGGAGAAAGGCATTTCATTTTATGCACCAGAGATCATAGCTAAAACCGGCTGGACTACCGATGAACTGGATGCTGCATTGAGGGATCATGTATTTCTGCCGAAATATGATTTTGTAAGTCTCCTCATTGGGGTCAATAACCAGTACCGCGGCAGGGATATCATTGAATACAAAGAACAGTTTGAGGAATTGCTCAAAAGAGCCATCACACTTGCCAATGGGAAAAAGGAACATGTGATGGTGATTTCTATTCCGGATTACGGGGTTACACCTTTCGCCGCAGCTAAGGATCCTGAAAGGATCGCTAGAGAGATCGATACTTTCAATACAGTGAACAGGGCCATATCAGTACAATATAAAGTACACTATATAGATATCACTCCGGGCTCACGCAAAGCAAAGGCTGATCCTTCACTTATTGCTGAAGATGGATTGCATCCTTCCAAAAATGAATATGCCAATTGGGCAGAATCGCTGGTTGAACTTATTTCCCGGCAGCTTAAATAGGCAATCTTACCTGTCAAAAAAACCGGCAGAATAGAATAATTACGCGAGTTGCCTTATACTTGCATGACCGCACTGCCCAGGCAATGTGGTTTAAAATGAGGAGAATTCAGAATTATGCCAAAGAATTTGTTGATAGTTGAGTCGCCAGCAAAAGCAAAAACCATTGAAAAGATTTTAGGACCTGATTTCGAGGTAAGGAGTTGTTTTGGCCACATCCGTGACCTGGAGAAAGATGATATGGGAATTGATGTGAAGAATGAATTCAGGCCCCGTTATACCGTTCCGGATGAAAAAAAGAAAGTGGTAAGTGAATTGAAGTCCATGGCCAAAAAAAGCAATGAAGTGTGGCTGGCAACGGATGAGGACCGTGAGGGTGAAGCCATTAGCTGGCATCTTTGCGAGGTATTGGGACTGGATCCTTCCAGTACCAAGCGGATCGTATTCCATGAGATCACCAAACCGGCCATTCAAAAAGCGGTGAAATCACCCCGCACTGTCAACATGGATCTTGTAAATGCACAACAGGCACGCAGGATCCTTGACCGCATTGTGGGTTTTGAATTAAGCCCTATTCTCTGGCGTAAGATCAGCATGAAGAATAACCTGAGCGCAGGCCGTGTGCAAAGTGTTGCCGTTCGGCTGATCGCGGAAAGGGAAAGAGAGATCAATGCTTTTACGGCACAGAGCAGTTTCAAAATAGAAGCTTTGTTTTCAGCACCGGATGCCACCGGCAGGGAAATCAGTTTCAAAGCCGAGGGTCAGAAATTTCCTGAAGTTACAGGGGCAGAAGCATTTCTTGAACAATGCAAAGGAGCGGATTATAAAGTGAAAAGCATACAGGTGAAACCAACACGCCGTTCACCGGCAGCGCCTTTTACTACTTCCACGCTTCAACAGGAAGCCAGCCGGAAACTGGGTTATGGTGTGGCAAGAACCATGTTGCTGGCCCAGAAGCTGTATGAGAACGGGCATATCACTTATATGCGTACAGATAGTGTTAGCCTGAGTGAAACGGCCATGGGTGATATTAAAGGAACCATTGAAAATTCTTATGGCGAGCGGTATTACCAGGCCAGGCGTTATAAAAATAAAAATGAATCTGCACAGGAAGCGCACGAAGCTATCAGGCCTACCTATATGTCTAACACTTCAGTGGGAGATCCTGATACCAGGCGTTTATATGAACTGATCTGGAAAAGAACCATGGCCTCACAAATGGCCGATGCGGAGCTGGAAAAAACGGTAGCTAAAATCATTGTATCCACCAACCAGGCGGAACTCACCGCTGAAGGTGAAGTGATGAAATTTGAAGGTTTTATTAAAGTGTACAGGGAAGATGTGGATGATGAGGATACGGTGAATGAAGGCACACAGGAGGGCATGTTGCCTCCTTTGCAGGAAGGTGCCAGTCTTGCTTTTCAGGAAATGAAAGCCATTGAACGATTCACCAGGCCCCTGCCCCGTTATACAGAAGCATCTCTTGTAAAAAAACTGGAAGAACTTGGTATTGGCCGTCCGTCTACTTATGCGCCAACCATTTCTACCATATTGAAAAGAGGATACGTAGAGAAAAGAGATAAGGAGGGTGTGCTGAGAAATTACCAGGTGCTGGTACTGGCTAAAGACAGTATTCAGAAACTTTCTGAAACGGAAACAACAGGTGCGGAGAAATCCAAGTTATTCCCAACCGACCTTGGGCTGGTGGTGACAGATTTCCTGAAACAGTATTTTGATGATATCATGGATTATGGTTTCACTGCAAGGATCGAGCAGGAATTTGATGAAGTGGCACAGGGTAATATGCGGTGGAATAAAATGCTCTATGATTTTTATGAACCTTTCAAGAAAGATGTTGAGAATACCATTGAAACAGCCGAAAGAATCAGCGGTGAAAGAGAACTGGGTGTGAATGATGAAGGCAAACCGGTGATTGCAAGAATGGGAAGATACGGTCCCATGGTGCAGGTGGGTGCGCCAGATGAAGAAGATAAACCACGTTATGCACGGCTCAAGCAAAACCAGAGTATTGAAACCATTACGCTGGAAGAAGCGCTGGATCTTTTCAAACTGCCGCTTGCCCTGGGTGAATACGAGGGACAGGAAGTATCGGTAAATATTGGCCGCTTTGGACCCTATGTAAAATTTGGTGAACAGTTTATTTCCATTCCAAAAGGTGAAGAGCCTTTGGAAACAGACCTCGACCGTGCCATTGAACTGATTAAGGAAAAGCAAAGGATCGATGCGCCCATTGCTGAATTCCGCGGTCAGCCTGTTACAAAAGGTAAAGGCAGGTTTGGGCCTTTTATCAAATATGGCGACCTGTTCATCAATGTACCGCGCGCCTATAATTTTGATCATTTAAGCCAGAAGGATATCGAGGAGCTCATCACCAAAAAACTGGAGAAGGAAGCCAATCGCTATATCCAACAATGGCCTGCTGAAAAAATTTCAATCGAGAATGGCCGCTGGGGGCCTTTCATCAAATTCGGCAAAAAAATGCTGAAGCTGGGCAGAAAGGAAGAAGGCGAAAAATATACGGCTGAGGAACTTGCAGTGCTTCCTTTGGAAGATGTCAAAAAAATGATTGAAGCGCAGGAGCCCGGCGCATTTGCCAAAAAAGCTGCTGCGAAGAAAACAGGAGCCAAAAAATCTGCAGCCAAAAAAACGACTGCTAAAAAACCAGCAGCGAAAAAATCAGCACCTAAAAAGAAATAATGCTCATCCTGAAATACGCACTCAGGCCCGGAGATCATTATACTTTTAATTATTACAGGCTCTGGTCCGACCCTGCATTGAAGCGTCAGCGATATGCTTATTACCTGCGCGTGATCTTTTATTCGGCAATCGGCTTTGCTCTGTTACATGCAGCAACGGACAGGCCTGTGAATGTTTCCACCATCATTGTATATGTTGTATTTGTAAGCATTGCCATTCTCCTTGTGCCTTCACTGGTGAAAATGAATATCAGGAAACAGGTCAACAGGCTGTTAAAATCCCCGGCTAACCGCAATTTGCTCGGCCCATCTGAAGTTATGATC
>JAEYUA010000072.1 GCA_023433755.1 Bacteroidota bacterium | reverse complement strand
CCACCGCTGCGCAGGATGCCGCATTGGATACCAGGATGATGCAATTGATGGCAAAGGCTATGGAAGGATGATAGGCATAAACGAACACCTTATAATAACCACCGGTGATGGGTAACCGGGAACCGATCTCCGCGTAGGTAAGGGCGCCGCAAAGCGCCACGAGTCCGCCTGCGATCCAGCAAAGAAAAAATACCATGGGCGTAGGAGTTGCCGCAGCAACGTTCACCGGGGTCCTGAATATGCCCATGCCGATCACGAAGCTGATTACGATCATGGAGAGGTCAAACAGCTTGAGCTTTTGTTTTACAGCCATGCGTTGAAGATAAGACTGGGCGGTTGGAAGATTTAAAAAACCTCAATTTCATAGACTCACAACAGGCGGTAGTCGGTAGTCAGTAGTCGGTAGTCGGTAGTCGGACAAAAAAGTTCAAAGTTCAAAGTTGAAAGTTCAAAGTCGGCTGCTCCAATCTATTTACCGGCTCACAACTTCCTACTCACGACTTACATCTCACGTCTCACGTCTTACGATTCACGCAATACCTAATCATTTTCCAAATTTCCCAATTCCTTCCTCCTATATTTGCCACGCAAAGGTTCCCGGTATCACAACCGGGATGAAAAGGGAAGCCGGTGAAAGTCCGGCGCTATCCCCGTAGCTGTAAGGTGTGTGAAGTTTTGATGGTTAACAACCGGAAAAAATTTACCTGCCGATCAAAAACCACTGTCCGCCTGTTGGCGGACGGGAAGGTGATCGGCAGCAACCAAGCCAGAAGACCTGCCCTTGCACTAAAAACCTTTCAGCTTTCGGAGGAAAAGCAGAGATGACAGGCCTTCGGGGCCATCTTCTCAGTTAAGAACCGGAAGCAGTCACCAAAAAACTTTCAAAAAATGAAAAGAGTTTTTGCAGTGGCTGCCGTCATTTTCAGCAGCCATTCTTTCGCGCAGGACAGTATCCAGATCAGCGACCACCAGCCTCTCGACCGAGTAGTTATTACAACCAACAAGTATCCCAGGAAACAAAGCCAGACCGGTAAAGTGGTTTCAGTGATTGACCGCACCACGCTTGACCAGATGGGCGGGCGCACACTTGGCGAGATCCTGGCCAGCGTTAGTGGCACTACCATCAATGGCGCCAATAATAACGCAGGCACCAACCAACGCATCAGCATCCGCGGCGCTTCTGATGGAAATGTATTGTTACTTGTAGATGGCATTCCGGTGAATGATCCCTCGGTAATCAGCAATTATTTTGACCTGAATTTTTTTCATCCTTCCCAAATTGAAAGAATAGAAATACTCAAAGGGGGGCAATCCACCCTTTATGGCAGTGATGCCGTAGCGGGGGTGATCAATATCATTACAAGAAAGCAGGCCAGTCGTAAAACCATTCCATTTTTATCGGCTAGTTATGGCAGTTATGGAACCTTCAATGGAACGGCAGGCATCAGGGGCCGGGGAGAAAAGTTTCATTACAACCTGGCCTATACATATAACGGCAGCAGGGGATTTTCGGCAGCCTATGATACATCTGCAGGAAAAAAGGATAAGGATGGCTTCCGCCAACATATTGTGAGGGCTGATCTTGGCCTTGCCATTACAAAGAACCTGCAATGGAACCTGCTGGGTTCTATCAGCCGCTACCAGGCTGATATTGATGCGGCGGCCTATACCAATGACAATGACTTTACCATTGAAAATAAAAATTTCCAGGCGGGTACCGGGCTTACCTGGAAACATGGCAGGGGATCACTGCGATTGAACTATCAATACAATCATATTGACCGTTTTTATCTCGATGATTCTACCGACCGCGCTTCCTTCTCCTATTTCTCCCGCAGTAATTATATTGGCCGCACCCATTTTGCAGAACTATATGAAAATTACAGGTGGAAAAAATTTTCATTGCTGGCGGGCATTGATCACCGGATCTATAATACCACCCAGGAATACCGTTCGCTAAGCATGTTCGGGCCCTATGATTCCTGGTTGGATGATACGGCCAGGATGTGGCAAACCAGTCCTTATGCCTCATTGGTCTATGATCACAATGATCTCAATATTGAACTAGGAGGCAGGTGGAACCATCACAACCTGTATGGAAATAATTTCACCTTTACTTTCAATCCTTCGCTGCTGGTAAAGGAAAAAATAAAACTGTTTGCCAATCTTTCTTCTGCATTCAAAACGCCATCACTTTACCAGTTGTTTGATCCTTTTATTGGTAACAGGTCTTTGGAACCGGAAAAAACCATTGTAGCGGAAGCCGGCGCAGAACTTTATCTAACCAACCTGGTAGCCAGGATCACGCCTTTTTATCACCGGACCAGCAATGCGATCCAGTTTATTATTACTGACCCGGTTTTCTTTTCGGGCAAATATCTGAATGTCAACAGCCAGGAAAATTATGGTAGTGAATTTGAATTGAATTACCGCACTACCAGTTGGAATGTGAATGCCAACTACACATATACAAAAGGCAGGATCAGCTCCGATTATACGGAAAGCGGCGGGCAGTTGTCGAAAGACACGACCTACAATAATCTCTACCGTGTACCGGAACATGCTTTCACTATTTTCGCATCCCGCAAACTCACACAAAAGATCTCCGTTTCATCAATGGTACGCTATTCGGGCAGCAGGCTTGAACCTGTGTATGCCGACATTCCCGCAGAACTGGATGCCTACATGACCATCGATCTTTCGGGCCAGTTCCGTTTCAATGAAAAACTGCGGGCCTTCGTGGATCTCAGGAATATCACCAATAAAAAATATTTTGATATCCTGGGATATCATTCACGGCGCTTCAATTTCACGGCCGGATTTGATGTACAATTCTAATGGCAGGCAGGTTCTTTATTTTTGCTGAAAACCCCGGGGTATGGACGTAAATATAAAGGACCTGCTTACTGTTACTTTCACCCTGTTTGCCATTATTGATATCGTTGGCTCTGTACCAATCCTGATCTCGCTCAAAACGAAGCTCGGAGGCATCAGGGAAGCAAGGGCCACGCTGATATCAGGCGCCCTCATGGTTCTGTTTCTTTTTATCGGCGAACCATTCCTAAGCCTCCTGGGGCTTGATGTGGGTTCTTTCGCGGTGGGCGGATCGATTGTGATCTTTATCCTGGGACTGGAGATGGTGCTGGGGGCGGAATTCTTCAAAAGTGAGAAAGATGTGAGAGCCTCAACTGTGGTGCCCATTGCATTTCCACTGATTGCCGGCTCAGGTACGCTGACGACCATCATTTCCCTGAAGGCCAATTATACTGAAACAACAGTATTCCTGGCGATCCTGGTGAACCTGGTGATTGTTTTCCTGGTTTTGAAATCTTTAAAGTTTATTGAAAGGATGCTGGGCCCTGCGGGATTGATAGCAGTCCGGAAATTTTTTGGTGTAATATTGCTGGCCATTGCAGTAAAGATCTTTGCCACCAATGCACCAGGATTGATAAAGTAGTTCAAAGTTTATATTTCAAAGTTCAAAGTCAGCTAATACGCTTCAAAGGTGTCTTCTGGACTCAAAGTGAATTTTGGATTTTGAACTTTGAACTTTGAACTTTGAACTTCAATCTCTGGCCTCGTAGTACAATGGATAGTATAAGAGCCTCCGAAGCTCCAGATACAGGTTCGATTCCTGTCGAGGCTACACAGGCCGCACTCTCGGATATCAGCATAGTGCGGCTTTTGCATTTTATATACGCCGCATACAACATGATAGCGCAGTCCGGTTGAAAGAATTTCTTAACATTTGCTTCTTACATCAGCCTGCCTATTCTTTTAACTTTACTTACCGTAAATGAAAGGCAAAGTAAGCAGACATATCATCAATAAGTTTTTTTGCTGTGTCCTGCTTCTGCAAATGATCAACCTTTCTATAAATCCCGCAGATTTCAGAGAATTCAGGAACGGCATTGCCACGAAACCGGCACCGGGAAATCTTAATGAGATTGAAACCCTCTACGAATTGATTGCCGAAGGAATTTTCGATAATAATATACCCGATAGCGAAGACAACGATACCAATTCAACCTTTAAATTTCTTGACCTTTTTAGTTCTTCACCAAGGCCCGATGAGCTTATTGTATTAATGTACCCGAATAAACATTTCTCTTACTATCAATCCCGCCTCTCCTTTATTGTTTCAGATCCCGGTGGTCCCCCGCCCAAACAATCATAAAAAAATCGCCCTGCGGGTTTTAGAACCTGTGTTTTTTAGGTAGGCAGGCTTGTTCCTGGTGCCTGGCAAAATTTACAGGGCGGTTCATGCTATGAATTTTCCCAAGTTCATTATTGATTTCTTCAATTCAATCTATCCACCATTGCGTTGACAAATTATCTCTCAACGCAACAAGAAAGAAAATCGCACATGAAAGTTTTCCAAAAATTTAGAGCGGCATCGCTCATGGCCGCAGCTATTTTATTAACCACACAAGCTACCGGGCAAGTAACAGATACCATACCATCGAACCACAAACAGCTTCCTGCCAAAGTTCTTCATGCCGAACCCCTGTACATTGATCTCATTCGTGACCTGGGAGCCAGGAAGGGTGAACGGGAATGGAACATTGGCCTGGGCCTTACCGACAATAATGATTTTGACCGGTACACAGCCTTGGTTGAATACGAATTTGCACCCATCAACCGGCTGGGCCTTGAAGTAGAACTTCCTTTTACCTTTTATTACCCTATGAACGGCACTGTACGCCGCGATTCCCTACCTCAAAACCGCCTGAACAGCCTGAAACTGGCAGGGCAATACACATTCTTTGTATCAGAACGCCTGCTTACTTCCCTGGCATTGGGTTACATCAACGAGTTGGAACTGGTGGCGTTTAAACAGTATGGGCAGGGCAATACAGTTCAAGGCAATGTGTATAACCCATTCTTTGTTGCGGCAAAAAGATGGGGAAGAAACTTTCACACATTGATTTACGCCGGCCCTTACATGATGCATCATTTTAGAGATGGGTCCCTACACACGGCCTGGCAGGTCAATTCCAATTTTCATCTTATGATACCGGGCACGCGCAACTTTATGGGTGTTGAATTGAACAAAGAAGTAGATGGGGGCAACTTCGACATGACTATCCGCCCGCAATTGCGGCTTAGCGTAGCTGATAATTTATTGGTGGGCATAGTGGCAGGCATCCCGTTGTCCAGGGAGAACGAACGCCTGAGCTCATTTGTAAGGCTTATTTATGAACCGAAACATAAGCATAAGTAAGTGGAAGCAGGAATTTCAACAAGGTCAATAACTTTCTTCAATCGGCCAGCTCTACTTAAAAGCAGTCTAAGCCATTCCATCATCCATCAATTGTAACCATGAAAAAGAAATCGATGACAAACTATTTCATTGTCGTATTTGAATACTGCGAAGGGCTATACAAGTCACTTGTTCATTGCAAAACAAAAAAAACCTGCAAAGAATACAGGATAACTGTGATGAACGGAGAACTGGAAAAGCTGCTTTATGGAAATCACTTCATCAAGGAGATCAACGGCCGGCTTCAGGTGGAAGTGACGGAAAACAGTACACTAGATTCCCTAAAGGCCAGCATTGCCCACGCACTGGGCAAACTATTAGGACTTCCCGTAATCAAACTGATGAAAGGGGGGCAGGCTGACGGCACAAACCTTTCCTCTCATTAATTCTATCCTAAAGAAATGTTATTGAAAAAATCAAAACGAAATTTATTTATTGCAGGAACCCCTAAGACGTGAATACAATGGAAAAAGGTTTTGCGAAATCAATGATCAACTCCCTACCACAAAAATTGCAGGCCTCACCTACCCTGGAG
>JAEYUA010000200.1 GCA_023433755.1 Bacteroidota bacterium | reverse complement strand
GTGCTGTCCTGCTCCAGCGTTGCGGCCGTGACCTGGTTCACCTGTTCGAGCCGCATATTCACAATTGGTACCATGCCGTGCACTGGCAATCCCTGTGCTTTTGTCACAGCAATGATGCTGTCTTTTTGTGCCGGTTGAATATCAAACAATACCGCGTTGGATTGTCCTGCGCTGGTAGAGAGGTTAACGGTATTCAGCAAAATAGACTGGATCGTAAAAAGAATACAGATAAAAGTGGTGCCCAGCCCGATCGCTACGATCAATATGGTCGTCTGGTTATTGGGCCGGAATAAATTGGCCAGTCCCTGCCTCCAGAGATAACTCCAGGTGTCAGGGAAAAATTTTCTTACCGCCCACATCAGCAACCGTGCGATGCCGGTGAGGATGATGAAGGCGAGGATCACACCAACTGTAAAGAATAGGGCCTGGCTAATTGAATTAAGCTGCAGGTAGCTGAAGATAAATATGAACAGCAGGATAAGCAGGTAAACCATCCACTTGACAAAATCAAAACCTTTTGCATGCTGAAATGATACCCTGAGTGTATTAAGTGGTGATACATTCCTAATTGAGACAAGTGGTAATAAGGCAAAAAGAAAAGAGATCACCACACCCAGGATCAATCCCTGTACAATGGCAGGCCAGGAGATGCCCGTGGTAATCTCCAGCGGTAAAAAATCTTTCAGCACATAAGGGAGGAACTGCTGGATGATGGTTCCGATGAAAGCCCCGATTACAGAACCTACCAGGCCAATGACCACGATCTGCAAAAGGTAGATCATAAAAGCCTGCCAGCCGCTTGCGCCAAGGCAGCGCAGGATGGCAACGGTGCTGATCTTTTCTTTTACATAAATATGAATGGCGCTTGCCACACCAATGCATCCAAGCAGCAATGCAATAAAACTGATGAGTGATAAAAAACGCATCAGGTCAACAAGCGAGCGGCTCACATCTTCGCGCTGGCTATCCACCGTATCATAATTCAGGTTTTCTTTTTCAAATCGTGGTTCCAGTTGTGTGACCAGCGCATTGATATCTCTACGCTCATCAAATTTGAAAAAGAAAGTATAACCGATGCGGCTGCCCTTTTGTTCCAGCCCGGTTTGTTCAAGATACTGCAGTGGGATGTACACAAGTGGCGCTACGGAAGCCGAGATGCCTGTTTGCCCGGGCGCACTGGACAGGCTACCTTCGATCAGGAAATCAAGCGTACCCAGGCGGATAGTATCACCTACCTGCGCATTGAATTGGAGCAGGAGGGTCTGGTCAACAAGGGCGCTTTGTTTTTTGCGAAAGGTTTGAGCAGCCGCAAGGGGTTCAGTTTCCAATGATCCATAATAAGGAAATGCTCCACTGAGCGCTCTTACCTGCACCAGTCTTGTACCACCATTCTTATTGAAATAGATCATGGAGGTGAAATCTCTTTGCTCCGATTGGTCACCTCCGAGCGAGTCCACCAGCAACCTTGCTGATTCACTGATTTTTTTATTGCTCCTCAACTCCAGGTCAGCGCCCAGCAAAGAAGCTGCCTGCCGGTCAATCTCACTGCGCATATTATCTCCCAGGGAATAGATCGCCACCATGGCAGCAATGCCAAGTATGATGGAAGAAATAAAAAGCACCAGCCTGGAACGGTTGCGCCGGCTGTCGCGCCAGGCCATTTTGAGAAGCCAGAGAAGAGAGTGATTGAAGTTCATAGTTCTGTGCTTTTAGTGGGAAGTCGGAAGTCTGTAGTCAGTAGTCGGTAGTCAGTAGTCGGTAGTTTGTCTGTCCGAAATTAAGCGTATGACTACAGACTACAGACTACCGACTACTTACTCCTCAACTATCTTCCCGCCCTTCAACCTAATAATCCTATCCGTCATATTGGCCAGTTCGAGGTTATGGGTTACCATGATTAAAGTGGTGCCGGCTTGTTTATTCAGATTGAAGATGAGGTCAACGATGCGGTGACTGGTTTCGTCGTCAAGATTGCCGGTGGGTTCATCGGCAAACAGGATGCGCGGTTCATTGGAAAAAGCCCTTGCCAGCGAGATCCTTTGCTGTTCCCCTCCACTAAGTTGGGAAGGATAATGGTGGCCACGTTCTGCCAGTCCCACTTTTTCCAGCAGGTCCATCGCCCGGGGCCTGGTCTTTTTTTCACCACGCAATTCAAGCGGTACCATAATATTTTCGAGAGCGGTGAGTGTGGGCAGCAATTGAAAATTCTGGAAAATGAAACCCACATGCTGGTTGCGCACTTTCGCACGCTGGTCTTCATCAAGCTGGTCGAGTTGAACACCATTAAGGTGTATGTGACCGGAACTCGGCCGGTCCAGTCCGGCCGCGAGGCCAAGCAGGGTGGTCTTGCCGCTGCCTGATGGTCCAACGATGGCCAGGCTTGAACCCGCTTCAATGGAAAAGCTGATATTGTCCAATACCGTAAGCGTCCTGCCTGCAGCGTTATAGGTTTTGGAAACGTTGTCGAGTTTGAGTATGCTCATTGGTTTCGGGAAATTGAGGATTAAATATAGACCTTAAGCTCTCCGGAAATTCCAAAGACCGCGCTACAGGTGTATTTTAAGAAAATAATAGAGGTGTGATTCACAATCATATTGTCCACTTCATATTAATGAGAACTTATTATCTTGATTAGAAAAACAATTTATGAGGTCTGACCGCCGCCGCTTTCTCCAACTCGCCACTACTACAGGTCTTGCTTTTTTTCTTCCCTTTCAGCAAATATTTGCGCAGCACGATTCTTCCAGGGGAATGGTGATGCATGCCGCTGACCATGAGACCTGGCTGATAGGTCCGCGCAGGGCACCTGTGACCATAGCACTTGATAAGAAAAGAAAGGGAGTTGAAGGGATTTGTCTTTGCTGGGAGGACATGGAGGCCGGATCAGGCATACCTGTACATAAACACCTCAATGAAGATGAACTGATCTACCTGCCGTATGGTGAAGGCAGATTTGTACTGGGAGATGAAGAGCATAGCATGAAGGCAGGCAGTGTGGCCTATGTGCCAAGGGGAACCTGGCATGGACTGAGAAATACAGGGAAGGAAGAACTGCGCATGATCTTCAGCTTTACCCCATCAGGATTTGAAAATTATTTCCGTGAGATCGGTTATTTGAAGGGGACTACACCATTGGACCTGGAGAAGGTTGACTGGAAGGGGATTGATGAGAAATATGGGATCGTTTATAGGAAATAAAAGAATTGGGCTGAAGCCTTCATTGAATCAGTGAATTAAATTCACGTTGTAAAATTCAGACATTTCTTCCCGTTCGAAATGCCATTGATGCAATTCTTCTATTGAACAGGCCTTGAGTTGGATAACTTTAAACTTCAACATTAAAATGCTATTTATGAAGAAGTTTTTATTCCTGACTTTACTGTTTGGTGCTATCTTTTCAACAAGTGCTATGGCTCAGCCGGCAGGTGATCCACCCAGTATGCTGCAGCAAATGAAAGAAAAGCAAAAACCGGGTCTGATGGAGAAGGTTGGATTGACGGAAGCACAGGCTGAAAAAGTAATAGAAATCAATTATGAAACCCGCATGCAGGCTTCCCGGGAACTGAAAGACCTCAATGAAGAAGACCGTGCTAAAAAACTGGCAGAACTGAAGGCTGCGAAAGAAAAGAAGTTCAGCGAATTCCTGACGCCTGAGCAAATCAAAGCAATGCATGCTTATTATGAAGAAATGGGAAAGAATATGCCGAAGAAAGGAAATTGATTAATGGTTTAGTTATTTAAAAAAGCTGCTTCGGGCAGCTTTTTTTATTATTGAAATTTGCCAGCAATTGTTAAGGCAGCTTTATAGGTCCGCCTGATAGATGCCCTAAAGTTTAAGGTTCTTGCTGACTTTATTAGGAGGACATATTTTGAGTTTACTCCGTAGGGCCATGCCAACGGCATGGCCGTTAAAATCGCATTCATATATTTCCAGGTTTCATTTGTTATTTTTTGTTGCCGGACATGCTGTTGGAATCTCCCTATGGCGCTACCTGGCAATGGTGGTATAATTATAAAGGTATTATTATGCCCTGTAGATTGTTCTTATTGAATATGGT
>JAEYUA010000127.1 GCA_023433755.1 Bacteroidota bacterium | reverse complement strand
CGGTTAGCATTCAATATTTCTTTTCATTGCCTGCACACCATTAACTTATCCATTTATATCATTTGGTAAAGCAATGTAATTATCGTTTTGCGGACATGCCGTTGGCATGTCCCTACGAATAAACCCCCGGCATGATCTCACGTCTCACGATTCACCAACCTTCGCTGAAGCTACGGCTGGCGCAGCGTCTCACGAACCCGATTCAAACCTCTCATACGCCGCCCTCACAAAATTGAAGATCCCGTAAGCAACCAGTCCCAGGGCCAGCAGTGCCAGCAGGATGGAACCTGCCGACCATTCTTCCAGGAAGGCAAATGCTTTTGAAGTGTCGCCTGCCTCACCCGGGTTGGCATGAATGGCAGCCTGCATCAGCAGCCAGGCTAACAACAACCACACAATGCCCCTGGATATATAGCCGATCTTGCCTGTAAGCACCAGCCTTGATGCAATGGAAGAGGAGATGTTCTGCTCCTCCACATGTTTTTTATAATGTTCCGAGATGCCATACCATAATTGGTAGATACCTGTTGCTGCCACACCCAGCGCGGCTATCCCCAGCAACCATTGTCCGAATGGCTTGCTGAGAATTTCGGCTGCCCAATACTGTTTGCTGTCACCATTGTCCTGCGACTGGCTGTGCAGGATGAGTTGAAGTGCGGAAAACGCCAGCAATAAATATGCAATGCCGCTGAAAATATAGCGGACCCTTTTACCCCATTTCTTTTTCTGGTCTCTCTCTGCAATGTTAAATACCTGGATAAAGCGCCAGACAGTATAACATACAAGTCCTGCTGTCAGCAGCACCAGCAGGAACATACCCCCGGGCCATTCTTTCACCGAGTTGAACACACCACTTTGGCTGGTTTGTTTTTCTGACTGTCCGCCCAGTTCAAATGCAGCCAAAAAGGCCAATGTGCCCAATACCAGGTAAACCATTCCCTTGGCAATGAACCCTGCGCGGGCAATACCCGCAATCCAGCTCTTCTTTCCAGGCAATGCAATATTTGTCATAGCAGCACGGAAGCAAATACGATACCGCGGCGAAATGGAAGCAGCTAGCCACTAGCTACTAGCTGCTAGAATTTAGATTCGGTTAAACAATAAAGATTCAAATATTCAACAATTGAAGTGTTTGGAAGACGAGGTTATCGTCGCATAAGGTCTAGCAGCTAGCAGCTATTCCAAAGCCTTTCCAAATTTTTGTTAACTCCTCAAGCGTGTGAATCCACCTGCGATTTTTCGCAGGAACTTTAGGAAAAACAAGGCGTATGAATAAAATTTATACACTCCTGATTATTTCCGCTGTATTGTTCCTCGGCAGTTGCAGCAAGGATGTGCTGAAGTCTTATAAAGACAGGATCATTGGTACCTGGCAGCTTGACCGCGTCAATAGGGTGGGCTTTGGTGGTGATACAGATGATCTGCCCTTTCGTGAAGGCAGCCAGTTTGAATTTAATGAGAATGGCGGACTTGTATTCAATGACACCAATGGTGATGTTTATTCCGGTAGCTGGGATATAGAAAGGACTTTCGTAAACGACCAGCAGGTGCGCCAGCTTCATATCGCGGCTGTTAATTTCACCACCCAGCAAGTCCGTTCAGAATTGTTCGAAGAAATCCAATTCACCGGTACCAACAAGTTCAAGGGATTTATCAGGCAGGGGCTGAGGACGTACGTTTTTCATTTTGAGAGGTGAGGGGGAGAAGCTGCAAGCGTCAAGCTGCAAGCTGCAAGCTGCAAGACCTTATGCAGATATTTTATAGTGATATTAAATTAACTAAATCCAGGAGTGCCTTCAAAGATTTAGTAGGTAAATAACTGTTAACACTAGCCGCATAGAATCTTGCAGCTTGCAGCTTGCAGCTAGTAGCTTCACTAAATCCTTCCCCAATTCTCCCCACTCTTTATCCTGTACATCGTCATTTCACTGACCTCGTATTTATCGGCCAGTTGCTTGATCGTTACCCGGCGGTTCTTTTTATTAAGCTGGTCTTTGATCTTCCTTACCTGCCCTGCTGTGAGTTTGAGTCCTACCTCGCGGTTGGCCTGGCGTTTTTTATAGGCCAGTTTCGCAGGGCTTTTCTGCTGGTGGGTGATCATTTCCTCCAGTGTAGCCCATTGCAGGTTCTTTACTGAATTGTCCAGTTTGTTGTGATTCTTATGAATTACAAACTTTTGTTTGGCAGAGGTCTTTTTTAAAAAGATCCGGGCCAGTTCCCTGTGTATATACAAGGTGCCTTTATGCCCGGGCCGATGCAGGTTTAGCGTGCGGTAGCCCGTAGTGAGCGAGCCGTTCAGTAATTTTCCATCCTGCAGAATGTCTTCCTTATAACTGGCGATCCTGCCAGCCGAAGACACGGCATAACGGTTGCGCAATTCCTTACTTCCACTAAACACTAATGGTTTCCAAACTTCACCCGTCAACTTTTTGATCATGTTCAGCTATTTAAAAAATCTGGTACGCTGAATCTAGCTATAAAATTTATGCCCGGTTTAGGAACGGCCTATCAATTTCAAAAAATCATTCTCCGACAGGATCCTGATCGTGGATATTTTTTTCGCTTTTTCCAGCTTGCTGCCGGCGTCAGCCCCAACTACAATGTAGTTTAATTTACTGCTGACGCCCCCTAATATCTTTCCCCCGTTTTCCTCAACCATGGCTTCAGCATCACTACGTTTCAATTGCTCCAGCGTTCCGGTGAATAGAAACGTTTGTCCATCAAGGTTACCTCCCGCCGACTTCGATTTCTTTTCATTCTTCAGGTTCAGTCCCAAAAATTCCAGGGCTTTGATCATTTCAATATTTTCTGTGTTGGCAAAGAACTGGGCAACACTTCCGGCAACTTTAGGACCTACATCTTCCAGCTTTTGTAGCGCTTCTTCATCAAATTGTTGAAGGTCGAGCAAGTGATCCACCGCATGGGCAAGAGTCTTGGCCATGGTTTCACCCACGAACCTGATGCCCAGCGCATAGATCAGCCGGTGTAATGGCTGGGTTTTGGAATGCTCAATGGCTGTTTTTAGATTTTCAATTGATTTCTTTCCGAAGCCTTCCATTTTGCCGATCGCATCAAAATCTAGCTGGTAAACCTGGGGAATGGAAGTGAGCAGGCCCATGGAATTGAACTTTTCAATAATGGCCCCGCCAAGGCCCCTGATATCCATGGCATCCTTCGAAGCAAAATGCATAAGCCTTTCCAGCACCTGCGCCGGGCAACTGATATTGGTGCAGCGCCAGGCGGCTTCTTCAGGTACCCGGTACAACTCATCACCGCAGGACGGACAGCGTTTGGGAAAGCGAATGGGCGTTTCATCTCCCTTCCTCAATTCTACCAGGGGTTTTACAATGTAGGGAATCACGTCACCGGCCCGCTCCACTAAAACGGTGTCGCCTATGCGAATATCTTTTTCACGGATCAGGTCTTCATTGAACAGGGAAACCGATCTGACCGTTACGCCTCCAATATGCACGGGCTCGATCTTGGCCACCGGTCCGATATTACCTGTGCGGCCCACCTGGTATTCTACTGCTACCAGCTTACTGGTAGCCTGGCGGGCTTTAAACTTAAAGGCAATGGCCCAGCGCGGATGGTGATTGGTCATGCCCATTTTATCCTGTAAGGCAAAATCATTCACTTTGATCACCATACCGTCTATCTCGTAGGGCAGGTCATCACGTTTTTGTTCAAAGTCCTGGCAATATTCCAGTACAGCGTTGATGCCTTTCAGTACTTTTCTTTCTTTAGCGGGACTTCTGAAACCCAGTTCAAACAAAAGGTCAAGAGTTTGTGAATGGGTCTTCATTTCATCTTTCACTCCCGTAGTGGTATGGTAACTCACATGGTAAACGAAGGCTTCCAGTTTGCGGCGTTTCACTTCCAGCGGATCCTTAATGCGCAAGGTGCCCGCTGCGGCATTCCTGGGATTGGCAAGAGGAGCCAGACCCTGTTCAGCCAGGCCTTCGTTGAATTTCTGGAAATTGTTTTTATTGATTAGCACTTCACCACGGATCTCAACTGTTTGCAGACCATGATCAGCAAAAGCTGCGGAAAGCGGGATGGTCCTGATCTGCCTGATATTGGGAGTGATATCATCTCCGTGTACGCCATCACCACGGGTGGCGCCCCTCGTGAGCCGGTCGTTTTCATAGATCAATGAAATGCTGGCACCGTCAAATTTGGGTTCAACACAATATTCAATCTCCTCCAGCCCGGTGAGTTCCCGGGCCTTCCGGTCAAAATCAAGCAGGTCATCGCTGTTATAAGAATTATCGAGCGATAACATGGGCACCAGGTGCTGCACATTAGGAAAATCTTTTGTGAGCCCGCTAGCCACACGCTGGGTGGGAGAATCGGGTACTACCAGGTCAGGATTTTCCTTTTCAAAAGATTCCAGTTTTTTAAACAGCTCATCATATTCCACGTCGGCTATGAGCGGATTATTCAGAATATAGTATCGATGCTCATGGAACTTCAGGACCTCCCTTAAGTCATCCAGGTCTTTGGTACTGATGGTATCTTCTTTAATTTTTTTAAGCAACTGGCTGGTGAGATCCTGAATTTTCCGTGTCCGGTCCATGAGGGAAGAAGGTTTGGGATGCAATTTAAGGAAGCTGCGAGCTACTAGCTGCGAGCTACGCGATCTTCAGCTCAGCCAGACCTTAAAAATTCAACCATGACTCACCAATAAAAAATGGGCAGGCAATGATCTTTCATGCCTTGATTTTCCATGTCGGTCTCGCAGCTAGCAGCTAGTAGCTCGCAGCTTGAACCCAAAAAATTCCCTGCCCTTAATGTGTTTCCAGTACATATTACATTATCTTAGTCGCCAGAATTACTTGCTATGAAGAGAATGCTGCTTGCAGGCCTGGCCTTACTGGCCGGCGTTTTTGCCAATGCCCAGTTGCTTACCTGGTCACCTGCTTTTCCAAAAGAAACCGATAATATCACTATAACTGTTGATGCTACCAAAGGTAACCAGGGTCTCATGGGTTATAACGGTAATGTATATGTGCATGTTGGGGCCATTACCAACCTGAGCACGGGTCCTGGCAACTGGCTGCATGTTCCCTTCACCTGGGGTTCAACGGCAGCAGCGGCACAGGCCACGCCTGACGGTCCTAATAAATGGAAATTCACGATCAATAATCCCAGGACATTCTTTAGCCTGGCGGCAGGTGAAACCCTGAAACATATTGCCATTCTTTTCAGGCAGGGTAACTGTACCGACTGCCAAGCCCAGAGAAACGCGGATGGTTCGGATATGTATGTGCCCATCTACACAACAGACCTGGCTGCACGCATAGACCAGCCGGCTTCCCAGCCTAAATACAACCCGGAACCGGAAACCCAGAACTGGACGGTAGGTTCGGCTATCAGCATCACTGGGGTTTCCAATCAACCTGCAGCGCTTACGCTTTATCATAATGGAACCGTGATTGGTACCCAGGCTGCGGCAACTACCATTACATCCTCTTCAACCATAACCGCCATTGGTAACCAGCAGATCGTAATTGGTGCCAATGATGGTAGTTCCACCGTTTATGATACCATAAATGTATTTGTCGCGAGTTCAACAGTTGCTGCATTGCCTGCAGGAGTAAGGGATGGGATTAATTATGAGCAGGGCGATACTTCTGTCATTCTTGTACTCCGTGCGCCTGGTAAAAATAAAGCTGTTGTTATTGGAGATTTCAATAACTGGACGCAGACCGTTTCGCATGTGATGAATAAAACACCTGATGGTAAATTTTTCTGGCTGCGCCTGCATCCATTGACCCCGGGAACCGAGTATGCCTATCAGTACGTGGTGGATGATAACATCAAGATCGCTGATCCATACACAGAAAAAATACTGGACCCTTTTAGTGATCCTGGTATTTCTTCATCAACTTACCCTAACCTCAAACCTTATCCTGCAGGACAATCAGGTATTGTAAGTATTCTGCAAACGGCCAAACCTCAATACAACTGGACAGTTCCCAATTTCAACCGTCCTGATAAAAGAGGACTGGTAGTCTATGAATTATTGGTAAGGGATTTTGTTGCAGCGCATGATTGGAAAACAATCACTGACAGCCTTAACTACCTGAAAAAACTAGGCATCAACGCTATTGAGCTTATGCCTTTTAATGAATTTGAAAATAATGATAGTTGGGGATACAATCCGAGTTTTTATTTTGCCCCCGACAAATTCTACGGAAACGAAAATTCATTGAAAGTATTTATTGATTCCTGCCACGCCAAAGGCATAGCTGTGATCATGGATATTGAGCTCAACCATTCTTTCGGCCAGTCACCCATGGTTCAGTTGTACTGGGATGATGCCAATAACCGCCCTGCTGCCAACAGTCCCTGGTATAACCCTGTTGCCAAACATGCTTTTAATGTTGGCTATGATTTCAACCACAGTACGGAACATACCCGCTACTTCACCAGCAGGGTTGTAGAACACTGGCTGCAGAAATACAAGATCGATGGTTTCCGTTTTGATCTCTCCAAAGGATTTACCCAAACACAGACCTGTGATAATAACGGTGCCAACTGTGATGTGGGTGCCTGGGGTAATTATGATGCTTCAAGGGTTACACTGTGGAAAGGCTATTATGATACGACGCAATTAAAATCACCCGGATCTTATGTGATCCTGGAGCATTTCGCAGCCAATAATGAAGAACAGGAATTATCCAATTATGGAATGATGTTCTGGGGCCATCTCAACCACCAGTACTCACAGGCGGCTATGGGACATACCACTGACTGGGATTTTTCCAATGCCATTCACACTGTAAGGGGATGGACACAGCCGCATCTTGTAGCTTACATGGAAAGTCATGATGAAGAAAGGGTCGTTTACCGTAATATCAATTTCGGGAATTCTTTTGGCAGTTATAATATCAAGGATACAGCCACAGCTCTGAAGCGGATGCAACTGGCTGCTGCTTTCTTCCTTACTATACCCGGACCTAAAATGATCTGGCAGTTCGGTGAACTGGGTTACGACTATTCCATCAACTATTGCACAGATGGTACGATTGATAATACCTGCCGGCTGGCTATGAAACCCATACGTTGGGATTACCTGAATGATCCCCGCCGTAAAAATGTGTACAACCTGTACAGCCAGCTACTGGCATTAAGACAGCATCCTTCCTATAAAAATGCCTTCCTAACGGGAACGGTTAACCGTAGCCTGAATGGCGCAGTAAAATGGATGCGTGTTAATTCCGGCGATACCTCCCAACTGGTAGTGATTGGTAATTTTGGATTGAACGCCCAGTCAGGCAGTGTAACCTTCCCCATCCAGGGCACCTGGTACGACCTGCTGCAGAATACTACTTTCACAGCAACAGGCGGTATCCAAACCATCAGCCTTTTGCCGGGCGAATACAGGGTATTCGTTAACCGCAACGTGAATAATATTGCGGTCACACCGGTAAGCAACCTTCCCTGGAATGGACTTACACTGGAAGCCAAAGCCTTTCCTAATCCCGTAGCATCGGAAGCGTATTCAGTTGAGATTAAATTGCCGAAGAGTGATAAGGTAACGATTGACCTGTACAATGTACTGGGTCAGCATGTGACCACATTACATGATCAATTCATGATCAAAGGCACGCACAGGATCACCATTCAAAATCAATTATCAAAAGGACAATATTATTTGCAGCTCAAAAGCGGAACCCATACCAAAACGATACAGGTCACCATTCAATAAATGCTTATGCAGAAACTGGTTCAACTCAAAACAGCAGCCATTGAGAAAAGCAGTCACCTCGAGTATTTCAACATCGCGGTGTCAGTGGACTGTGTCATTTTCGGGTATGATGATAAAAAACTGAAGGTCCTGCTCATCAAATCCGATCTCAGGGAATTCGAAGGACTTTATTCATTGCTGGGTGATCTTCTTCGCCCGGATGAAGACCTGGAAGACGCTCCATACAGGGTGTTGCAGGACAGGACCGGCCTTCATGATGTGTACCTCGAGCAGGTACAGACCTTCGGTAACATTGGGCGCCACCCATCCGGCCGTGTGATCACTACTGCTTATTATTCACTGGTGAATACCCGCAGTCATAAACTGCAGCTCACCGATAATGAACTGCACTGGCACCCGGTGGATGATATCCAGAAACTGGCCTTCGATCATAAACTTATTTTGGAGACCTGCCTGCAAAGGCTGAGGGAAAAGATCCTGGAATACCCCGTGATCTTCAACCTGCTGCCGGAAAAATTCTCCCTGAGAGAATTGCAGGATCTCTATGAAGCCATCCTGGGTACGGAGCTGGACCGGCGCAATTTCAGGAAACGCATCACGCTCAAAAACTGGCTGGTTGACCTGAATGAGATGGAAGAAGATGTGCCGCACAGGCCCGGGAAATTATACAAGCTGAAGACACAGCTCAAAAGCAGCGGGAAGAACCTGAGACAAAAACCTCACAAGCTGGCCGTATGATCGTGGTCAGTTAGTGCGAAAAATGACATGAAAATTTTTTAAAAAGTTAAAATATCTTTATAATTGTGTCCATAATACACATTATACTGCTTCTGAAATAAAATAAACATTTGATTGCTTATGAATCTGAGAAAATTGCTCTGCACGATCGGATTGCCTGTTCTTATGTTTTTATCATTCAGCGCGGCAGCGCAGGATAAAGTCGTAACAGGAACCGTTACTGATTCAACAGGCGCCGGCATTTCCGGTGTTTCTGTCTCAGTAAAAGGACAACCGAACATTGGTACCACAACAACTGAAACCGGAAGTTTCTCCCTTTCAGTTCCGTCCAATGCCACCACGCTCGTATTCAGCTCTGTTGGTTATGGTTACCAGGAGGCCGCTATCACCGGCACTTCGATTAGTGTGACCATGCAGACCACAGCCGGCAACCTCAACGAGATCGTCGTAATCGGTTATGGTACCACCAGGAAAAAAGACCTCACCGGGTCGGTAGTGAATGTGACCTCCAAGGATTTTGTGAAGGGTCCCATCACCACACCCGAACAACTCATTGCCGGCAAGGTGGCTGGTGTTCAGATCACGCCCAACAGTGGTATGCCCGGATCGGGAAGCCGCATCCGCATCCGCGGCGGTACTTCTTTGAATGCCAGCAATGATCCTTTGATTGTTGTGGATGGAGTGCCTCTTGATAACGGGGGCATTAGTGGTGCAGCCAGCCCGCTGAGCATGATCAACCCGAATGATATTGAAAGCATGACGGTATTGAAGGATGCGTCTGCTGCCGCCATTTATGGAAACCGTGCGGCAAACGGTGTTATCCTTATCACTACAAAAAAAGGTAGCAGCGGCACCTTGAGGGTCAATTTCAGCACGCTGAATTCTGTTTCAAGACAAACCGGTACACTCGATGTACTGGGTGCTGAAGAATTCCGTTCTCTTGTTAATTCAAGAGGGAATGCTACTGAAATTGGTTTGCTGGGTACAGCCAATACCAACTGGCAGGACCAGATCTACAGGTCTGCTTTCTCAACTGATAATAATATCTCATTGAGCGGTGGCCTGAGCAGGATTCCCTACCGCATCAACCTGGGTTATCTTAACCAGGATGGTATTTTGAAAGGAAGCAATTTGCAGCGTACATCCGTTGGGTTGAATCTTTCTCCCAAATTATTCGACAACCATCTATCTGTAAATGCCAATGCCCGGTATGCGCATTCAAAAAACCAGTTTGCCGACCAGGGTGCGATCTATGCAGCTTTCGCATTTGATCCCACACAACCCATAATGTCGGGCAAGCCTGAATTTGGTGGCTATTATGAGTGGCTGAATGGAACACAGATCAATAACCTGTCTCCAAGAAATCCATTAGGATTGTTGAACCAGCGCGATGACCGCTCTAATGCCAACCGTTTCATTGGTAACCTGGCACTGGATTACAGCCTGCACTTCCTTCCTGATTTGCATGTAAATCTCAACCTCGGTTATGATAAAAGCCATGGTGAGGGTTCCATATTTGTTCCTGCCACAGCAGCTTCCAGCTTTACAAGAGGCGGTGTGAATAATATTTATGAGCAGGACAGAACCAATAAACTGTTTGAATCCTTCCTGACTTATGGAAAAGATCTCAGTTCCATCAAATCAAGGATCGACCTTGTTGGTGGTTATTCTTACCAGGACTGGCAGCGTGAAGAGCCATCTTTCCCTGACCGCAGGGCTGATGGTTCCGTGTATGAGCCGGCCAGCCAGGACTTCCAGACACAAAACACACTTCTTTCTTTCTATGGCCGTCTGAATTATTCTTTCATGAGCAAATACCTGGTTACTGCCACTATGCGCCGTGACGGATCATCAAGGTTCAGTGAGCAGAACCGCTGGGGTAATTTCCCATCCGCGGCTGTAGCCTGGAATATCAAGGAAGAAGGATTTGCCAAGAACAGCCGTGTTTTCTCGGCCATGAAACTGAGATTGGGCTGGGGTATTACCGGGCAGCAGGACATTGGTTCTGATTATGCCTACCAGCCTAACTTCTTCTATGGAGATAGTGCTGCACAGTACCAGTTTGGCGGCAATTATTATTCAGTTGTGCGTCCCCAGGCTTATGATGAGAACCTGCAGTGGGAAGAAACTGAATCCAAAAACATCGGTATCGACCTGGGATTTGTTGACAACAGGATCAATCTTGCTGTAGATTATTATACTAAAGATACAAGAGACCTGCTGGCAATTGTGCCTGCACCTGCGGGTACCAACTTCAGTAATGAATTGCTGACCAATGTTGGTTCCATCCGCAACAGGGGATTGGAATTTGCGCTGAACACAAACCCGGTGCGCAACAGGAATTTTTCTCTTGACCTGAATTACAACATCACTTACATCATCCAGAACGAGATCACCAAGCTGCAGCTTGTAACTGATCCTGCCTACCTGGGTGCTGACGTGGGAAGTGTGGGTATCAATGGTACCATACAAAAACATACTGTGGGTTACAGGCCTAATACCTTCTTCCTTTATAAGCAGGTATACAATGGCGATGGCATGCCAATCGAAGGTTTGTATGATGACAGGAACCGTGATGGTGTGATCAATGAACTGGACAAATACTGGGTGCATAATCCTGAACCAAAAGTGTTCATGGGATTCTCCGCTAACGCTACCATCAAAAAATTCGCCGCTGGTTTCAGCATGAGGGCCAATTTCGGCAACTACATGTATAATAATGTCAATTCAGGTAATGCGGTATGGGAAGGTGGAATTTCCACGGGGCAGAACTACCTGGCCAACGCACCAAGGGAGGTCCTGAACTCAGGCTTCGAACGCAGGCAGACCTGGAGCGACTACTGGCTGGAGAATGCATCTTTCCTGCGTATGGACAACTTATACCTGAATTATAACGTAGGTAGGATTAATGACGGCCGTGTGAACGCCCGGGTGAGCTTCAACGTTCAGAACGTTTTTGTGATTACCAAGTACAGTGGCCTGGATCCAGAGCAATCCGGCGGTATCGACGGAACCGTATATCCACGCCCTAGGATGTTTGCCTTAGGTATCAATCTAGATTTTTAATTCAAGGAAAAAATTATAAACGCATTATATGAATAGAAAATTTGTCATAGCGGTAATGCTGGCCAGCTCCCTGGTGGTTTCCTGCACCAAAGACCTGAACAGGTCACCGGAAGCGGCCCTTACTTCTGAAACATTGTACACTTCTGAAGCAGGATACAGAAGTTCTCTTGCCAAGGTGTACGCGGGTTTAGCACTCACAGGTAATTCAGGTCCTGCGGGCAGTGGTGATCTTGGGGGAATAGATGAAGGTTTCTCCTCTTACATCCGCAATTACTGGAACCTGCAGGAGTTGCCGACTGATGAAGCGGTGATCGCCTGGAACGATGCCACTATCAAGGATTTTCATAACATGATCTGGACGCCTGCCGACGCCTTCAACCGCGCCCTGTACAGCAGGATCTTTTACCAGATCACACTCGCTAATGCCTTCATCCGTGAAAGTGGTGATGAAAAACTTTCCAGCAGGAATATTTCCGGTACTGATGCTGACAAGGTAAGAGCGTACAGGGAAGAAGCCAGGTTACTGAGGGCCCTCAGCTATTGGCATGCGCTGGATCTTTACCGCAACCCGACCTTTGTTACGGAGAATGATCCTATTGGTTCTTTCTTCCCTGAACAGACCACCGGGGCGGAACTTTTTGCTTACCTGGAAACAGAGCTGAAAGACCTCGAGAACAAATTGCCTGAGCCCAAACAAAATGAATATGGAAGGCTTGACAGGGCCACCGCCTGGATGCTGCTCGCCAATCTTTACCTGAATGCCGAAGTTTATATCGGTGCAAACAGGTATGATGATGCAGTTACCTACAGCGGCAAAGTGATCAATGCCAATTACACACTCGATGATGAATATGATGATCTTTTTCTTGCAGACAACCACACCTCACCCGAGATCATTTTCGCTGTTCCTTTTGATGGTTTCAAAACGCAGACCTTCGGAGGTACTACTTATCTCATCAAAGCGCCTGTTGGTGGCAGCATGAGCCTGGGTGAATTTGGTGTGAATGAAGGATGGGGCGGACTGCGTACTACGAAAGCGCTTGTTGAAAAATTCGCTGATCCTTCCGGAAGCACCGATAAGAGAGCACAGTTTCATATCGATGGCCAGAGCCTGGAGATCAATGACATCAGTGCTTTCAGCAACGGTTATGGTGTGCGCAAATGGAAGAATGTGACTTCTGCCGGCACCCCGGGTTCTAATCCCATTTTCCCTGATACTGATTTCCCGATCTTCCGCCTGGCTGAGGCCTACCTGATCTATGCCGAAGCAACAGTAAGAGGTGGTAATGGTTCCATGGCAACGGCGGCTAATTATATTAACCTGTTACGCCAGCGTGCTTATGGCAACAATTCAGGTAATATCAGCGTGGCTGACCTGGACCTGGATTTCCTGATTGATGAAAGAGCAAGAGAATTGCATTGGGAAGGAAAAAGAAGAACAGACCTGATCCGCTTTAACCGTTTTACTACCAACACTTACCTGTGGCCGTGGAAAGGTGGTGTGCCCACCGGTACCGGTGTGGGAAGTTTCAGGAACATCTACCCGATCCCTGCAGCAGAGATCAATACCAATCCCAATCTTGACCAGAACCCAGGCTATTAATCAACAATTATCAAAAGCATTATGAAAAATAAATTCAGTTTTTTACTACTTGCCACTTTGATGCTGGTCTTCGTGTCCTGCAAAAAAGAAGAAAATAAAATTTTCTTCGAAGGTGGCACGGCGCCGGTGCTGACAGCTTCCACTGCCGGTCCGCTTGTATTGCTGAGCGGCAATGCCAACCAGCAGGCATTAAGATTCTCCTGGACCAACCCTGATTATACATTTAATACAGGTGTGAGTTCGTATGATGTGAACTACATACTGCAGGTTGACAAGGCAGGGTCCAATTTCAGCAGCGCCGACAAACAGGAGATAGCGATACCGAGAAGTCTTGGAATCAATTACACGGTAAAGGACTTCAACCAGATATTCGCGAGAATGAACTTACAGGAAAATGTGGCGCATAACCTGGAATTCAGGATTAAGTCTACATTGGGTACAAACGCGGTTCCCCTGTATTCCAACGTAATCGCGATGACGATCACACCCTACCTGGATGTAGCGGTACCAGTACCACCAACCGGTGAATTGTATATCACAGGCAGCGGAGTGGCCAGTTCGTGGACCAATACCCCTCCTGTTTCTCAGCGTTTCACCCAGGTGTCCAATACGCTTTATGAGATCACGATCGCGCTGGTTGCAGGTGAAATCAAATTCCTTTCAACGCAGGGTTTCTGGCAGCCACAATATGGCGGCAGCAATGCAACAGGTGGTGACCTTGGATATAATATGGGCTTACCCGGGCAATCGGATCCCCCGGCCATTCCTGTAACCACGGCTGGCAATTATAAGATCACCGTGAATTTCAAAACCGGTAAATACACCGTTGTACCTCAATAATCAAACTACTAATAGAGCTATATGAAAAATATATTTTCCCTGTTCTCCATCATAGCGGCAGTGCTCTTTGCAACCGGGTGTACCCGCATCGACGACCTGCCCGTGTATGAAAAAGGAACAGCCGTTACCATGACAGCTTCCACCAACGCCGTGGTAGCTTCTGCTGCTGATTCCAATAATACGGTGATCAGTTTCAACTGGACCGATCCGAAATATGCAACGGATACAAGTAATTATAAATTCATCCTGCAAATTGATACGGCGGGAAGGAATTTCACACAGGCTGCTACAAAGGAAGTGATCGGAGCAAGATCAACTTCCCTCACCGGCCGTGAGCTGAATGCGATTCTACTGAATTACGGATATGCGTTGGGTGTTCCTCATACACTGGATGTGCGTGTTGTTTCATCTTATGAAAACAATAATGAGCAGTACACTTCCAATACGGTACAGGTAGTGGTTACGCCATTTACTGATCCTTCGGTACTCACCAGTACTTCAACATCAGTAACAGGAACGCTGGCTACTTCAGGACAAAATGCTCTTACGTTCAACTGGAACCCATCTTTTGCAGGTTACACAGGTACCGTTACCTACTCCCTGCAGTATGATTCTTCCGGTAAAAATTTCTCTTCTCCCCAGGAAATGGCGATTGGCACGGGCCTTTCAAGACCGATGACCCAGGCAGAAATGAATACTACCGCAATGAATGAAGGCGTAGCTGGAGGAAGCACGGGCAAGATTGAATACCGTATTAAAGCAACAACAGCACAGGGCGCCGTTGCTTATTCCAATATGGTTGCTGTAACTGTCCAAACCTATGTTCCATTGCTTCGTTTTTACATGCCCGGTGGTTACCAGGCCGCAACGGGAAATGGCAATGACTGGGATCCGGTAACGGCTCCTGAATTCATCCGCGACCAGCGTCCGGATGCGCTGAACAAATTGTATTATATGTACATCTACCTGCCTGCAGGCGCTGAGTTCAAAGTAACACAGGGCCGTAGCTGGGATGTGAATTATGGTGGAACCGGCGGCAACCTGGCTCTTAATGGTGCCAACCTTACTGTTCCTGCTGCCGGCGTTTACCGGGTAAGCATTGATGTAAATACCATGACGTATGACATCCGCGAAGGCCGCATGGGCTTTGTTGGTGGAGCCGTTGGTGCAGGATGGACGCCAGCCAATGTATTCCCTAATTATGCAATGGGATATGCAGCGCCGAATCTTTTTGTTGGTTTAACCGATTTCACTGTGGATGGATGGAAGATGATTGATCATAACGACTGGAATGATGGTTCCTTCACTGTTACCAATGCAAGAAGCTATGGGGCAAGTGGTGGAAGCGGATCTTCTCTCCAGGTTAATGGAGATAATATGCCTAACCCCGCATCAGCCGGCAGGTACCGTGTGATCTGGGATGGCCGCGACAGGGATAATGTGAAATATGAAATGAGTCCTGCAACTGAAATGCGCGTGGTGGGAGATGGTATCACAGGTGTGGCTGCATGGAATCCTGGCGCTTCTCCACAGATGACCTATTCCGGCAACGGTATTTGGACAATCACACTTGCTTTGGAAGGCAACAAGGATATCAAGTTCCTTGCAGGCAATGACTGGGGTGCATTTGATTACGAAGATGCAGGCGCAGGTACAGGTGCAGGCGTTCGCAGAATCAAATGGGAAGGTGGAGATAATTTCAAAACACCCGCCACGGCAGGTACCTATACCATTACACTCAATGAAAATACACAGACGGTTACCATTAACTGATCTGTTGACTGATATAAAAAGGCCATCCATTGCGATGGCCTTTTTTTGTGCTGATTTGTTAGCTTTACTTATACAGAATTATCTCACTAATATTGAAAGGCTGACTGATGAAAAATATTTTTTTCGCACTGCTGTTTACCCTGGCTTTTGTTTCCTGCAATAAAAAAGATCCGCCTCCTGTGCCTCCTCCTGTTGTAAACCTGGCTAAAGGCGCCGACGTGAGCTGGATTACCGAAATGGAAGCAGCCGGGAGAAAATTCTACAGTGCAGGTGGAACGGAAACAGAGATTATGACGCTATTGAAAAATATCGGCATGAATACCATCCGGCTAAGGGTCTGGGTGAATCCTGCCAATGGTTATAACAATACGGCCGATGTGGTGGCCAAGGCCATCAGGGCGAAGAACCAGGGCATGCGGATCATGATCAATTTTCATTACAGCGATACCTGGGCTGATCCGGGCCATCAGACCAAACCTGCAGCCTGGGCCTCGATGGACCTGGCAGGATTAAAAACAGCTCTTGCCAACCATACAACCGAAGTATTAAATGCACTGAAGACAGCAGGCGTAACACCGGAATGGGTACAGGTAGGCAATGAAACCAATGATGGCATGTTATGGCCGGAAGGAAAAGCTTCTGCCAACATGAACAATTTCGCACAGTTGGTGAATGCCGGTTATGATGCCGTGAAATCAGTGTTTCCCAATGCTAAAGTGATCGTACATGTTTCCAACGGATGGGACAATGCGCTTTTTCGCTGGTTGTTTGACGGGTTAAAAAATAATGGGGGCAAGTTTGATGTGATTGGCATGTCCCTCTATCCCACACCAACCAACTATGCGCAGCTCAATAACCAAACCCTGGTCAATATGAACGATATGGTGGCCAGGCATAACAAGGAAGTATTTGTAGTGGAAGTGGGCATGAGCTGGGACCAGGCCGCAGCCAGCCGCTTATTTATTTCTGATTTATTATCCAAAGTAAAAAATGTGACCGCGGGTAAAGGCCTTGGAGTTTTATATTGGGAACCGCAGGCGTATAATAACTGGCAGGGATATACATTAGGAGCTTTTGATAATACTGGCCGCCCTACCATTGCACTCAATGCATTTAACCAATAACCATGAAAATTTTTGGTATCATTTTTCTCGCGATCATTTCGCTGGTAGTTTCTGCGCAAAAAAAGACAGACCCTGTTTATGTTGATAAACACGGAGTCATGCGTTGGAGCAGTGATAAAAAAGAAGCCACATTTTTTGGTGTGAATTATACGGTTCCATTTGCTTACGGTTTCCGTTCGCATAAGGCATTAGGAGTAGATATTGAAAAAGCCATTGATGCCGATGTACACCATATGGCAAGACTGGGGCTCGATGCCTTTCGTGTGCATGTATGGGATGTGGACATTACAGATTCACTTGGAAATCTTTTGAAAAATGAACACCTGCGTTTATTTGATTATCTCATCATGCGGCTCAAGGAAAAGAAGATTAAAATTCTCATTACACCAATCGCCTTCTGGGGCAATGGCTATCCCGAACCGGATGTAAAAACAAACGGCTTCTCCTACGTTTATGGAAAAGGGCCATCAGTTGTGAAAGAAGAAGCGTTCAAAGCGCAGGAGAACTATCTTAAACAATTTTTCACGCATGTCAATCCTTATACAAAGCTGGCCTATAAAGATGATCCTGATGTGATTGCCATGGAGATCAACAATGAACCCCATCACAGTGGTCCGAAAGAACGGACAACAGAATATGTGAACAGGATGGCGAGGGCAGTAAAAAGTACAGGCTGGACCAAACCTGTTTTTTATAATATCAGTGAGTCGCCACGCTATGCTGATGCTGTAGTGAAAGCAAAAGTAGATGGACATAGTTTCCAGTGGTATCCTACCGGTTTAGTTGCCAACCATGAGCGCAAAGGAAATTACCTGCCCAACGTCGCGAATTATTTTATACCCTTCGGTGATACTATTCCTGCTTTCAAAAAAGGAGCATTAATGGTTTATGAGTTTGATGCGGGTGATGTGATGCAACCCATCATGTATCCTGCCATGGCCAGGAGTTACCGGACAGCAGGATTTCAATGGGCTACCCAGTTTGCCTATGATCCATTGTACACTGCTTATGGGAATACTGAATACCAGACCCATTATCTCAACCTGGCTTACACACCTGCAAAAGCTATCAGCTTACTGATCGCGTCTGAAGTATTTCAAAAGCTTCCACCCAGGAAAAGTTATGGAGCTTACCCGGCAGATACTTTGTTTGATGTGTTTCGGTTGAGTTATGAAGAGCAATTAGCAGAGATGAACAGTCCTGCTAAATTTTATTACACAGGAAATACAAGTACACACCCGGTTGATATTTCCCAATTGAAACATATTGCAGGAACAGGCAGTTCGCCGCTCGTGAATTACAAAGGTACGGGAGCCTATTTCCTGGATAAAAGGTCTGATGGACAATGGAGACTGGAAGTAATGCCGGATGCGATTGCTGTTGAAGATCCGTTTGAAAGAGCTTCGCCATCCAAACATGTTGTAAGAATCTTTCACAGGGCCAATCAAATGAAACTCAACCTGCCGGATTTGGGAAACCAGTTTTCTGTAAGGCCCGTGAATGAAGGCAACCAGGCTAAAGTTCCAGTTAACGGGAATGTTTTTTCTGTGGTTCCCGGCGTGTACCTGCTCGCTTCAGGTAATATGGAAGGCCGTATACAGGTTCCTGGAGAATGGAAAAAGTTTTATGCGCTCCCCAATGACAGTGTGGAAATAGTAGTGGTTCATCATCCAGCAAAATCTGTAACAGCGGGAAAATCTTTTATGATCCAGGTACAGGCCGCGGGTGTAGCGGATGGTGATAAGGTGCAGGTTGAACTTAGAAATTCTTCCGGTCAATGGAAAACCCTGGATATGCAGTCAACAAACGCTTATCATTACCAGGTGGAGGTTCCTGCTGATGTGGTATCGCCAGGCATCATTAATTACAGAATCATGGTCCGCAGGCCGGATGGAATGGCCTGGTTCTTCCCGGGTAACTATAAATCAAAACCCTATGCCTGGGATGAATACCGGAATGAAAGCTGGGAAGTTTCGGTGATGGCACCGGGCTCCCATCTTGAATTGTTTAATCCCTTACATGATCGTCAAAAGATCATGTTATATAATACAGACTGGAGGAATAACCGGGTTCAATATGCAACAACAAATATTCCGGGTGAGTTATCCATCAAAACAATAATGACTCAGCCTGTAGCCGGACAAACCATGGGCTGGCAGTTTTATTTTGGTGATAAGATAAAAGGCAGGCAGGAAGAACTTTCAAATTTCACGCAACTTGTAGTAAAAGCCAGGGCAAATGGAAAAGCCCAGGCAAAAATTTCATTGATCAATACAACCGCGGATGCATACGCAACGAAAATTGAACTGAATGAAGAATGGAAAGAATATGTGGTCCCTCTGAATACTTTAGTGAAATCGGATTACATTTTATTACCAAGACCATATCCCGGATTTCTTCCATTGATGTTTTCATCTTCTTCAACATCGCCATTGAATATTAATAAGGCAGAAAAATTAGAGATGAGTTTCGCGGCTGATGGAGGTAATGAAATCGGAATTGAAATCAGTTCAGTGATCTTAAGAAAATAAAACCGAACCTTTAGAACCCATCTTTCTTTAACGCAATTACTTACCGTCTTTCCGCCTTCGCTAAAGCTCCGGCGGACAAAGCCCGCCTTCCCGGCCTTGCTTTTATTATTGAGAAGATAGCCGGGAAGGCCAGCCTTCGCTAAAGCTTCGGCTGACGCAGCGGG
>JAEYUA010000075.1 GCA_023433755.1 Bacteroidota bacterium | reverse complement strand
TTGGTAGCTCAAGCCTGTAGTGCAATGCATCAAAATTGATGAAAAAAGAATTTTTTTTTGGCCGATTTTTTTTGGCTCATGTAATTAAATGCGTTATAATTTGAAAATAGGATTTGCGATTAGCTATTCGTCATTGGCCTTTGGGTATAACACGCAGAAAATTGAATGGAATGTAATTGCCGGTAAGACGGGAAGGCGGTAAGTAGTGTCTCATTTTCGAAATTTCTTTGCGTATTCTTTGCGCTTCTTCGCGTCCTCTGCGGTTTCTATTTTTTCTATTGCGTCTTTTTCGCTTTGCGTTTTTGCGTGAAACTGATTTTGACTTTTGACTTTTGACTTTGACTTCTTACCTGATCAACACCACCGTTCCCTTCTTCAAATATTTTTCCTTTGTATTAGGGTTGCTGTATTCAATCATCCATACATAAACAGCAGCAGGCAACCCCACTGCACCACGCCTGCCATTCCATCCCTGGTTTACATCGCTGGTTTCATAGATCACCTGTCCCCAACGGGTGAAAATTTTAAGCCTGTAATTTTTTGCAAAGCAGGCAAACTTTGGTTTGAACAGATCATTTAATCCATCATTATTCGGTGTAAAAGCCGTTGGCACAAAAACCTCGCATGGACAGTCCTTGTACACGAAGGTGAACTCCTTCCTATCGAAGGAGCAGTCGTTGTAAATGCTGATGCTCATGCGGCCTGCCGTATCCATGATCCTGTTGGGAAAAAATAAAAAATTATCCCAGAGATAGGCAGTAGCTCCCGGTGTGGTCACATCCAGTTCCAGTTGCTGACCCCTGCACGCGAAAGTGTCTTTGATAAAATCCGGAACTTTTATTGAAACATCCGGCTGTATTATAACTGTTTTAACTGCCGTATCAATGATGCACCTTGAATAAATTAATGCCCTGGCCGTATAAGTACCCGGACCCGGGTAAAAATGCTGTGGTGCCAGTTCGGTAGAAAAATTAGCAGCACCTGATGCGGGATCACCAAAATCCCATTTCACAGAATCAAGACGGTTGTACAAAAGTGAAAAATTCACTGGTTTATCAGAACAGGTCTTGCTCTGGATCTGTATGCCATTTTCCTTTAGTGAAAAGCTGCCCGATCGTACATAATTGTAATTGATCCACATTGGCTGCACCCTGGTTTTCACCAGGTTCATGCGGTAGCGGCAGTCAGCTCCCTTTTTATTAGGATCTTCAATAACACTCATGCTCAGGTCAATATTGGGCGTGCCGCCGGTGAAACGCATACTCACATAAATCTTTCCATCGGGTCCAAGTTGCATGGTCCTTTGCAGCAGGATGCAGGTGCGCACGCATGATACCCGGTCACCAAAGCCGTTGACTTTAAAACGTGACTGTTGGATAGCTGCTGCAGAACCTGCTTCAAGGTCATACTGGTAGATGCTGTGAATATCCCCTCCAAATACACCGGGATCAATTTCCTCCGTGTAAAAACTTCCGATGTATAATTTATTCCCATCAGGAGAAAGTTCTGCATCTTCATATAATTCGTTGCCCGCGGTATGGATCTTAACAGGGTTTGAAAAACTACCTGTGAAATTGTCAAACTCCCACACCACTACGGCATTTTCATGGAGCAGCGGGAATACCAGTCTTTCACCGTTCGCGGAGAATTTGATATTATGTCCGTATTCTTTGATGATGGTTGCGGGAATGATACTGTTATCTATAGTTGAAATAACAGGAACAGGATTGATGCCGGTTTTTGTTACCAGGAAAGCTTTCATAGCCCCGGGAGTATGTGTTACCACCCAGGTGTCTTTTTGATTGCAATGAGTAGTGGCTGCCAGCAAAAGCGAAGCGTCAGCGGTATGTTTGGTATAATAGGAAGTGGGCGTTGCCGGTCTTGGATGAACAATCTCTTCCAGGTCTCCCGCATTATACATTTTTGTTGTGAAGGAGATAAGCTGGTGTTCATTCAGTCCCCTGGCGATTCCGAAATAATAATACATGGAATCGTTGCCGGGTTGCGGCACCACCAGTGGTACAATGGTGTCGGAAGCCCAGGGCCACCAGTTTTTATACTTGGGCATCAGGAAACCATCGCGGTTCCAGACTTTATTACCATCGGTATAAAATTTTAAATTACCGTTGGCATCACAAATGGAACTGGAAAAGATGATCCTGCTGCTGGCTTCTATTTTGGATTTGAAGTAAGTGGCGGGAGAAGTATTAAAATTCAACCCTGACTGGAAGCCAAATGCCCATATATTATTTTGTTTTTGCGCCGCTGCGAAGCAGGAGAATAGAAAAAATATGGTACAGTTGATAATACACTTCATGACAGGTCCCGGGTCTTTAAAACTACCGAATCTGCTGCATTTAGAACATATCTATTCAAAATAATGAGTATCACACCAGTGAATGTGCCAGCCATTGGCAAAAGTTTTGCATTTTTGTAGATTAATGGATCAAATGAAGTTGCATGTTTATCCTTCACTGGTGGAAAAAAAGAAGGCAGGGAAAAAATCCTTTGCCGTTCTCATTGATCCGGATAAAATCTCCCGAAACTCACTGAATGACATCATAAACCTGGCAGTTGATGCGCGGGTTGACTATTTTTTTGTAGGTGGCAGCTTGGTGATCAGCGACAATCTTGATGAGTGCATACAGCAGATCCGTGAAACCTGTTCCATACCTGTATTGCTTTTCCCGGGAAGCCCTTCACAGATCAGCCGCCATGCTGATGCCCTGCTTTATCTTTCATTGATTTCCGGCCGTAACGCCGATCTCCTGATCGGGCAGCATGTGATCTCGGCTCCTTTTGTGAAGAAAAGCGGGCTTGAGATCATTCCAACCGGTTATATGGTAATTGATGGCGGTGCAGCCACTACCGTTTCTTATATCAGCAATGCCAGTCCCATACCGGCCGATAAAGCTGATATTGCCATGTGTACCGCCATGGCAGGAGAAATGCTTGGGATGAAACTCATTTACATGGATGCGGGCAGCGGAGCTAAAAAACCGATACCTGAAGAAATGATCCGCACGGTATCACATCATATTGATGTTCCACTCATAGTAGGTGGCGGCATTCGTGATGCTGAAAAAGCCTATCTCAACTGCAAGGCGGGTGCTGATGTGATCGTAATTGGTAACGCTATTGAAAAAGATGCTTCACTCATTGCAGAAATGTCATCTGCCATACACCAGGCGCACCTGGTGAGCTAGTAGGGATAATGAATACGCTGCCTGATCCTGGATGGCGTATCACTTCCATCAATGATGGTGCGGGTACCTTTAATGATGGCTTCCACAATTTTTTTCATGTGCTCATAATCCAGCCGCTCCCATTCATCGCATACAGCATGGTAACAATCATCATTATCATTACTGCTCATGATGGTATGAGCCGGCACGCCCCTTTCAGCGAAAGGCAGGTTGTCGGAGCGGGTAAATAAATATTGACCGGGTGTGGGATCCGCAACCATCGTAACATCAGAACCTTCGAGATTTTTCTGTATAATTTCATCCAGGTTGGAATAAGAAGCACCGGTCACAAAAAAATGGCCGGGCCCTGCCGCATTTGCGCTTCCGATCATCTCAATATTGACCAGGGCTTTGATAGATTCAGGACGTAAGGCTGGTGATAACCACTTTGATCCAAGCAATCCAAGTTCTTCTCCCCCGAAAGCACAAAAAAGAATGGTTCTTTCATTTCCTCCCGTTTTGGCAAAATACCTGGCAAGCGCCATCACCGCCGCTGTGCCCGAAGCATTGTCATTGGCTCCATTAAATACCGGGTCTTCCTCCCTTCCACTATCACCTATATGATCAAAATGCGCTGAAAAGATCACGATCTCTTCCGGCTTTGACCGGCCTTCAATTCTCGCGATCACATTATAAAGCACACGTGTGGGATCGTAACGGCCCTGTGCATCCTTCCATTTATTTTTTAGTTTACCATTGGGATTGAAGGGAATGATATAATCATCTTCACCTTCCATGAATAAAAGGGAATCTTTCCGGAAAGAGGCAGCAATGTATTCCGCTGCCTTCAAGTTATGCAGCGTATAATTTTTTCTTCCCTTTAAACTGTCGGATGCCAGCACCTGCACATCTTCCCTGAGTTCCATCACACTTACCAGGCTATTCACCTGTGCATGAAGCATGGATGGAAAAAGAAAAATGATGAGTATGCAAAATGCAATTCTCAATTCAGGGAATCAGGTTTAACCCGGGAAGGCGTGTCCTTTCCTGCAATGATGGATGTGGCACTGATGGCAATTGAATGAATGATCCTGGCCATATTTTCCAGGTCAAGCGTTTCCACATGATCTGTGAGCTGGTGGTAATTGGGTTCGCCTTCCATCTTGGCGGTTGAGATGGTATGAGCGGGCACACCTAACCTTGCCAGCGTGGCATTATCGGAACGGTAAAAAAGATTCTCCTTTGTATAAGGATCAGGATGAAAACTGAAATCAGTGCCTTTCAGGTTTTTTTGCATGATGGCGCCCATATCTGTTTTATCAAAACCGGTAATGTAGGCCGAGTTCTTTCCCCATTTACTTTCAGTGCCGATCATTTCAATATTGAACATGGCCATCACTTGTTTGGGATCCAGTTGCTGTGAAAAATACCTTGATCCAAAACCACCTGATTCTTCGGCTGTGAAGGCAACAAAAATGATGGTCCTTTCATTGGCAGCCAGCTTTTTGAAATGATCTGCCAGCAGGATGATGGCTGTAGTGCCAGCGGCATTGTCATTGGCGCCATTGTAAATACTGTCGCCATTCTTCGGCTGCCTGCTCACTCCCAGGTGATCATAATGCGCCGAAAAGATCACGTATTCATCCGGCCTGCTTTTACCTTCCAGCACTCCCGCAACATTGGCGTAAGCTATTTCGGTGATGGTATGTTCTGCTTTGAACTTGTATTTTTTGGCTTCGTAATTTCCTAAAACAAAAATCACTGAAGTAGTCCTGGGGAAGATCTGGTTCCTGTAAAAAGACAGGCGTGGAAAACTCTGCGTAAAGCTGGTATCTACCATCACCACCAGGTTCTTTCCCGCATCTATGAAAGCTCTGGATTTTTCACCGAGATTTTCTCCTGCACTGATGCGCACCCATTCATAACCGGATTCTTCATCTACTTTTAATTCAGCCTGCGAGGTTATTACCATCACCTGTTTGCCATCAAGCTCCACATCATTGATCTCGGCCTTGACCTCAACGGGTTTGGGACGCACCATCATAAACTGCTGAAGGAAATGATTGCCCTTTAAAGGTTTCAATCCTGCTCTCTGGAATTCTTTTGCAATAAAATCCGCTGCCCTGTCTATATCGGGAGTACCAGCTCTGCGTCCGCGCATATCATCCGAAGCGAGGATGTTCTCGATACGTGTAACTTCAGAAATAGCAGGCGCCTGCGATTTTTGTGCGCAGGCTGCAACAGAAGCAGCCAGTAAAACGATCAAAAAAATATTCCTGTTCATAGCATTTCATTTCCACATCATGCAGGCATGATGATTATTCTTTTCCAGATTTGTGATTGATTAAAGACTCATCATTTCCTTGAACTTGACGGTCTGCCTGCGGCTGACCTCTATCTTTTCTCCCCCTTTCAATTCAAGCAGCAGCCCTCCATTGAAATATGGTTCGATCTTGTCGATCATCCTGAGGTTGACGATATGTTTGCGGTTGGCACGGAAGAAAACTTTCTCATCAAGTCGTTCTTCCAGCGCATTGAGCGATTTAAGAATGAGTGGTTTGTTACTTCCGAAAAACACCTTGGCATAATTGCCCACGCTTTCAAACAGGCGTACATCGGAAAGTTTTACGAACCAGCAGCGCTCACCATCCTTTACAAAAACCTGGTCGGTTTCTGTGAGAATCGAGTTGGGCTCATGGGCCACCATGCTTCTTTCTGAAACAGTACCGCCATTGGACCTTTTCATTTTTTCCACCGCGTCGGCCAGCCTCCTGGGCTCAACGGGTTTGAGCAGGTAGTCAAGCGCATTCACTTCAAATGCCTTCAGCGCATATTCATCATAGGCGGTGGTAAAGATCACATTGGGGGCATGATCCAGCTCGGAGAGCATGTCGAATCCTGTTTTACCCGGCATCTGGATGTCGAGGAACACCAGGTCAGGGTTATGGTTTTCTATTTTCTGGATTCCTTCATCGGCGTTGGAAGCTTCATCCACGATCTCGATCTCGGGAAAATCCTGCAATAATTTACGCAGCTCGGTCCTGGCCAGGCGCTCGTCATCAATGATAATTGCCTTCATGTTGATTTATCAGTTTAATGTGATCGGTATTAAAACTTTTGCTTCCACCAGGTCAGGATTCACCTGCCTGATCTGGAATCTTGCTTTTTCTCCATACAGCAGGCTTAAGCGGTCCTGGGTGCTGGAAAGGCCAAATCCTTTGGAGGAAGAATGACCATTCAGCAAACCGGTATTCTGCACAGCCAGCTCGTGGTACTGGTCTGTGAAATCGGAAATGATCCGCACCATCCCACCCTTCATCTGTTTGCTGATGCCATGCTTGATGGCATTTTCCACGAGGGTTTGCAGCATCATTGGCGGCACGTGCTGCTCCAGTGTATCCTCATCAATATCATATTCAATCTGCAGCCTGTCCTCAAAACGCATGTTTTCCAATGCGAGGTAATCCTTCACAATCTTGAGCTCATCACCAAACTGCACCGTTTCGCCTTTCTCTGCTTTTAGGCTGCTTCGAAGGATATTACTTAATTCAGTAACTGCTTTACGGGCCCTGGCCGGGTTCTCGTCTATAAGCGCACGGATGCCATTAAGTGCATTGAAAATAAAATGTGGATTGATGTGCGCCTTGATGGTCTTCAGTTCCAGTTCTTTTACCAGGGCTTCCAGTTGAAGGGTATCCATTTGCTGCTTTCGGCTCTTGGCAATGTAGTGATACATAAAGTAGATACCACTCCAGATAAAGAAAAGGATGAAAGCCGACCAAAGGTTTCGCAGGTAGAGATAGTAGAATGGTACAGGCTTGCCCTTGCTCATCACCAGGCCATAAT
>JAEYUA010000069.1 GCA_023433755.1 Bacteroidota bacterium | reverse complement strand
ATATTCCTGCCGCGTGCCATACTTGGTGCGTACGCTTCCTTTGCTGTCAAATTCGCCCAGATCATACAAATCATAAACATCGTAGCCGATTGAATGGGCGCCTTCGGTTCCTTTATAAGCAGGAGGCAGCCAAACAGCATTGATGCCAATAGAAGCAAGCTTAGGCGCTTCCTCTTTAACTTTTGTCCATAAGCTGCCATCATTGGGATAATACCAGTGAAAGTATTGGATCATTGTACCGTTCTGCATCGACTAAAATATGTTTGTTTGAAGTAACAAAATTGTGCTTAAACGGTTTTTCGCTGGATTCATTTTTTCATTTATGACAGATCATGCCTTTTAACTGTATACAAGTTGATATAAATGAATTAAGCAGGAATTAACTTCTTCCTTGTGTTCATAACGCTGGCATTCTTGAACCTGGAGTTCTCAGCCACTTTTAATTTATAAGGCCGGTTAAAAGCTTCCTGAGAAACTTTAAAATGATCTGCCAGCTTTCGAATGACATCTTTTGACAATCCTTTCTTATAATGCAAAATTTCAGAAACGTAGCCCTTACTTATTTTTAAAAGATCTACTAAGTCTTTCGGTTTCATATTATGTTCTTCCATCAAAGACGTGAGGAGGCGTATTGGATCTATCTCTTCGAATGTATTATGTTCATTATCCCATTTCTCAATTAACAAGGTCAATAGTTCAATCTCATCCTGCACTCCTTTTCCACCTCTTTCCAGCAGATTTTCCAACTCCTTACAATATAGATTGTACTGAGTTTTTGATTTGATGACTTTATATTTAAGTGTTCCCATAATTAATAGATGTTTACTGTGTACTGTTCTTTTTTATTGCATAACTTGTCATAGGCGGCATGAGTACCAATCCAGCAAACAAATAAATGCACTTGCTTTTCTCCAAAAACATATTTGCAAATCATTCTATAGTTATTCCCTCCGATATTAAAGATTACTCTGTTAGAACCATTACCTAATAAATCTGCCGAACCAAAAGTGGCCTGAATATCTTCTGGTACGACCCAGTCTGAATACCTTACTTTTTCCAGCCAATCTTCAAAAGACGCCCTGCTTTGAACATTAGCTTTTGCAAAATCTTCAATGGACTATCTTTTTATAAGATGAACATTTATTCAGTAGCAAATATACTACCAAGTTCTCAAAATGAGAACTTTTGTCAATTTCTATTACTCAATGAATAAAAGAGTTAAAAGGGACATTTGGAACAATAAAAGTCGCTCCACAGCGGCTATTATTTACTGGCGGGTATGATTTACAGGTTTCTAACCTTATTTCGAAGACTTATTAACTACGATAAAATTTATTTCGGATTTCGAACCAGCGAGCGGACCGTGTCCGCCGAAGCCCACCTGAAATTTGGACTGATGGTATAAAAAAGAAAAACCCACCTACGCTAAAGCTTGTCCCTCCGCTAAAGCTTTAGCGACACGCGGACGGTGGGTGAAGAGAACTAGCGGACCGTGTCCGCCGAAGCCCACCTGAAATTTGAACTGATGGAATAAAAAAGGAAAAGCCCACCTGCGCTAAAATGCTTCGGTGGGCGAAGGCGGAGAGAGAGGGATTCGAACCCCCGGACCTTTGACAGTCAACGGTTTTCAAGACCGCCGCATTCGACCGCTCTGCCATCTCTCCGGCGCAAAAATAGGGGGACAGGCCTAATCAGCAAAATTGATTTTGCGCTTAACGGTTTATCGTTCAATTGATAAGGTTGGGGTGCATGATTAATGTTATGGTATCGGGCTACGGGTGAACCGGCATCAAGGGTTTGTGGTGGGCTCAGAGGGGCTTTATGCCAAAAGCTAGAAACGTATTCGACGATGATAATAATGGATGCAGGCCAGTTTGAGAATGGCTTACGGAATCGAACCCTTTTGCAAGCCATGTAGCCGCCGTGGGTTTACAGCCTTAGGTAACAATTTTAAACCACGGCGTACACGCGAGCACGGCGAAGGATCATAGTACAAAAAAGAGACAGTCCTCTTCCAACTTCTATTTCGCTAATCCATACTTTGTATATATCCCCGATCCCGGGGCATTGGCATCAAGCAAATTCAAAATCCTGGCTCCTTTGATGCAGGACCAGAACGCATGAAAGGTTTTAAGACCTGATTCAATTTCTGAAAATTTTACCTGCCAGTTATTGGGAACACTGAACTGTCCAGCCGACTTCACTTCGGTAAACCTGGCATTTCCCACTATACCATTTACTGCCAGCAGTTTCCAGTGGTAAGTATTGTCCGCGTTAAAAATAAATTCTTCGTTTGACTGGTTGATGTTCATGCCCGCATAACTGCCGGTGTAGACATTATAAAGTTGCTGGATTCCTGTAAAATCACTGGTCCATTTTCCTTTCAGGTCCGATGCGCCAACGGCAAACTTGTTATAACCGGTCAAATTTTGCAGGGGGATCATGAGATCCGAATTACTATCCCACTGAATGGATTCAGGATCAAATTTGAATTGCTGCATAAAGCTATTCTTATCAGGCGAAACCAGTTCAATCCATCCACTCTGCCCCTGCCGGAATAAAACAATAAAAACATTTGTACCTGTGGCTTTGTCCGTTGCATGCCCCATACCCAGGTAAGGGCGGTCATAAGTAGCGATATAAGCCGTCTTATAATTTTGAAGGTTGCTGTACCTGGGTGCCACCAAAATATCCCAGGCTGCACTGGTCAGCACTTCCGGGTCGGCAGGAAATATGGTTCCTTCTTTGGGATAATGTAAAAGCACTTTAATCTCATTTTTTGTTACCTCTACCCAGTCTTCCTGAACGACACTCGTCCATCCATCATCAAAACGGGTTGTCGAAAATTCAAACTGGGCATTTGCATGATTTGCAAGTATGGGCTGATCCAAAGGATTGTCTTGATCCGGCTTTATCAATTCTACCGATTCCAGGATCCTGTTGATCTCCTCAGCATAGGTTTCACTATTGGTGATGGCCACGATACTTGCACATCGTTCATAGCCACTTGCGGTGGTCATCATGACCATGGCATCCTGGTTATTGAATACAAATTTGCCTACACCGGCTTTTATCTTCCAGCCTTCCGTTTCCTGCACCTCAGTTGTTTGGGGCAACTCAACTGGATTGTAATTTTTCACCACCAGTTCCTGCCACTCACTGTCAAAGTCCTCTTCAATACTGCCTTTGCTTAATGTGCTTTTCAGGATAAAAACCTGGCACCAGGTATTTGATTTTTTATCCGTCTTCGTATAAGTGGCCTGGTTGTCCTTTACCTCTTTTTTCCAACCGCCAGGCTGGGTATAACTGACAAGGTCAAATATTTGTTTCTGAGCCATCGCTTTAATGGCTGCCAGGCAAAAACAGAACAGGAATATCTTTTTCATGGCTGTTTATTTTCAATCTGGAAATATTGCTGTGCATCATTCCATGCAAAACAGGAATATTTTGTTTGGGTTATTTCTCTTCACAAATGGTCCATTTAATACCCGTGCAGTTCGAATAGGACCAGTTTCCCGTAATAAAATAAGCAAAGGTGTTGGCGGATGCCTTGATGATGGATTTTGCAACCTCTGGCTTTTCAAGTAGGTATTCCTCGCTGCATGTTTTTTGAGAGAGTTTGCTTGATGCAAAGATCACAGGGGCCATTGCCATCAAATATTCACTGCGGCTGTAAGTCGTTACCCTTGTTTCAGAGAAACCAAAACCAAGTATCGCAAATGCTACTGCTTCCTGCTTCAGCTCAAATTTTTTTGTTACCCTAAGCTTCCTGCTGTCGGCAGGCAATGTGCCAGGAATGGAAATGTTGTTTTTCAAACTGGAGTAAAGATTGTTACCACCCGCCACTACACCCCAGGAATGGGCAGTTAAAAAACAATTGCCGTAACTGCCGCCTCCACCTGCAATAAGACCGCTGTTGCCAGTAATTTCACCTGCAGCGATCGTACAAACATCAATACATTTGTTTCCAGGTGCAGGGGCAGGTGGCGGCTCCGTATTGGTATTGGTTGAACTGCTGTATGAAAAGTTAAGGTAGGGTTGAAAAATGATGCGTTCTCCAATTTCGGCAGGGAAAACCGAACGGATTTTTGCCTGGTAAGCTTTTTCATCCACTTTCAATTTGGTCCATACTTCCTTGAAAAAGGACGCATACTTTTCCATTATTTTCATGGAGGCCTTGCTTTTTTCCGCATTGTTTTTCATCTTATTCAATGCAGCTACGTCACGCTGGTAAGTTTTGAATGTGCCGGTTGCATCGGACTTTAAAAGATTGTCAGCCTGCTCTTTCAAAGGCTTTACGATCTCACCTACCCGGCTGATCATTTCCTGCGTTATACCCTGGCCTTTTTGCGCATGGGCAGTTATGAATTGAAGCGATGCCAATAAGGCCAGCACGAAAATTTTTGTTTGCAAGCGAAATTGCTTTATCATGTTGTTGGTTTGATGTGAGTGAACGATTGTTATTCTATTAAAGGTGCCGTTCATTCCCATCAAATTCAATCCTGTAAAAGAGGGATTTTTATTAGGAAGATTATATCATCAAATAC
>JAEYUA010000029.1 GCA_023433755.1 Bacteroidota bacterium | reverse complement strand
TATCATTAAATTCATGAGTGTGCAGATGTAAGGTCAATGAATAATTGTTCGAGATCGTTCTCTGTTGGTTTCAGCAGGTATACATCCAGGTTGTTCCGGATGATGGTCCTGTTGATTAATGCTGCCTGTTCCAGGTTGTGGAAAGGAATGGATAAATGTTCGCCTGCCATTTCGGGTGCATGTTCTTTTAATAAATGCAAAGCAGCTTCATTATCCGAAGTCTGTACCAGCAGCCTTGTGGTTTTTTGCTGGAACTGGTGCAATTCCGGAAGTGATCCCTGGAAAAGCATCCTGCCTTTGTAAATGATGCCGACATGGCTTATCATTTTTTCTACTTCTGATAAGAGGTGACTGGAGATCACAATGGTCATTCCAAGTTCCCTGTTCAGTTTTTTGATAAGTTGCCGTAATTCGATAATGCCAGCAGGATCGAGGCCGTTGGATGGTTCATCTAGGATCATCAATTCAGGATTAGGGAGTAAGGCAAGTGCAATGGCAAGTCTTTGTTTCATACCCAGCGAAAATTTCTTGACTGATTTTTTACCGGTATCACCCAGGCCTGCTATTTCCAACACCTCGTTCACTCTTTCTTTTGATACACCGTAGATTTTCCTGTAGATCTCCAGGTTATCTTTTGCATTGAGATGGCCATAGAGCGATGGCGTTTCCACCAATGACCCAATCCTGTTCAGGATGGTAATCCTGTTTTGATCAAGGTGCTGACCGAAGATCTCGATATTACCTTGTTGTTTTGGTAGAAGTCCGAGCAGGAGACTGAGTGTTGTGGTTTTGCCTGATCCGTTGGGACCAAGAAAACCATAAATACTTCCTTTGGGTATTTGCAGGTTGATGTCAAACAGGGTCTGGACATTTTTTGCATAGTGATAGGAGAGGCCTGTGGTTTTTATGATGTGATCCATTTTATAATTTATTTCGGTTTCTTGATGTATTTCAATTCCAAAAGAAATAGCCGGTAAGGCCAGCCTTCGCTGAAGCTATTGCTGGCACAGCGGAAGAACGGGAAGGAGACGGTAAGTAACGTTTGAATTTGATAGAATCATTTAGTTTTCATGCAAGCAAAACTTGAGACTCCTTTTACCAAAATGATGGCGGAGAAAGCAGAGTGCCGACTACAGACTACTGACTACAGACTACCGACTACCATCCTTCGCTGAAGTTTTGATTGGCAAAGCCGACTTTTGACTTTGAACTTTTGACTTTGAACTTAATTCCCCCCAATCCTTCCCTGCTCCTCATCCGAGCTTCCTCCAGTTCTCTTAACCGGAGCTATCTTCTTGCCCTTGCTGAAATTGTAAGTAAACCCTAAAGTGAAGACCTGGGTTTCTGCTACCTGCCTGATCTCAAAATCAACATTGCTGTACCTGCTGCTGCCTTTCATTTTTTGGGTATGGAACATGTCACGGGCTGTGAAACGGATCGTCCCCTTGTTCTTCAAAATCTTCTGGCTGATGCCAGCGCCCATGATGAAAATGGGTTCAATACGCATGATGCCTTCCAGCCTTCCACTTCTGTACGAACCATTCAGTTCGGCAGCCAGAGTTCCGGAAATTTTGAACTGGTGCATGGTATTCACCGCATAACCAGTTGCTTCCAAATTCACCGCATCATTATTGATGATGCCAGTGTATTGGTCATAAGTGATATTCAGGTTGGTATTGCTGGTCCACCATTTGGTTACAGGAAGACTGGCATTGAAAGCAATCCCTGCCTGCTTCATGGACGATACATTCTCAGGTGTGTTATAAGCTTCATTGCCTTTTTGCTGAATCACTTCCTGGATGATATCATTCACTACCGTATAGTTGACGGTGGTGGTGATCCTGTTTTTCCAGGTGTGGGAGAGCTCTATATTATTACTCATTGATGGACGGAGGTTGGGATTTCCCAAAGAATACGTGTACCTGTCAATGAACCGGATAAAGGGGTTGAGACTCTGGTAACTCGGGCGTCTTACCCTTCTCCCAAAATTGGCGCCGATGATATTGTTCTCGTCTACCTTGTACTGGAAAAAAGCCGTTGGAAACAATTGGGTATAGTGCCTGTCAAAATTTTGTCCTGTAGCTTTTTGCCTGCCCCGGGCATTGGTATTCTCGAGGCGAAGCCCCAGTTGCGCCGTGATTTTTTTTGACAAAGGCGTACTCAGATTGATATAGGCTGCATTGATATTTTCACGGTATATAAAATGATTGCTGCGATTCAGGTCAGGAATAAGGTTCCCGTTGAGTATGCTGTCATACCGAGCATTGTTGTCGGTATTTACCAGGCTTGATTTGATGCCAGCTTCCAGCCTCATGTCTTTTTTAATGGGATGCAGGTAGTCAACCCTCGCACTGTAAACATTGATATCCTGCGGCAGATCTCCCGTAAGACTGTCAGCATTCCGGTATGGATTCCCAAATGCATCGGTATAAGAGTTCACCATAAAAAGATAATTGTCTGCATTGAATTTCACATAGTCCACATCCGAAGTGATCTCCCTGCCTTTTTTATCCAGTACATTAC
>JAEYUA010000306.1 GCA_023433755.1 Bacteroidota bacterium | reverse complement strand
ATGTAGGGGGTTCTGAGGGGGAAGAGGAAATATAAAGGAGGCTTTTACCGCAGAGAAAAGAAGAAAAAGAGATTACGCAGAGAGATTGATTTTAATTCGCTACTTACCGCTTTCCCGGCTATAATTTGTTAGAAATTCTAAAAGCCAAATAAGAATTTGCATAAATCTGTCATTATCATCGCTGGTCCAACTGCAGTTGGAAAAACTTCGGTGGCCATAGCACTCGCTAAACATTTTCATACAGAGATCATCTCCGCAGATAGTCGTCAATGCTATAAAGAAATGAAGATCGGGGTTGCGCGTCCTTCAGAGGAAGAACTGGCTGATGTACCCCACCATTTCATTGCCTCCCATTCCATACATGATAAGATCACTGCTGCTGATTTTGAAAAATACGCGCTTTCCAAACTGGATACTTTATTCAAAACACATGATGTGGTGATTATGACCGGTGGCACCGGGCTTTATATCAAAGCTTTTTGTGAGGGGCTTGATGAAATTCCGGAAGTGCCTGCCGTCATCCATGAAGAAATAATTTCATCTTATAAAACAAAAGGCCTCGCATGGCTGCAGCAGGAAGTACAGGAGGCCGATCCTGGGTTCTATGCTACTTCAGAAAACCAGAATCCCCAAAGGCTCATGCGTGCCCTGGAGGTTTTCAGGGCAACCGGGAAATCGATCAGTCATTTCAGGAAGGGAAATAAGGCAAACAGGGATTTCCGGATCATCAAGATTGCGCTTAATCTTCCTAAGGAAGAATTGCAAAGGAATATCAATGCAAGGGTTGACCAGATGGTTGCTGCCGGGCTGGAAAATGAAGCCAGGTCATTGATGCCTTATCAACACCTAAACGCCCTGCAAACAGTAGGCTACAGGGAGTGGTTTGATCATTTTAACGGGATCATGTCAAAGGAGGCTGCTATTGAAAGAATCAAGATCAATACGCGGCAATATGCGAAAAGGCAGATTACCTGGTTTAAAAAAGATGAGGAGATTGAATGGATGAAACCGGATGTGGACAGCGTGATAGATTTTGCTGCTGGGAAAGTCAAAATTCAAAAGTCAAAAGTCAAAATTCAAAAGTGAAAATTCAAAATCTGGTCATCATAAAGCAGACCTGTTTTATAATAATCTGAAATATAGCCGGGAAGGCGGGAAGACGGTAAGTAGCGGTTGGAGTTATTTAGTTCACCAGAGATATCAGACTAAATAAAATAATTTATTTGTAAGTAGTAAACTTAGTTTATACACTCCGCGAGATCTCCTTTTTCTCCTTTCTCTGCGGTGAAAAAATGCTATAATGAAACCCTGTTTTGACTTTTGACTTTTGACTTTTGAATTTTTTCATTGTTTCAAAGGCAAATAAATCAAAAAAGTTGCTCCCTGATCCTCAATACCAACAGCCCTGATAAATCCATGATGATTATCCACCACTTTTTTGCAAAGCGCCAGGCCAATTCCTGATCCCGGGTAATACTGTTTATCATTCAGTCTTTTGAAAAGTCCAAAGATCTGGTCCACATAATCCTGCCGGAAACCAATTCCATTATCCTTCACCATGATCTCCACATAGGACAGGTTACTATCTAATACATCAGGTAATTCATTTTCATTTGCAGGCCGGCAGTTGATCTCGATCAGTGGTATCCTTCCTTCCTTCACAAATTTGAGCGAGTTGTTCAAAAGGTTGTAAAATAGTTGGGTCATCTGCAAGGGAATGGCTTCCACTACCGGTAAATTCTCTTTCCTGATGATTGCCTGCTTTTGGGTGATCACCAGGTCAAGGTCCTGCAGCACCCCGTCCAGGATCTCATTAAGATTCGTTTTGCCGAAATCGGCTTCCTTTCGTATGCTTGAAAATCCAAGTATGTCATTGATAAGGACCGACATTCTTTCCGCCGCATCCATGATTTTCTGCAACTGCTGTCTTCCTTTTTCATCAAGTTTTTCCGCCTGCGAATCCTGCAGGTAACTGCCAAAGGCACGTATCTTTCTCAATGGCTCCTGCAGGTCATGGCTGGCAGCATAGGCATATTGTTCCAACTCTACGTTTGACCGTTCCAGTTCAATGATTTTTTCCTTCAACTCATCTTCGTATTTTTTGATTTCTGAAATATCCTGGAACGAAGCTGTAACACCATCTTCCATTTTCGCAAGCGAAACCAGGAACCATTTTGGGGTGGATTGATCATTGAGATATTCAAATTCAAGATTCCTGCCTGTTCCGGCCACTTCCATAAATTGGTCCATGAGCATGGCAGAGCCTTTTGATTTCAGATCGGAAAGGTGGCTGCCGATCATCTGGCCGGGATCCTTTTCATAAAACCGGCCCGTGGCATTATTCGCGAAGTCCAGTTTAAAATCAACCAGTATATCATTTTCCCAAACTGGTTTATAATAGGCAATGCCATTCTGCGAGGTATTCAACACCGTTTCCAGGAAACCTTCCAGCCAGCGGCTTTTTTTGGAAAGAAAGAAAATGGAAATAAATGTATAGATGAGAATGCCCACACCCACTACGCCAAATGCTGTAGTAAGGTTGTTGTTGGTGCGGGTGGAAGCTGTCAGTTTTTTTTCGCGGTCTACCAGCAAGCCCTCTTCAATACTGATTGCTTTATTGATTAATTGATGGATGGTGAAGAAACGGTAGAGGCGCCAGCCCTGGTCTTTTTGCAATAGCTCAGATATATTATTCAGAAGAAGGGTATCAATTTCCTGGGTAATCATCAGCTCGATTGAATCAACAATAGCCTGCTGGCCATGTTCATCATTGATAAGCATCTTTAGGGCAACCAGTTCATTCCTGATCTCACTGGTTTCCTGGAAGTAGAGATCATAATAATCTTTCTGAAGAATATTCTTATAGGAAGGCGTATAAATCTGCGCGCTTTTGAAATGGTTGGAGATACTTCCCAGTACTGTGATCACTTGCCTTGCATGGTCCACTTCCTTTGAATAATTTCTGACTTCGTTGAAGCTAAGCCGGTTGAGCACGATCACCGCCAGCAGTAAAATAAAAGAGATCAGGAAAGCGTAGAGATTTTTTTTGCTCATGAATCATCTTGTGTTCTGATAGTACCCTGCTAAAATCAATCCAGTTTGTGTTTTTACGAAATTAGAGGAAATTCAGTCAGGAGTCGTGAGACGTGAGCCGTGAGTCGTGAGACAAACTCCAGACTCCCGACTCACGACTCACGACTCACGATTCACGACTCACGATTCACGATTCACGACTGTGTTGTAGCCAAGGCGCATAGTATTGAATGAAGAGTTTTATCCGGGAGTGAAAACAACTTACCGTCTTCGCGTATATAATATTTATAAAACGTGAAGACGGTAAGTAAACTCAAAGCAGGAGCAGGCTGCGCCCGGTCGGAAAGCCAATAGCTAACAGCCATCAGCCAATGGCCACTATTTAAATTTTCACACCTAATGTTAACAGTACATTCCCATTGATATTCTTAATAGCCGCGCCGCTATAAGGACTGTTCGCCAGCCTGTAAGCGAAATGAACATCACGGTTGATCGCGTGCACATAGGTAAGGTCAACAAAAAAACCTTTGTTGCGGTAACCAAGGCCTCCACTCAGGTTGATCTTACTTCCTTTTTCACCATTGATATTTTTATAGGGATTGCCATAATAAGCTGCCCCCAGGCGTACCATAACGGTAGTGAATTTTAATTCGCCCCCTGCGCGGAAATTGAATGCGCCCCTGTAGGCATTGTCAATTGCCCTGTTCAACTGGTCCAGGTATTCCTGCGTTGAAACCGCTACTCCATACTCATCATTGGGTTTGAAGGAAGAGGCTTTGTAATTCACATATTCCACATCCGCAGTGAGGAATCCACGCTGTTTGGTCACATCCTGGATCTCCCTGAGCACATAGGAAATGCTGCCCATGACCCTGTATGGTGTTACATAATTATACCTGAATTCGGATGGTTCGCCACCAGTGTAATCAACAGAATAATCATCGAGGATTCCCTGTGGTGATTCCACATCGGCGGTGACCCGTGCTTCGGTTTTATCGGTCAATCCAAAGAATGTAGGAGAGTGCACCGCCAATCCCAGGCGCCAGAATTCTGTGGGCTTGAAGATCATACCTGCTTTTACATTAAAACCTACTCCTGTTGTTGAAAGTTCTTCATTCACTTCCGCAAAATTGAACTGGTTGTTTTCATTGGCAGTGGCATCAGCTTCCAAAAAATTGCTGGTTCTTTTATAATGAAGAATGGGGACACCGATGGTTCCACCAAACATCCATTTGTCTTTTACATTCACCGCCAGCCCGAGTGCCAGTTCATCTATACCACCGCTGCTGTACACCATGTTTTCCTGTATCAGGCCGGTAGAAAGAATATTGGCCGCGCGGCTCTGGAACTGGAAATTGCCATTGGTGGATCCGCCAACCGTATCAATCAGGTAAGTATTAAAGGCCAGGCTGGAACCAAATGGATATTCAGATGAGAGCACATTGCCGTCACGAATATTATTGCGCTGGATCTCTTCCAAATATTTCTGTGAATAGGAACTTTGATTATTGAGACCGCGGTACATGAAATTACTGTTGAAATCTGCCGTACGGTTGTAAGCAATACTCAGCGCTGAATTGCGCACATTGCCCTGGCCGTCGCCACCCCCGATCACGAAGCCGGTAGTGCCCCAGTTGAATTTGTTATTCTCGGCTCTTTCCTGGTTGCCGAGGTAATTGCCTCTTGTTCTGCCAAACTGGTAAGCAGGACTGATTACAAAATCACCGGTGCGGTAGAAAGCAAGTCCGGCAGGATTCATAAAGGTTGCGGTAAGATCACCACCCAGGGAGCCCATGGCTCCGCCGATGGCTTTCACACGGGCGCTACCTCCCGGTACATACCAGGAGTAACGGAGCGCATCTGCAGGTTCCTGGGCGTACACTGCCTGGAGACTAAGTATAGAAAGTGATAAGAATAGAATTGATTTCATATAGTAAGTTTTAATGGAGAGAAGTCAGAGTCAAAAGTCAAAAGTCAGAAGTCAGAAGTCAGAAGTCGGTAGTCGGTAGTCGGAACTTCCATTTCGTTTAGAGAATTATAAATTAAAATTTTTGACTTTTGAATTTTGACTTTTGAATTCCCACATACCTTTTCCAGGGCAATCTTTCACCCAAAATATTTAACCGGTATCATGCTCAAATTAGAATTTCCTGGCAGGTGCATTCGTGCTTCCCTTGCTGCTGCCGCTGCTGGAAGAATTATTTCCTGAACTGCTGCTGCTCGATGAACTCCTGGAACCTGCGTTGGAACCTGAATTGGAATTGGAACCTGAATTACCCGAATTATTGAAAGCATCCCTCAGGAAATTACCGGCATTGGTACCGCTGCCCCTGTAATTATTATTGTTCCTGTTATTGTTACGGTTGTTGGTTCCGTAAGAATTGCTGGTCCCGTACCTGCCCTTGGTGCCAATTACAGGAGGATTATTTCCCTGGCCGGGTGTATATACACTCAGGTCAAATGTGCGGGGCCTGTTGTAATTATGATTTTGTGTGGGATTCTTTATAATCACCGGGCGGTTGCAATAAGGATTGTAATGATAGTTCCAGTAATTGTAATTGGACCATGGGCTGTTTACATAAGGCAGTGAACCATGGTAGTAATGATAATAATAAGGGTTGTAGGAATAATAGTCATCGTACAAACCTATGTAACGGCTGTTCCTGATCTTCATGCGCAGGTAACGGTCGTCGCGGTAAGCTTCCGCATCATAACGGTACTGGCGGTCATCCCTTCTTTCAGTGCGCACATATTCATCTGTGGGCCTGGCGGGAGAGTAATACACATCATCGGGTGTTTGTCCGGATTTGTATGCCGTGGTGCAACTGGAGAAAACTATAACAAGAGCGAGAAGAGGTAAAATAGATTTCATGGCATTTGTTTTAGAGGTTAATGTTACTTTTGCCATCCGGTAGTAAATTTCTGCAATTTGCTGTTAAGTAAAAGATAATACTGAACCGGCATTTCCGGTCGTTTTTATTTGTGGTAAAGGTCAGCAAAAACCCCCACAATACCTCTGATGGCGGGCAGTTGTAATCAAAAAAGAATAAGAAGATACAATGGGAAAAGAACTCACTTCCAGATCGGAAGATTATAGCCAGTGGTACAACGACCTTGTGATCAAAGGCAGCCTGGCTGATTATTCAGCCGTAAGGGGATGTATGGTCATTAAACCTTATGGTTATGCCCTCTGGGAAAACATGCGTGATGTGCTGGACAAAATGTTCAAGGATACCGGTCACCAGAATGCTTATTTCCCACTCTTTGTTCCCAAAAGCCTTTTTGAAGCTGAAGAAAAGAACGCCGAAGGTTTTGCCAAGGAATGCGCGGTGGTAACACATTACCGCCTGAAGACCGATCCCAATAACCAGGGAAAACTGATTGTTGATCCCGAGGCAAAACTGGAAGAAGAACTGGTGGTGCGTCCCACCAGTGAAGCCATTATCTGGAATACCTACAAGGACTGGATCCAGAGTTACCGCGACCTGCCCATCCTGGTAAACCAGTGGGCTAACGTGGTGCGTTGGGAAATGCGTACAAGGCTTTTCCTGCGTACGGCTGAATTTCTCTGGCAGGAAGGTCATACCGCGCATGCCACTGCAGAGGAAGCGGTGGAGGAAACAGAAAAAATGCTGGAAGTGTATGCTGAATTCGCGGAAAAATATATGGCCCTTCCAGTAGTCAGGGGCGTTAAAACGCCGGGTGAAAGATTCGCGGGCGCTGAAAACACTTATTGTATTGAAGCATTGATGCAGGATGGCAAGGCGCTACAGGCTGGCACTTCACATTTCCTCGGGCAAAATTTCGCTAAAGCTTTTGAAGTAAAATTCCTGAGTAAGGAAAACAAGCAGGAATATGTATGGGCTACCAGTTGGGGTGTGAGCACCCGCCTGATTGGTGCGCTCGTGATGGCGCATAGCGATGATAACGGGCTGGTGCTGCCGCCTCGCATCGCACCGCTGCAGGTGATAATCGTTCCTATTTACAAAGGCGACGACCAGAAAGAGCAGGTAGGCAGCAAGGCCAAAGAAATCATGCAGCAATTGAAGGCCCTTGGCATTAGTGTGAAATATGATGATAATGATAACAACCGCCCTGGATGGAAGTTCGCCGAATACGAACTGAAAGGTGTACCCGTACGCCTTGCGCTTGGTGCACGTGACCTTGCTAATAATTTAGTAGAAGTTGCCAGGAGAGATACGAAGGAAAAACAAAATATTTCCCTTGATGGAATTGCAGATCATATCAAAAACCTGCTGGAAGAGATCCAGCAGAATTTATATGACCGTGCCAATGCCTTCAGGCAATCGCACACTACAAAAGCCGATAACTGGGATGATTTTGTAAAACTGCTTGATGAAAAAGGCGGATTTATTTCAGCGCACTGGGATGGCACCGCCGAAACCGAAGAAGCCATTAAAGAAAAAACAAAAGCCACCATCCGTTGTATTCCGCTCAATAATGAGCAGGAAGAAGGTAAGTGTATTCTTACAGGCAAGCCTTCGAAGGAGAGGGTTTTGTTTGCTAGGGCTTATTAAGTCTGAACCTTGATTTTGGGGATTAAGGGATTAGGAAGAAAAGTCTGAACCTTGATTCATGGGATTTACAGATTGGTTAAAGAAATGATGACTGGTTATTTAAACATCTTTCTTCCCAATCCAAAAATCATCAAAATCAAGGTTCAGACAACTATAGTGGTTTCGTTCCTTTCTCTTTCTCATTCTTGACGTACTTCTCCAGCCAGTTGAACTGTTCCGCCAGGGTATGCAGTATGTTTTCTCTTCCCGCATAACCATGACTTTCGTAAGGAAGGCTGATATATTTCACTGTACCACCATGACCTTTAATGGCATTGAACATTCTTTCACTCTGGATGGGATAGGTGCCGGTATTATTATCCATTTCACCATGGATCAGCAGGATCGGTGTTTTGATCTTGTCGGCATGGCTGAAGGGACTCATGGCATTATAGAGTTCAGGTGCCTGCCAGTAAGTGCGGTCCTCGTTCTGGAAACCAAATGGCGTGAGGGTGCGGTTATATGCACCGCTGCGTGCCAGTCCGGCTTTAAAAAGATTGGTATGCGCCAGCAGGTTGGCAGTCATGAATGCACCGTAACTGTGTCCGCCTACAGCAACCCTGTTGCGGTCACCCACACCCAGGTCAGCCAGTTTATTAATGGCTGCTTCCGCGTTCATTTTTAACTGGTCAATAAAATTATCATTAGGCTTCACTTCTTTTTTGGAACTGCTGTCTTTTGCAGACGCAACAATGGGCATCTCCGCATTGTTCAGCACCGCGTAGCCCTGGGTTACATAATAAACGGGAGATCCCCAGCTCAGCAGCGTGAATTTATGTTCACTACCTCTCACCTGGGCGGCATCGGCGGCGGAATTGTATTCAGCGGGATAGGCCCAGATCAGTACCGGCAACGGGCCATCGCGTTTGGCATCATAACCCTTAGGCAAATAAAGATCACCGGTGAGGTCAACACCATCCGCTCTTTTGTATTTGATCTTTTCCTTGGTAACACCTTCCAGTTGGGGATAAGGATTTTTGAAAAAGGTGAGCTGCTGGTCTGCAATCCTGCGCTTCAGGTTTTTGAGCCAGTAATTGGGCATTTCATTTTCTGTTTCCCTGCGTGTGATCAGCACGAGGTTTTGAGGATCCACCACTTTATTGACCAGTTCAAAACTTCCAGGCTGGCTGCGCCAGATAGTATCAGCTTTCCTGGTTGCCAGTTCATACGACATCAGGAAAGGAAGGTCGCCACGTGGTGAACTGCCAGTAGTATTATTGAAAAGGATCTTGCTGCCATTGTCAATGGTCATGATCACATCTCTGCCAAACTGGTTGCGCGTGGTAAGCGGGAAACCCGGGTTGGCGTAAGCATTGGTGGTGTTGCGGGTGATGAGCGGTTTCAGTTCACCCGTTGATGGATTAAAATGACTAAGCTGGGTAGTCTGCCTGCCTCTGAGTCCTTCTGTTACCAGCGCCATGTTCTCATTGCCCCAACTGATATTATTAAAGCGCATGGTGGTTTTGAAGAGAAGCTGCGGCTGGCTGTTGAAAGGCGCGGACATGGCATAGACTGCATCCCTGTACTCGGATTTATTGCGGATCAATCCACTGTCGAGTGGCTGGCACCAAACGATGGTGGATGGCACATCATCCCTCCATTCGAATCCGCGTGGTACATTCATCACGTTATCATTTCCTGAAGGTGCGGTCTCAGAAGAAGGCAGGTCCACGATGCTGCTGATGGTTTTACCATTCATATCAGCAATACTGATGGTGGAAGGAAAACCAGATGCCGGTACGAGGTAGGAAAAGGGTTTGTTGAGGGTGCGCAGCAGCAGGTATTTTTTATCCGGGGAAACACTCACCATGCTGTAGATAGCAGGTTTGCCAATTTTGGTTTCAACACCACCCGTATTTTTTACAAGCTGGGTGGTGGCGAAGAATTCAAAAAGTTTTTCATCAAAAGGATTTTTGATCATATCCTGGTAGGTAGGCCGGGGTGAGGCCTTGCCATAGTTCTCCTGTTCGGTGGGTCCGGAAGGAGTGGCAGGTTTCACCGGCGCTGCAGACGCAAGTTTCAAAATGGTGCGGTAAAGCAGGCTGTTATTGTCAAACCAGGAATAACTGCCATACACGGTATTGAGGGCGGTCTTATTCAGTTTCACTGCTTTTTTGGTTGCCACATCCACTATATAAAGATCCACGCGGTCGGCAGTGGTATGGGTGAAAGCAATCTTTTTTTGATCAGGACTCCAGCTAACATTAGCAGCAGCAAGAGGAGAAGGCAGTCCGCTGATCTTTGATTCCGTTCCTGACTTAATATTTTTCAGGTAAAGGTTATTGATAAAATTCTGCCGGCTCGGCGCGTAATTTTTTGGATTGATGCGTAAGCCTGCGATCCGCAATTCGGGCCTGGCCAGTTCTTCCACGGAAGGATAACTGTTGCTTTCAGTCAGCAGCATCCATTCTCCCTTGTCATCGATGCTCACGTTAGGCGTAGGTTTAGCCAGGAGCATATCTGCGATGGTCTTGGGAGGCAGTTTATAGCTGGCATCATCCTGTGCCCGCAAAACGGTTTGTAAAAGAAGAAAAGAAACCAACAATAAGGTGCGCATGTTCATAAGCTGGAATTTAGATCAAGATAAGAAGTCTGGAGCAGGATTTTCAGGATGGAAGGATTCGCAGGATAGAACAGGATAGGCTGTATGAAAATTGTTGAACTTTTCGAATATTATTTGATCGCCTGACCATTCAACCGCCCAGGCCCAGCGGGCCGGTATGTCAATAGCAAAAACGGGCAAAGAAAATGATGAGCCCCAGCGGGGCGCCATCTCATTGTCTATCTCTGCGTAATCTCCTTCTTCGCCAGCCATCCGCGTGTCGCTGAAGCTTTAGCGGAGGCACAAGCTTCAGCGAAGGCTGGTTTCTCTTTTTCTCTGCGGTAAAATCTCTACTTTGTTATTTGATTTTCCTTTCGCGTTTTTGCGTGGAAACCTGTGCTTCCGTTGTCTGAATCAGGATTTTCAGGATGAAGCAGGATTAGCAGGATGACGAGGCTTATTGCATTCAAAATTATTTTTCATTCATTTAGCCGGCCAGGCCCAGCGGGCCGGTATATCAGTAGAAAACGAATAAATGTAAACATCTTACTATAAGCCCCGGAGGGGCGACATATCAGTCTCCTCCATTTTTTCTGAATTAGGATTTTCACGATGTGAGCAAAATGATTATGTTATAACATTCCAATGCCAGGTACTCATTCGTCGAGCCCCAGCGGGGCGCCATCTCATTGTCTATCTCTGCGTAATCTCCTTCTTCCCCAGCCATCCGCGTGCCGCAGAAGCTTTAGCGGAGGCGCAAGCTTCAGCGAAGGCTGGTTTCTCTTTTTCTCTGCGGTTAAATCTCTACTTTGTTATTTAATTTTTCCTTTCGCGTTTTTGCGTGAAACCTTTGTCCGGGAAAAACAACCATTTTTTATGGTGATTAACCCATGGAAACCTTTTGGTGGCGGGACCATCTTTGTCCAACAACCAGAAGCTCATGAAAAAACTTTACTATCTCCTTGTCGTGCTGTTGTTTTCATCCGGTAATTTTCTTTCAGCACAGGATAACCTGCCGGTTCATTCAATTGAATTACCACCCGGTTTTTACAACAATCTCCAGGAAAAGACCTCGGCGCTTCTAAACAAACTAGAAAGCCAAACAACGCATTATCGCGAAAAACTGGAAAAGGAAGAAAGAAAACTCAAAAACAAGCTCGCTAAAAAACATCCTGCATTGGTAAACTATGCTTTCAAACAAATTGAAAATAGCGAAGGTGCTATTATGTTGAAGGGCAATACTTATTCAACGTATTTACCCTTATTGGACTCTCTTCAGACCACCTTAAAATTTTTGAATTTAACCCGGGAGATGCCACCTGATTTACTGAAAAATTTACAAAAACTTCAGTCTGCGCTGGACCATAAATATGTTTTGCAAAATCAGATTGGCGCCCGCGAAGCAGAGCTTATCCAAATTTTTGAAAGAGCAGGATTAACCAGGCACCTTCGATCATTTCGAAAGCAGGCTTTTTATTACCGTCAACAACTGTCCGAGATAAAAAATCTTATCAATGATCCATCCAAACTGGAAGCCCGGTTGCTCTCAATCATCAGGACAGATCCTAAGTTCATTCAATTCTTCAGCCATCATTCCCAACTCTCAACCCTTTTTGCTATCCCTGCATCAGGAGATTTCAACGGAACAGGTTTGCAGACCCGTTCATTGATAGAAAAACAAATGATTGACAGGCTTGGTACTGACAAAGGCTTGAATCAATTGAAGCAGGAAATTCACGCTGCCCAGGGTAGTCTCGATGCACTCAAAAACAAATTAAATTCCCTGGCATACGGAAGTTTTGAAACCGGGAATACAGAAATAGAGAACTTCAGGCCTAACAGCCAAAAAACAAAATCATTTTTGAATCGCCTGGAACTGGGAAGCAATTTCCAATCAGTTCGGGCAAGGCATTATTTTCCTGTTACTTCCGATTTAGGTTTATCCCTTGGTTACAGGCTTAATGATAAAAGCATCATCGGTTTGGGCTTTTCCTATAAAATAGGATGGGGAAGAGGATGGGATAAAATAGCCATTTCTCACCAGGGTGCAGGACTTAGATCATTCATTGACTGGAAAATCAAGGCCGGTCTTTTTATCAGCGGCGGTTACGAACAAAACTACCATTCATCCTTCCGGCGAATTGCCGAATTGAAGAACATTTCTCCCTGGCAATCCAGCGGCTTATTAGGCATAAGCAAAAAATATTCAGTCAGCAAGAAAATGAATGGTGAGATCAGGCTGCTTTGGGATTTTCTTTCTTACAGGCAACAACCCGTCTCGCAACCATTAGTCTTCCGCATCGGTTATCAATTCAAATAATCATCCTTAACCATACAAGCCTTTATCATGAAATATCTGATTTCATTTCTATTACTATGCCTGGGCCAGTCGTTGCAGGCACAGGATGTACTTCAAAAACCTGACATCCTTCCTGGCTCACCAGAAGCAGCCGCGTTTGCGAAGAATGTCAATATACCGGTTAGTTATGCTTCAGGAACTCCCCAGATCAGCATTCCATTTTACACGGTAAAAAGCGGCAGCCTGGAAATACCTGTGGCTATCAGTTACAATGCCTCCGGTATCCGCGTGGAAGAAACCCCTACCTGGGTAGGACTTGGCTGGAGTCTTTCAGCCGGTGGACAAATCTCCCGTTCCGTCCGTGGTTCTGCCGATGAAAGAGCGGTATACGGCTACATGAATGTTTTCAATAACAGGAAAGTAAAATATATAGATACGGCGCATTGCCGGTGTCCTAATGGTGGTACTCAAACCTGGGCTATTGAAAATGATATCATTGCCCACCAATTGGATATGGAGCCTGACCAGTTTAGTTTTTCCATCCTGGGATATTCAGGCGATTTTTTCTTTAACCAGGATTCGGGCAGGTACCAGTTGGTGCCTTATCAGAATATTCTGGTAGAAGGCAGTCCGGGTGCTTTTGTTCTCACACTTCCCAATGGTGTGAAAGCCTATTTTGGAGAATGTTCCACCTGCGAAGAAACTTTATTATCCGGTTTCACCACTTCTTTCGTTGATGGTATTTCCTATGCTCCTGAACCAATTGCTGATGCGCCTTATGGTAATACCTGGATGGTGCGAACCATCATTGAACCCACTGGCCGTCATATAGATTTCAATTACCAGTCCGAATGGATCCTGGGTTTTGGCAGGGGAGGTGAACGCTTTGGTTCTGCGCTCAGTGATCCCACCAACAAAATGCGTCGCCAGTCCTTCTACAGGCAATACATCAAGAAACCCGTGCTACAAAGTATTGTTGGTGATAATGTCAATATCTATTTCAACAGATCATTGACAGCAAGGCAGGATATACCGGATTATATGGGAGGAAGCCGTTCGCTTGATACCATACTGGTCACTACAAAATCGGGTTTGGAAGTAAGAAGTTTTTTACTTGAATATGGTTATTTCAACAGTCCATTATACCCGGCAGCATCACTGCTTGACATTGGTGCATTTACAGCCTATGCATCCAAAAGGTTATACCTGAAATCCGTTACAGAGAAAAAGGGATCAAAAGCACTGCCGCCGTATCGTTTTCATTATAATGAATTGTCATTGCCCAGCCGTTTGTCAACCTCGCAGGATTACTGGGGTTATTATAATGGCCGTAATAATGGCACTAACCTGATGCCCAACATTCCCGCTCTTGCATTTTATCCATGGGCGCCTACCTATAACGAAATTCACCGGATACTGCCAGATTACGCTGCATTTGTAAATCTGGGTGGCGCTGACAGGAGAATTGACTCAGCATTCAGCCAGGCAGGCATTCTCAAAAAAATTGAATATCCTACCGGGGGTGTCACGGAATATTATTATGAACAGAATACCGCATCAGTGGGGCAGCTTAACATTCATGGTGGCATGGTACCGCCTGATATGATAGACAGATCCTATTCTTTAGGATCCATGACCAATCCCATTCCGGCACAACCACCATATCCAACAACTTATACAGGTCAGTTTAGTTTGAACATGCCGGTTACCAAAGTAAAGTTCATTCCACAGTTATCAGGTTGTTCTATCAGTCCTTCTCCTTCGTGTAAATTTTCAATCGTACTGCGGTCACTGCAGACAGGCCAGGCTATCGCAACTTTTAATACAAACAACATTCTTCAATACCAATTACCTGCAGGTAATTACCAGTTGGAAGTCAGTGTGAATACTTCAAGCCAGGAATATCCTCCCCTGTTCAGGATAGATGTGCAATGGGGTGATCGCAATGATCTTAAAAATTTTTTGGCAGGCGGATTAAGAGTTAAAAAGATCATCAGCCGGGATGGTGTTGGTGGTACCATCTCCCGCAGTTTCAAGTATCATTATGATTCTTCACAGGTGAGCAGCGGCATCATGGAAGGTTGTCCCAGCTATAAGGTTCACGATTTTAATGCGGAGATGAACCCGATCAGGCAATATTATGTTTCCAACAGCGTGCTTCCGCTCAGCAGCGATGGAAAAACAGTGCGGTATGAATATGTGTCCGAATTTTATGACAGTACTGCTTCTTCATTCAAGAATAGTTATGCATTCACTTCAGGTATCACTGAACCACTGAATTTTGGCCGTGGCATGTCAGGAGCGCCTCGCTTATCTTGGAGCTGGCAGAACAGCCTGCTCAAAAGAAAACAGGTTTTTGAAAAACTTGCGAACGGATCTTTCAGGATCGTAGCGGAAGAAGAAAATTTCTTCAAGGCACACAAGCCCTTCCTGGACCTGGTTGGTTTGTATGGACCCCAGATCATTCCTTATAAAATGACCACGGAATGGCATCTTCCTGATTCTTCCACCAGTTTTGTATATAGTTATGAAAATGGCATCAGGAAAACCCTGGCAAGCGGCATCAAACATTTTTATAATCCCCAGTTCCTTCCTTCCGGAAATAGTGCTACCAATACACGCGGTGAGGTGATCCATAATAAAATCTGGTATCCAACAGACTACAATAATGTGAGCGGTTTTAATATACCTGGGCTGTATGAAAGGAGGATCTGGAATATCCCGGTCAGGCAGGAAACATCACTCAATGGCAAACTGCTGGCAGGAACCGTTATCAAATACAATATTAACGGGCAGCCTGTTCAGGGTTATGCCTATGAAAACAATTTTTCAGCAGATACGGTTGCACATAACCGTAACACGATACTCACTGCCCAATACCAGTTGAGATCCGGGATTAGTTATGACCAGTACCACCGTATCCACCAGGTAAATAATTATAAGGAGGGAAATTCTGTTTACATCTGGGACTTTGCCACAGGAAATAATGGACCATCGGTGAATGAGGTGCCTGTAGCTGTAGTGGCGAATGCTGAGAACAGCCAGGTAGCTTATTCATCATTTGAAAATGCAGGAAAGGGTAATTGGAATTATACGGCCATACCAATTCAGACAGCAACTGTGATGGGCAAAAAAGCTTACAATCTTTCATCAGGCAATATCACGAAAGCTTCACTGCCTGCAGGAACTTACCTGGTAAGTTATTGGAGTACGGCACCCAAGTCTGTTAATGGTACAGTTCCCGTCCGTAACGGCCTTGCGAAAAATGGATGGCAATTGTATGAACACCGGCTTGTGAACCCGGGAACAATAACCATATCAGGTTCGGGATTAATTGACGAGCTGAGGCTGCATCCTGAAAATGCAAGGATGTCTTCTTACGATTATAATGAATTCCTATTGGTGAGGACCGTCTGTGATGTGAATGGCAGAATGATCTCTTATGAATATGATCTGCTGAACAGGCTTTCCATTGTTCGTGATCATTACGGGAATATCCAGAAAAAGCATTGTTACAATTATGCAGGGCAAGAGGAAGATTGCGGGTTGGGAACCGAAGCCCATTGGCAACTCGTGCAATCGGTTTGCGAACAGGTGAATGGTGTGAATACCGGCAAATTGCTGAAGCAGGAAAAAGATACCAATCCTCGGAGCAGTACTTACAACCAAACCCGTTCCATTGTGGTAGCCAATGCGCCTGAGTGTGGTGCTACCAGCAGTTCCTGCACCGGGCCTGATAAAAAAATGATCAACAATATCTGCGAAACCGGGTTGAAGATCTATACAGGTTCCGCCAAGGTTAATAAAACTACCTGGGTCTGTTATTTCCACTACCGCTGGAGTGATAACAGTGTTTCCCAGGGTTATGAGGAAACCACAACGGGTCCCTGTCCATTTTAGGGACCCCTGTTTTCATCCAAACAATTTATCTCCATCCTAACAATCTTCATATGCAATCCAGATTCATATCCATACTGGCAGCCTCCATTCTATTCTATAGCCAGGCTCTTTCACAAATAGCTAATCAGCCTACTGCCTACCAGCCAGGGAGCAGGATCAATTATGTACGCACCTGGGAAGCTAAAATTCCAATTAGCAATTCTGATAGTCTGCATACCGCTACACCTTTCACTAAAGCAGCCATGTCCACCCAATACCTGGATGGCCTTGGGCGGGTGATACAAACGGTTTCCAGGCAAATGTCTGTTTCAGGCAAAGACATTGTTAGTCCTGTGACCTATGATGGTTATGGAAGAGAGGTTTACCAGTATCTTCCTTTTGTTGCTAACCAACAGGGAGGCAATCAATCCGTGCAGGACGGTTTGTTCAAATACAACCCTTTTCAGCAGCAGGAAGGATTTTACCAGGAACAAAATCCTTCCAGCCCGGTCTATGGGCAGGGCGAGCAATTTTTTTACAGTCGCCAGGAATTTGAGGCTTCCTCATTGAACAAGGTATTAAAAACAATGGCCCCCGGGAATAGTTGGGTAGGCTCAGGCAGGGGCATGGTAGTAAAACAGGAGATCCAGTCAATAGCAGATTCTGTGCGTTTGTGGAAAGTAACAACTGTTATAAATGCTGCACCCACAACAACGGCAGTTTATCTCGGCGGTGCTTTATCAAAAACAGTGGTGCATGATGAGAATGGCAACCAGTCTGTGGAATACAAGGATAAAGAAGGAAAGCTTGTACTTAGGAAGGTACAATTGAGTGCGAGTCCGGGTACCGCTCACATGGGATGGCTCAACACCTACTATGTTTACGATGAAAAGGGAAGCCTGCGGTTTGTACTACAGCCAAAAGCGGTTGAAACTTTACTGGTGATGGGAAACTGGACCATCACCAATACCATCAGGGATGAATTATGTTTTTACTATGGATACGATGCCCGCAACAGGATGATCACTAAAAAACTGCCGGGTGCCGGTGAGGTACAGATGGTTTATGATGCGAGGGACAGGATGGTTATGAGCCAGGATGCCGTGTTAAGGACACAGAAGAAATGGATGTACGTGGTTTATGATGAGTTGAACCGGCCGGTAAAAACCGGTTTGATGACAGATGCGCTTTATTTTTCCAACGCAGCCTATCACCGCACCCAGGCAGTTAACCAGGTAGTTTATCCCAATCTTGCTTCCTATGCCGTGGAGATTATGACCGAAACCGGTTATGATCACTATGACCAGCTTCCTTATGGTGCACCGCCTTATGTGCTGGATCAAAGTTTTATCAGTGCGCAGAATTTTATTACGAGCTATAATGTTGCCCCTGATTATGCACTGCCATTGGTGCAATCATTTCAGACAAAAGGAATGATGACCTGGACCAAAACCCGCGTGCTGGGCACGCAGGATTTCCTGTACACCGTTAATATTTATGATGACCGAGGCCGTTTGATCCAGGTAAAGAATTCAAATGTGTTGCAGGCAACGGACATCGTTACCAACCAATATGATCATGCAGGCAAGATCCTGCGTTCGCATCTTGGGCGGGTGAAGATCGGCGGTTTGAACGGAGATATTTTTGAAGTGCTTTCGAAAAACACTTACGATGCTGCGGGCCGTTTGCTGACCATTCACAAAAAAATCAATACGGTAAACCAGGGAAATCTTACAGAAAGCAGGATCGTCCAGCTCAGTTATAATGAAATGGGCCAGTTGAAAGACAAAGTACTCTCGCCGGCTTCTAATAATCAATCCGGACTTGAAACGTTAAAGCATGATTACAATATCCGTGGCTGGCTATTAGGTGCTAACAGGGATTATGCAAAATCAACGGTGACAGGAAATTATTTTGGCTTCGACCTGGGATATGACAAGCTTCCGGTTGCCTCATTAGGTCAGTATGCTGCTGCGCAGTACAATGGTAACATATCTGGCATCACCTGGAAAAGCAGGGGTGATAACCAGGTAAGAAAATATGATTTTGAATATGACGCGGTGAACCGTTTGGTGAAAGCAGATTTCAACCAATATACCTTGGGGTCGTTCAATAAAACGGCGGGGCTGGACTTTTCAGTGAATGGGTTGAAAGGAAAGATCGAATATGATGCAAATGGCAATTTGCTTTATATGAAGCAGATAGGTTGGAAAACAGGGGGCAGCCTGGTGATGGATAATCTGCAATACCATTATTCACCCTTCAGCAATAAGCTCCTGGCGGTGAATGAGATCAGCAATGGCAGCAATGATCTGAAGATGGGCGATTTCACAGACCGCAATACAGCAATAAACGATTATAAGTATGATGAAAATGGAAGCCTTGTGCAGGACCACAATAAAGGGATATCCACGATTGTGTATAATCACCTGAGCCTTCCAGGTAGTATTACGGTATCAGGTAAAGGATCCATTAATTATATTTATGATGCCTCCGGCAACAAACTTAAAAAAGTCGTGGTGGAAGGAAGCACAACCAAAACAACTACTTACCTGGGAAGTTTTGTATTTGAAAGAGTCAATAATGGCCCTGACCTCTTGCGTCATTTTGCCCATGAAGAAGGCCGTGTGCGGGTCAAAAGAAATGCTTCCAATGCCATAGCAGGTTTTCATTTTGATTATTTCCTGAAAGATCATTTGGGAAGTGTGCGCATGGTGCTGACTGATGAACAAAAGCAGGATGCCTATCCGCCAGCTACCATGGAAACAGCTAAAGCAGCCACAGAAGATTCCCTTTATTATAATCTCGCGTTGACCCGGGTGAATAAACCATCTGATTATCCGTCAGATCCCTATACCAGTCCCAATGATAAGGTTGCCAGGACCAATGGAAATGGAAACAAGATTGGCCCAGCCATGGTATTGAAAGTAATGGCGGGAGATAAATTCAATGTAAGGGTGAGCAGTTGGTACAAGACAGGAGGCGTTGCACCAGGCATGCCTGTGAACCCACTTACAGCTTTACTCAGTGCATTAAATGGAAGTATTGGTGCGGTGGCTGGAGCCAAGGCAAATGCCGGTGAGCTTGCAGCAAGTAATGTATTGGGCTTGCCTGCGCAGGGTTTCCTGAACAGCCAGGGAACGTACCAGGTTTCCAAGCCCAAGGCTTTTTTGAACTGGATATTATTTGATGAGCAGTTCCAGTTTGTATCTGCCTCCAGTGGATTTGACCAGGTGGGAGATGACCGTGAGTTGAAGATTCACCAGTTTCAGAACCTTCCTGTTTCAAAAAGTGGTTACCTCTATGTTTATGTAAGCAATGCAACGCCCAATGTAGATGTGTTCTTTGATAATCTCCAGGTCACACATGTAAGAGGACCGATGCTGGAGGAAACACATTATTACCCGTTTGGTTTGGTAATGGCAGGCATCAGCAGCCAGGCGCTGAGTTTTGGTGAGCCAGGCAACCAGTTGAAGTATAATGGTAAGGAAGAGCAACGAAAAGAGTTTGCTGATGGCTCAGGCCTTGAGTGGACAGACTATGGAGCCAGGATGTATGATAACCAGGTTGGAAGATGGCATGTGGTGGATCCGCTGGCGGAAAAAATGCGGAGGTGGAGCCCCTATACCTATGCATTCAATAACCCGATCCGGTTCATTGATCCCGATGGAATGGAAGGGAAGCCGGTGAATGATGAACCAAAATCGTTACGAAATAGTGGATATATAGCCGTGATTGTACCCCCATTGTCAGAAATAGTTCGTTGTACAGTTAATCAAAATTTAATGAAAAGTTGCTTGCTGACCGAAGAAAAACGATGTAGTACTGCTGACGATTATGAATTAGCAAATAGTAAAGGTCGAATATTGAATGGTGAAACAGTAATGGCAAGTGGTGTAACTACCTTCAAGGATTCAGAACTTATACACTCTAATGGTTACGAAAATACTTTTCGATATACAACTACTACTGTAAAAATTACAATTGAACTTATGGCAACGGATATGAAAGTCGTTGGCCAATCAAATAATTTGACTTTGAGCCAAAATTCATCGGAGTCGGAATCCGAATCGAAATCAGGTGGTGTGAATGCTCAGGTGGGGTTTAAGGTGGGAAATAGCCAAATGAATGTTTCAGGCAATATGAGTGCATCAGTTGCCAGGACAAAAACAAATGGATCAAGTATAACTGCATCACCTACTGTTCTTGAAAGTCAGGGTAATGTTGCAATTAGAGTTACTTCTACAATAACACAATCATCTTATACTGTAACAAGTATGAGTTTTCCTTATGCTGGTGGTGGTTTTGCTACAGTTAGGTCAGATCCAAATGTTTCTACTCAATCTTTTACTACGACTATAATATACGATAATATATTACTTAGTGCTTTTTCAATTGGAACCGTTGGTAAATAATAAGTCTCATAATTGTATTCCGAATTGATCACATCAGCTAAATAAGTAAATAATGAGAGTTCTATTTCTATTGATATCCATAATGACATTATCATTATCCATTTACTTTTCGCTTCAAAACGTTGAAAGCTGGAACGAACGACATTTCATGACAATAAGAGATGAAAACAGTCAACCAGGTGATAGTGTAACAGGAGGTATTCTTGTAAAGGTGACCAAAGATTATTCGACACTATCCTACCTTTTGATGATCATTTCCATAGGAATGTTTTCGCTGTATTTATTTCATGGTCGGGTTTTCAAGCCACGAGTTGAATCCAACGAAAACACGGGTACCCAGGCATCTGGCAAAAATGACATGGAACAAAACATATAATATGCAAAAACTAAAGTATCTCCTGTTGTATGCGCTGCTAATTATCGTAGTGGCATTCCGATTGAAAATGAAGGATCATATGGATGCTTACGGTTTAGGCCTGGTTGAAGATGATAATAGCCTGCGCATGAATTACCTGGGCCTGGGTTTAAGCGGTTTTGATGGTTCGGTTTTTCTTTTCCTTCTAATCGGCTTGCTGTTCCTGTTCTTTGTTTATGATTTCCTTTACAACAGGGTCTCTGGAAAATTCTTTGTGCTGAATGGCTTGTTATTTTCTTTTGTTCTATTTGCTTTCAGCGAGACGATGATAAGGCTTTTAGCCATCTCACTCATCATTTTTTTCCTTGTGAAGTTGTTTTCATTAACACAATTGAAGAAGGTGTCTTAGATAATTTTTCGCCAGCAGTTGAAACCAAAATTGGTATTTATGAATAAAATGATCTTCTATTTAAACTTTATTATTCTCATTGTTACGCTTGTGGTTTTATTTGGATTTTGTTTTGACCTCCTGGAGGGTGAAGACGAACGGAATGTTCCGGATTACTCATTTACTATTGGTTTAAGCATCCTGGCATGTGTGGCGTTATATAATATTTCACGGGAGAGGAAATAATGGATACTTTAATTTCAAAAAACAACGATAGGATGAAACAATATCCCGGTCATAGGAAAGAACTCAGGATCATTATAACCTGTCTTTTTTTATTGTTTGCCGTATTACTTTTCAAACTCCTCACTACTCCTGTAGATGATAAGCACGGTAATGCAGGCGATGGAATATTCCGTGCTTCTTTGGTTTTTGGAATGGTCGGGCTGCTATATTTATATATCAGGATCACGGAAAGGGATTTTTAGATAAAAATGCTACAATGCAATCTTGCAACATTGCATTGCTGATTAGAATGAAATTAAAATCACTTTCGTTCATAAAATACCTGTTGTATGTTTTATAAATATTCCCCATATTTATAAAACATACGATTGCAAGCATGGCTAAACAAAAACCAACGGCCAAACCTGACCTTCATGCATTGATGGATCACATTTATGTGGGAGTGATGGTATTGGATGAAAACTGGCAGGTTATTTATTTAAACAAGCGTGCGGAATCCATGATGGGGAAGTCTGGGAACTTGCTGGGTAAAAATCTGTGGGATGTATATCCCCAGCCCCAGGGCAAAGCGTTTTACAAGGCCTATCATGAGGTAATGGAAAACAAAATCAGCCGTGTGATAGAGGAGTATTCCGCCACGTTGGATAAGTGGATACAGGCTTCCATTTACCCTTTTTCAAAAGGATTGTCAATCTACTTTCATGACATCTCCGGTCAGCGAGCTGCTGAAATCAAAGCCCTGGAAAGTGAAAGCAGTTACAGGCAGTTTATTGAAAGAATAACAGATGGTTTTATTGCAATAGATCATGAGTTCCGGTATACTTATGCGAATAAGCGTATTGGTGAAATTACCAATCTCGATCCATTGACGCTTGTTGGAAAAAATGTTTGGGATGTATTTCCTGAAGCTGTGGGATCAGATACTTATAAAGCTTTTCATACCTCTCTGAAGGAACAACGTTTTATAAGTCATATTGATTATTACGAACCGCTCAATCTCTGGCAGGAAAATTTTATTTATCCTTCTCCGGAAGGATTGTCCATATTTATCAAAGATATTTCTGACCGGAAAAGGCTTGAGTTTGATTTGAAGGAACAGGAAAGGAATCAGCAGTTCGAGATCATGATCACCTCACTCGAGGCCCAGGAAAGGGAAAGAACTCACATAGCTCGTGAATTGCATGATAAGGTTAATCAACTTCTGGTATCATCCCGGTTAATGCTGGCGCTCCTTCGGTAAGCTCCTCACCAGATGGAGGCTTTATTGCCTAAGAGTATTCGGAATATCGAAATGGCAATTGAAGAAAACCGGCGTATTTCACATGAACTGGTTACACCTGATCTGAAGCAGGAACCTTTACTGGAACAACTTAGATTTCTTATTGAGGGCATGTTCCTTCCTTTGGGTATCAGGGTGAAGATGCACTTGTCTCTGTTTGACGAAACCTTACTGGATGAACAGCGTAAGCTTGCGGTCTACAGG
>JAEYUA010000271.1 GCA_023433755.1 Bacteroidota bacterium | reverse complement strand
GTTAATATGCGTAGAAGCCAATTAATTCATAAACAACACGAACTTAAATTGTTCATGGTTTTCTATCACTTATCTTTATTGGGCTGCAACTCATATTTTTGAGTAAACGGCAATGAACATTAGATATTCTATGGCTAAACTCAGTTTTAACAACAAAGGACAACTCTTTTATTCGTCTTTAAAAAAATCCGTTGACCATTATTTCGAATCCCGGCAGATCAAAAAAACCGGTAACCTCCATTTATATACCAAAGCATTTATCCTGATACCCCTGGCTCTTGCATTGTATGTTTTCTTTTTATTTGGAAGTTATTCTGCCTGGTCAGGCCTGGCTCTTTCCGTGGTGATGGGTTTAACGCTGGTATCCATAGCTTTCAATATCATGCATGATGCCTGCCATGGCAGTTTCAGTACCCGCAAATGGGTAAACGATCTTTTAGGCCTCACCATGAATGCCCTGGGCAGCAATGCACACATCTGGAAGATCAAGCACAATGTGATCCATCATACCTATACCAATGTAGATGGCATTGATGATGACATAGCCAAGAGCCCGGTGTTGCGTCACTGTCCTTCTCAAAAATGGGTTCCTGCGCACCGTTACCAGTTCATTTATATGTTCTTCGTTTATTCCATCAGTACCATCCTTTGGGTTTTCCTGACTGACCTGGTAAAATATTTTTCCAGGAAGATTGTGGTCACTGATATGAAGTTCACACCGAAACAGCACTTCATGTTCTGGTTCAGCAAAATCGCTTACATCTTTTTTTATATTGTTTTACCGGTTATGTTATTGGGCTGGCAATCCTGGCTTGCAGGTTACCTGATCATAAATATGACCATGGGACTTACGCTTGCTATCGTTTTTCAACTTGCACACGTGGTAGAAAAAACAGAATTTGAAGTAGCTGGTGATACTGCAAGGGTGATCGATTCGGAATGGGCCATCCATGAAATCAAGACCACCGCGAATTTCGCACCCCGTAACCCCATCATCACCTGGTTTGTAGGTGGATTGAATTACCAGGTAGAGCATCACCTGTTCCCCAGGGTGAGCCATGTTCATTACCAGGCGCTCAGCCAGATTGTTAAAGCGCATTGCGAACAATATGGACTTCCCTATCACAGTTATGATACCATGACGAGTGCTGTGGCTTCACATATCCGCGTAATGAAAGCCCTCGGCAAAAAGGATGCATTTACTGAAATGCCCGTTGCTGAAGTTAAAGCCGCCTGAGTTGGATTCAATTGATGCATGGTGCATGGCAGGCGATTTGCATGTTTAAAGTGGTAATAGCTGAATGGATCATTAAACTCATCGACTGATGGTGGCATTTTCACTGGAGCATAAGGAAAGATTTGAAGAAATGCGCAAAAAATTGCTGGTACTGGGCAGCCGGGAATCCAGCTTTTTGGGCATAGAACTTTTATTCTACGAAGCAATCACCATTGCGCGTGCCTATGGCAATGACCCTGAAAAGAACCAGCTATTATATGCACTGAAGCAACTTGAATCAGGCGTCTACCAGGATACCAAAGCCCATTTCAAAAAAAATACGCAGAGGGAAACGGTCATTCGCCGCTTCATTGTGCAATTGAAAAATATATTGAATACAGGTATCAAAGCCCCCCTGGCCATACCATCATAACGGTTCACTTGATACTTGCAACCGGGAAGAACTGATTTATTTTCACTCCATTGTTAAAAATCAATTATTTTCAGTCTTCATGTATGCCCGGGCAAATTCCAATTAATTAAAACATATTATGACCAAACTGAAAATCGGTGTCATTGATCTCGTTAGCAAGGGACCAACCAGTACATTATGGGCCAAAATCATGTATGCCAACCTTGCCAGCATTATGCCCCAGGTGATTGCTACCTGGTGTGAAGAACAAGGTCATGAAGTAAAGATGATCTGCTATACCGGCAGGGAGGATCTGGCTACAGAGTTACCAAAGGAAGTTGACCTGGTTTTCATCAGTTCCTTTACCCAGGCTGGATTACTGGCTTATGCATTGAGCAATTATTTCAGGCAGCAGGGTGTTGTAACGGTCCTGGGCGGCCCCCACGCCAGGTGTTACCCGGATGATGCGGTAAAATATTTCGATTATGTTCTGGGCTTTACCAATAAATCCATCATCAGTGAAGTGCTGTCAGAATGTACTCCACATACGCCCATAGGAAAACACCTGTCTTCCGGCAAACAGCCTCATCATTTGCCTGGTATTCGTGAAAGATGGAAATTCATTGAGCCTACCCTCAATAAAGCTCCCTTCCTGAAAATGGTTCCCATGATCGGAAGTGTTGGGTGTCCGTATACCTGTTCTTTCTGCATCGATTCAACCGTACCCTACCAGCCACTTGATTTTGAAGTGATGAAGGATGACCTCAGGTTCCTGCGAACAAAATTCAAGGTGCCTCTTGTTGGCTGGCATGATCCGAACTTTGGTATCCGCTTCGAAGAGAATATGGAAGCCATTGCATCGGCTGTACCTCCTAACAGTTTCCGTTTTATTGCTGAAAGCAGCCTGTCGATCCTCACTGAAGATCATTTGAAAGTTTTGAAACAAAATGGTTTCAAAGCTTTGCTTCCAGGTGTTGAATCATGGTATGATCTCGGCAACAAATCCAAAACAGCCAAGCTGGGTGGCGAAAAGAAAATGAACCAGATCTCTGAACACGTGAATATGATGATCAGTCATGTACCTTATGTTCAGACCAATTTTGTTTTGGGCCTTGACAGTGATGAAGGTGCCGAACCATTTGAACTTACCAAAAGATTCGTTGATAAAACACCTGGAGCTTTCCCTGGTTATTCCCTGCTTACCTCCTTTGGTGAAGCGGCGCCCCTTAACCTGGAATACCAGCGCGAAGGAAGGGTACTACCCTTCCCCTTCCATTTTCTAAACAACCACCTGGCCATGAACCTCAAACCCAGGAATTATGAATGGGTTGATTTTTATGACAAGGTGATTGATCTTACTTCTTACACTTTTTCCAAAAAAGCGATCTACAACCGTTTCCGTGCAACGCCTAACGGAACAGCCAAATGGATGAATTTTATGCGTGCCATTTCATCGGAAGGTTATGGAAGGATCAGGTTTTATAAAACCATCAGGGAAAACCTGGTGAATGACGGAAATTTCAGGAAGTTCTTCGAGGGAGAAACCCAGCAGCTTCCTGAATTCTATGTGAACCTGATCAAAAAAGACCTGGGTATCTGGTATAAATGGCTGCCTGAAGGCGCTATTATGCATGACACTAATGCTTATCTCAAAAAAACCATTGCAAAAAAACAGGTCAACGGAATCCCGGTAGCTGAAGTGAGCAAGGTTGCAGGTGCCCGGAGAGAGGCTTGAGATGACCATGGGCCATAGTCTTTGGTCTATGGACTATAACCTTCCAGAATGAAACCATTAGCCGCCATCCTGCTCTGTACACTTTGCCTTAGCCTTAGTGCCCAGGTACCATCATCGCTTATATCACGGATTGCTTTTGGTTCCTGCGCTGAAGAAGATAAGCCACAGCCCATACTTGACCTGGTGGTGCAATACAAGCCTGACCTGTTTGTGTACCTGGGAGATAATATCTATGGAGATACTTATGATATGCAGGTACTCAAAGCAAAATATGATTCTCTTGCTGCAAAATCTTCTTTCCGGAATTTAAAGAAAAACATCCCGGTTGTTGCTACCTGGGATGATCATGATTTTGGCTGGAATGATGCAGGCAAACATTATCCCTTCAGAAAAGAATCGCAAAAACTTTTCCTTGATTTTTTTGAGGAACCTGAAAGGTCAGAACGAAGAAAGCGTGATGGTGTTTACACTTCATATTATTTTGAAAATAATGGGAAAAAGATGCAACTCATCCTACTCGATATCCGAAGCTTCCGTAACAATCCACGGCGCTACAGGGGTGAGTTGAATGCCGATCCCCGTTTTTTTTACCCGCTGGATTATTATCCGCATGAAACTGAAGATAGCACGCTCCTTGGTGAAACACAATGGAAATGGCTGGAAGAAGAATTGGAGAAGCCTGCTGACTTACGCATAATTGGAAGTGGTACCCAGTTCGGCATTTCATTCAATGGGTATGAAGCCTGGGCCAATTTTCCACACGAGCAGAAAAAATTCCTGGAACTGGTCAAAAAAACAAAGGCGAGCGGAGTAATGTTCATCAGCGGAGATGTGCACTACGGGGAAATCTCCCGGCTCGATACAGAAGGCCTTTATCCTATTTATGATTTTACATCCAGCGGCATCACTTCCACCTGGCATTTTGCCACCCCCAATACCAACCGGATAGAGGGCCCGGTGATGGACAATCATTTTGGATTGCTTACCATCGACTGGACAAAAAAAAACCCGCTCATCCGCATGGAAATTATTGATGTAAAAAATAACCAACGGGTTGAGCACAGCATCCGCCTTAGTGATATCAGTTTTAAATAATCGGATTAGAATTTCATCAGGGGTATTCCTTATTCATCGCGATTGTATGTATTTTCAATTGTAACAGGACTGGCAAAGGAATATTTTGTTTAAAATTTCCTGTTATGCATACCGGTACTAGAAAATTCAGGAGAAGTTCACATGAGGACCGCCAGTTACTTATGATGATAGTTATAATTATTGCACTCGCTGGCGTGTTTATGATACTGATTGCCGGCGGTGCCCTCCGCTAACCTGCCGGGGTTTCGTAAGAATAAATTTTATCAGTTGTATCTATTAGAAGAGCCTGGTAATTTTTAACTGCGAGGTTGATCTCTTCATCAGCGAATGTCCCGGTAAGGGTTAAATTATTTGTATTCATCAGGTAACCTTTCGCTACAAGCTTTGAAAACATTGCCATGTTGATAAGGCTTTCAAATTTCAAAGTACGTTTTACCATACACCCCACTTTTGAAGAATCTGTAAATCTACACAATAGTTCCTTCCGCCAGGACCTTTGGATTCTTCAATGATCAGATAGAAAATATCATTCCCGGTATCAGGAGGAGAAAACCAGCATCAAAAAGAGCTGTGAGCGGGCTGGGTGACCAGGTTGATTACAAGGAAGTCAGGAGGCTGGGGAACCTGTTGCAATAATTCCTCATGCCTTTTCTTTAGTTGTCTTTTGAACTGGCCGAGGTAACCAGGCTGCGAGATCTTATCAGGTTGCACCGGTACTGCTTCTATCAGGTCGTTTCCGAGGTACATCATCAATTCCATAGGACGGATATTCATACAAAATAAATGGTGGTATTGAAATATTGCAATACCAAAAACCCTCGATTTATTAAACGTGTTTTCCCTTATTTCCAGCGTAATCTCCACAGCGGGGTCAGGCATGGTTTTTAATTAGGTTACAATAAATCCTTAATTACCAGCCCGGGGTTTCGGGAAGCCGGTTTTTAAGACTACCTTTTGGAACTTTATGAATTTATACATTTCGAATATCGGACTTCATGTTACGGACGAATCACTGAGAGCCGTATTTGCCACGCATGGAATGGTGCATGATATCCGCGTATCGCAAAATGCCGAATCAGCCAGGGTTGCCTGGGTGCATATGCCTGAAGCGGCCGCCCGTGTAGCCATGGAACGTTTGCATGGCCGGATCATCAATGGATGCTGTCTTTCAGTGGAGCATTTCAATGACCCGGCATCAGGTGCTACAATGGCCTGATATTCCTTTATCATTGCATTAGCAATAAAAGCGCTATCTTTACCCGACTCTTATTAGAAGACTGGATAATCTACACTACCGTAAGTTCATCAAGTCATAATGATGAGCATTAACCCTAACTCCACTTTGTTATTACAACTGCAGTTAGCATTATTTTAATTAAACAAAACATTTCATGTTATTTGAACAACTGGGGCTTATTGAGCCTATCAGGAAAGCTTTGCAAAAAGAAGGCTATACCACTCCCACCCCTATTCAGCAACAAGCCATACCTGTGATTTTAGAAGGAAAAGACCTGTTGGGATGTGCCCAGACGGGTACCGGTAAAACAGCAGCTTTTGCTATTCCCATTTTACAATTACTCGAAGAAGACCGCATCAATTCAAAAGGTTATAAACATATCAGGGCACTGATCCTGACGCCCACCAGAGAGCTGGCTTCACAGATCAGTGAAAGCTTTGCTTCCTATGGACGTTATACCAGCATTACAAGAGAGGTAATTTTCGGAGGTGTGTCACAACATCACCAGACCATTGCATTGCGTAATGGAACAGATGTATTAATTGCTACACCCGGCAGGCTGCTCGACCTGATGAACCAGGGTTATGTACACCTTGATCATTTGGAATTTTTTGTACTGGATGAAGCCGACCGGATGCTTGATATGGGATTCATTCATGATGTAAAAAAAGTGATCAGGGAACTGCCCGACCAGCGACAGACCCTTTTATTTTCTGCCACCATGCCTCCGCAGATCGCACAACTTGCGGCATCATTACTATACCAGCCTGTGAAAGTGGAGGTAACCCCGGTTTCCACTACTGCTGAACGCATTGACCAATCCGTGTATTTCGTAGGTAAAAAAGATAAATTATCATTACTGGTACACCTGATTGAAGAACAAAAGATCGGCAGGACCCTTGTTTTTACCAAAACCAAACATGGCGCGGATAAGATCACCAGGGATTTGAAGAAAATGAATATCAATTCGGCGGCCATCCATGGAAATAAAACCCAGAGCGCAAGGGAATCAGCTCTCCTGCAATTCAAGAACCACAGGATCAAGGTGCTGGTGGCTACTGATATCGCAGCCAGGGGTATTGATGTGGATGAACTCACCCACGTGATTAATTATGATTTGCCCGATGTGCCTGAAACCTATGTGCACCGTATCGGCAGAACCGGCCGTGCAGGTTCCAGCGGAATCGCACTTTCATTCTGTGATGTTACCGAAAGAAGCTCTTTGAAGGATATCAATAAGCTGATTGGGATGAAGATCCCGGCTTTTCCACATCCATTTGAAAATAATGCGGAGGAAGCCCCTTTGCAAAGAGCTCCAAATCAGCAAAAAAGATTCAATGGAAGGGAGAACCGCAGCCAACGGCAATTTGTGCGTAAATGATCGGGGAATGGTCTTTTCCGGAAACTTATCCAGGTATTAATCCGCTACCTTTGAGCGTATGAACAATGAGGAAATACAAAAGTTCCTGGATACCAAAACAGAGAACGGAAAGGATTATGTAAAGATCGATTTCAAAAAAAGAGATACTATTTACGGGTTGTTTGTAATTGACCAGGATTATGAGGACCTGCGTTCCAAAAATTTCTGGCGCATCGTCACACGCAAACATTTTGATGAGTACAACAAATCCAAAAATGTAAATCTCGCCAAGATTTTTAATGGCGCGGAGTTCTCCAGGCTCTCTTTGCTGAAGGAGGATTTTTAAAAGCAAAATTTGATAAAGACAAGATACATGAGTACCTATTTTTCTAAAGTGATTAAGGCTGGTGAAAGACAGAGAGAATTTAATTTCCGCCAGGTCAACAAAGGGCAGGAACCACAATACAGCGTGGATGTTCCTGATGAAAAAGGAAACCGCGTGATGTTCAGCATGCACAAGAATGCTGATGGTAACTGGACAGCCGGCGTGCAACCTTTACCTGCCTGGGTACAGGATGCCGAAATTGCGCTGGCCGCCGCAATCGAGGAGAATAATGAACAGGAACAAAAGAGAAAAAAATAATCAGTTGAAGGCTGTATACCTTCCGTTTATACAATACTGTTCCCTCACTTCTTCAGGATCCTCCCATTTCAGGGCCAGGATAGACCTGATGGAAGACAGGTAATCCTTATATACAGGCGGCTTGATGAAAAAAAGGTGAGCCCCCATTTCATAAGCTGTCTGGATATTGGATTGTTTGGTAGTGCTGGAAAAAACAATAACCGGCAGGTTTTCGATAACAGGGTTGTTGCGAATCTCAAGTAAACATTCAAGGCCATTTTTATAAGGCATATCAAGATCCAGGAATAAAAGGTCGGGCCTGAAGGATTTCAGCAGGTCAATCAACTGGTTACCATTGGAAGCAAACTCCAGCCTGATCAGGGGATCAACTTCCTGGAGGGCAATCTGGAAAATATTCTGATCATCCACATCATCTTCCGCAAGTATTATTGTACTAACCCTGGTACCAGATTTTAAATTTGTTTGGATGTTCATGGTTAAGGTCTGTCGGGTTGTAAAAATAATGGGCA
>JAEYUA010000224.1 GCA_023433755.1 Bacteroidota bacterium | reverse complement strand
TATGTCCGCAAAATCATCAATGACCCTGTTTATGGTTTCATTACCATTGATGATCCACTTATTTTCGAAATCATTTCCCACCCATATTATCAAAGACTGAGAAGGATCCACCAGATGGCCTTTGCTTCCCTGGTCTATCCCGGGGCGGTTCATACCCGGCTCCATCATTCATTAGGGGCTTATCACCTGATGGGCCTTGCCATCAACGAACTGAGGAATAAAGGGGTTGACATTAGCCGTGAAGAAGAAACCGCCGCTAAAATCGCGATACTGCTTCATGACATCGGTCATGGCCCCTTCTCGCATGCGCTAGAGAAAAAACTGATCAGGGAAGTACACCACGAGGAAATATCCTCCCTCATCCTGCAGATGCTGAACCAGCATTTTGATGGCAGGCTGCAGATGGCCATTGACATCTTCAGTGATCAGTATTCCAAACGGTTTCTTCACCAACTGGTATCCGGCCAACTGGATGTGGACAGGATGGATTATCTCACCCGTGATTCTTTTTTTACAGGGGTTGTAGAGGGGGCCATCGGTTATGACCGCATCCTTAAAATGCTTACTGTGCATGAGGGAGAACTCATGATCGAGGAAAAAGCCATTTATACAGTGGAAAAATTCCTGGTATCGCGCCGGCTGATGTACTGGCAGGTGTACCTGCACAAAACCGTAATGGCCGCTGAAAAAATGCTGGTGAAGATCATTGAAAGAGCGCAGGAACTGATAGCGACTAATATTGCTGTGGAGGCCGCATCACCACACCTTGATTTTTTTCTGAAAGAACACCAGCCGGATGGAAATTTTGCCCGCCATCTTGAAAAATTTACACAGATAGATGATACCGATGTAATGTGTACCATCAAGAACTGGTGCAGCCATTCTGATAAAATCTTGTCAGGTTTATGCAAAGGTCTGGTGAACCGGGAACTGCTAAAGGTGAAGTTTTCGGCCGAACCTTTCGACAGGCTTATGACAGACACCCTGAAACTGAACGTTGCGGAAAAATTGGGAATCCCTGAAACCGAAGCAGGATACTTTGTTTTTACGGGCGAAGCAGTCAATACCACGTACAATCCCCTTGATGAACATATCAGGGTTTTGTTCAAGGATGGAACAGTGTCTGATATATCAAAGGTGGACAATGCGCTGATCCACCAGCAGGTCTCAGCCCCCTTCAAAAAATATTACCTTTGCTACCTTAGATAAAAATAAAAAGTCATAAGTTCCGTTTTTATAACCGGTACCGACCTGAAAGCACCAATTAATTTATATGCAGTTTACAGCAGCCCAGATCTCTATATTAGTCAACGGAAAAATTGAAGGGAATGCCGATACAGCCGTATCATCTTTCGGAAAGATAGAAGAAGCAGCAGAAGGACAACTTACCTTCCTTGCCAATCCCAAATACGAAGATTATCTCTATACCACCAATGCCTCTATTGCCATCATCAACGAAGCCTATGAACTGCGGGAACCGGTGAAGCCAACCCTCATCAGGGTGGCTGATGCTTATTCTGCTTTTGCCCAGCTTTTAGGTAAATACCAGGAAATGGTGACACAGCAGATGAAAGGCATCCAGCAGCCTTCTTTCATTGCTTCTTCGGCTAAAATGGGTGAAGATGTATTTGTTGGCGCATTTTCCTATGTGGGTGAGCAGGTTTCCATCGGCAACCAAACCAAGATTTTCCCTAATTGTTTTATAGGAGATAATGTAACCATCGGCGCCAATTGTATCATTCATCCAGGGGTCAAAATCTACCATGATTGTGTGCTGCACGATCATGTGATCATTCACGCCGGTACTGTTATCGGTTCCGATGGATTTGGTTTCGCACCACAGGCGGATGGCAGTTTCAAAAAAGTACCTCAGATTGGAAATGTTGTACTCGAATCCAACGTGGAAATAGGCGCCAACACTACCATTGACCGGGCCACCATGGGATCTACCTGCATTAAATCAGGAGCCAAGCTGGATAACCTGATACAGGTAGCACACAATGTGGAAGTGGGCGAAAGCACGGTCATTGCCGCGCAGGCCGGGATCTCCGGGTCAACCAAGATCGGGAAGAATGTAATGATCGGCGGGCAGGCGGGACTGGTAGGTCATATCCAGATCGCAGATGGCAGCAAAATCAATGCGCAAAGCGGTGTAAGCAAATCAATGAAGGAACCTTATTCCGCGGTGACCGGTTCACCTGCGGGCGACTATACCACTTCACTCAGGAGCCAGGCCGTATTCCGTAACCTTCCCGCTCTCGAAAAAAGAGTAAAGGAACTGGAAGAACTGGTGAAAATCCTGATGGCAGAGAAGAAGGCAATTGGCTTCTAGCCAATGTCAAAAAGCTACCGGCCAATGGCCTGTTTTCATCTCCTTTTTTAACGCTGGCAAAACGCATCTTACCGCTTATTTTCGGTATGTTTGCACGAATGGACTTTGCCCCCATTAGGGCCCTAAATTTTCCCAAAAAATGAGTGATATTTTAGATTCGCTGGTTACCCCAACAACCTCTCCTGTTATGCCTTCTTATGGCGCTGATTCCATCCAGGTTCTTGAAGGTCTTGAAGCCGTTCGCAAGCGTCCTGCGATGTATATTGGTGATATTGGGGTGAAAGGATTGCACCACCTGGTGTACGAGGTAGTGGACAACTCCATTGACGAAGCCCTTGCGGGACATTGTAAGAATATACAGGTTACCATTCACCAGGATAATTCCATTTCTGTTGAGGATGACGGCCGTGGTATTCCAACCGGCATTCATGCCAAGGAAGGACGTTCAGCGCTGGAAGTGGTAATGACCGTGCTGCACGCGGGAGGTAAATTCGATAAGGATTCCTACAAGGTTTCCGGTGGTCTTCATGGTGTGGGTGTGAGTTGTGTGAATGCACTCAGCCAGAAACTCCATGTAACCGTTTTTCGTGAAGGAAAAATATTTGAACAGGAATACAGGATTGGTGTACCCCAGTATGCCGTACGCGAGATTGGTGTTACTGAAAAAAGAGGTACCTCGGTTCATTTCTGGCCCGACGATACCATCTTCATTACTTCTGAATACAACAAGGATATTCTTGAAGGCCGGTTACGTGAACTGAGCTTCCTCAACAAGGGTCTTTCCATTACACTGAATGACCTGAGGGAAAAGGATGAAGAAGCAGGACTTACTTATTCTAAAACTTTCTTCAGCGAAGGAGGTATCATTGAATTCGTTGAAATGCTCGACAGCAATGCAGGCCGGGCTCCTCTCCTTCCCAAACCACTTTTTGTTGAAGGCCGTGATGAAAAAAACAACGTGGCTGTTGAAGTAGCCATGACCTATAATTCCAGCTACAACGAGCATATTTATTCCTACGTTAATAATATCAATACCATTGAAGGCGGAACGCACGTAGCGGGTTTCAGAAGAGCACTGACGCGTGTTTTCAAATCCTATGGCGACAAACAGGGACTGTTTGAAAAAGCCAAGGTGGTGATTGAAGGTGATGATTTCCGTGAAGGACTGAGCGCCATCATTTCCGTAAAGGTTCCGGAACCACAGTTTGAAGGACAGACCAAGACCAAGCTGGGTAACAACGAAGTGATGGGTATTGTGGATACAACCGTATCAAAAGTAATTGAAGCCTACCTGGAAGAAAATCCCAGGGAAGCCAAGAACATCATACAAAAAGTAATTCTGGCTGCACAGGCGAGAGCTGCCGCCAAGAAAGCCCGCGAGATGGTGCAGCGTAAATCCGTTTTGAGCGGTGGTGGTTTGCCGGGTAAACTGGCTGACTGTTCCGACCGTGATCCGGACCGTTGCGAACTGTTCCTGGTTGAGGGTGATTCAGCCGGTGGTACAGCCAAGCAGGGAAGGGACAGGAGTTTCCAGGCCATTCTTCCATTGAGAGGTAAGATCCTCAACGTGGAAAAAGCCATGGAGCATAAGATCTACGAAAATGAAGAGATCAGGAATATGTACACTGCTCTCGGTGTAACAGTCGGAACACCTGATGATCCCAAAGCATTAAATATTGCCAAGCTCCGTTATCATAAACTGATCATCATGACGGATGCCGACGTGGACGGCAGTCACATCGCAACGCTTATCCTCACTTTTGTTTACCGTTATATGAAGGAATTGGTTGAGCAGGGTTATGTATACATTGCCCAGCCACCGCTTTACCTGGTTAAAAAAGGTAAGGAGCAGGCGTATGCTTATAACGAAGAGCAAAGAAAAATTCTTTCAGAAAAACTGGGCGCGGGTAATCCTGAGTCGGTGAACATCCAGCGTTATAAAGGTTTGGGTGAAATGAATTCAGAACAACTCTGGGAAACGACCATGAATCCTGATACACGTACACTCAAGCAGGTAACCATCGAAAGCGCTGCCGAAGCCGACAGGATCTTCAGTATGCTGATGGGTGATGAAGTGGCTCCAAGAAGAGAATTCATCGAAAGTCATGCGAAGTACGCGAGGATTGATGTGTGAGAAAGCCAATAGCCAATGGCCAATAGCTGCAAGTTATGAAGCGGTTGATCTTTTGTTTTGCATTCTTTCTGCCCCTTATTGGTTTCAGCCAGGCGCTCCTGAGAGGATGGGTGAGGGATGAAAATAAAAAACCTGTTCCCAACGCCAGTGTATTCCTGAGCAATACTTCGGTTGGCACCCGCGCCAATGATGAAGGTTATTTCCAGGTTCATCTTCCTCCCGGCAGGTATGACCTGGTCGTTTCTTCCGTTGGTTTTGAGACCCATGCCGCGCCGGTATCAGCTAATGTGGCCATTGATACGGTTTATATCACCCTGAAGATAAAAGCACCGGAACTGGAGCATGTGGTAATAGAACCATTTGAAAAAAATGGGTGGGAAAAATGGGGCAGGTTCTTCACTGAAAATTTCATTGGAACTACGGCCAATGCTGCTGATTGCCGAATCCTGAATAAAGAAGTAATCAGGTTCCGTCATTCCAAAAAAACAAATGAGCTTACTGCCATCGCCATGGAACCGCTCAGGATCGAGAACAAGGCGCTGGGATACATGGTAACCATTCAACTGGAAAACTTCACTTACACCTTTAAGAAAAATTACCTGGTCTACATCGGTTATGCCTATTTCCAGCCCATGAAAGGCAATGCAGCCAAACAGAGAAGATGGGAAAAGGCGCGATACGACGCTTACCATGGATCATTGATGCATTTTATGCGCGCCCTGTACCGTAATAAAATTATTGAAGAGGGTTTCGAGGTGAGGCACCTCAACAAGATCGTGAATGAAGAAAAAAAACGGGTGCAGGCTATTTATGCCAATGCCCCACGCACACCAGGCGGGGTGAGAGCGGCGCCTGATTCACTGGAATATTATGAACGTATACTCAGTCAGAAAGATTTATTTGACAAAATAGGAAGAGAAAAATTACCAGGCGACAGCATTGCTTATGCCTATGACAGCACAACTGCAGTACTGGAATTCCCTGATCATTTACTGGTAACCTATACGAAGTCCTATGCGCCCATAGAATTCAGAAGATTATATCCGCAGGGCAATACCTCCATGACATCGGAACTGACACTCATAAACGAGTTACCTGTCCTGGTTGAGGCAAGCGGCAATTATTACAATCCCGCTGACCTGCTCAGCAAGGGCTACTGGGCCTGGTCAGAAAAAATTTCAATGATGCTTCCTTTTGATTACAAACCCTGAGTCTTTCTTTTTCCAGTGGTTTTCTTAAGGCCTTCCCAGATTTGACGGATCTCTTTTTTTTTGCTGATGAGTACAACTTTTTTTTGCTCCCGGCCATTTTCATGGTAACAGATCCGGTAACCTGTTTCAGCTACACGCCCTGAGGTGGCGCCATAATAAAATGGTGCGGGCTCTATCATGCTGATGGATTGAAGCGGGACTGTTTTGGTGACAAATAAATTATTGAGGTAAAAATTTGTTCCGTCATAACTCAGCCGGTATGTATTGATGGTAATGAGCAGTGAAAGAAGGACCATAGTAGCCAGGATGATTTTGGCTGCCAATGGAAGCGCAGGCCTGAAAACAATCAGCAGTACCACAAGCGGCAGCACATAATCCATTACCTGGTGAAATTTTTTATAGAGCCTCCTTTTCTTCATCACTTACTTCTTAATGTTTATTTAGTTTTATCAGATGAAGTCTTATCTACCAAATTCAGACCGATATACCAGCATGGAATACAGGCGGTGCGGTAAAAGCGGCCTCATGCTGCCGGCATTATCCCTGGGGCTTTGGCACAACTTCGGGATGACGGATAATTACGAAAATAGCAGGGAAATGATCCAAACCGCCTTTGATGCGGGCATTACCCATTTTGACCTGGCTAATAATTACGGGCCACCGCCGGGCGGGGCAGAAATTGTTTTTGGTAAGATCATGAAGCAGGACCTCCATGCTCACCGAGACGAACTAATCATCTCCTCCAAAGCAGGCTGGCCCATGTGGGAAGGTCCTTATGGTGACTGGGGTTCGAAAAAATATCTTGTTGCCAGCATGGACCAGAGTCTCAAAAGAATGGGACTGGATTATGTAGATATATTTTATCATCACCGCCCCGATCCCAACACACCGATGGAAGAAAGCCTGGCGACACTTGATCTTTTTGTGAGACAGGGTAAAGCCCTGTATATTGGTATTTCGAGTTACAGCGCACAGGAAACCATGAAAGCCGTGGAGATCCTCAACAGCCTGGGAACTCCTTTACTGATCCATCAACCTAAATATTCATTGCTGGAGCGTTGGGTAGAGAATGGCCTGCTCGATGTGTTGCAATCGAACGGAACAGGCTGCATTAGTTTTTCATCTCTTGCCCAGGGAATTCTTACCAATAAATACCTGAATGGTATTCCTGCAGATTCAAGAGCGGCAAGTAACAGGGGTAATGGAGCGCTGGAAGCTTCAGGCATTTCAGAAACTGTTTTAGAAAAGGTGCGTAAGCTGAACGAGGTGGCAGCTAAAAGGGAACAGTCCCTGGCGCAGATGTCCATTGCCTGGATTCTCAAAGATCTCCGCATCACTTCCGTAGCCATCGGGGCAAGCAGGGCTGAACAGATCCGCGACCTGCTGCAATGCCTGAACAACTATAGTTTCTCTGTAGATGAACTCCAAACCATTGATGAAATATTGAATTAAACCCTATGAAAGGAAAAAGCAGACTGATTTTATTGGTAGCATGTTTGATTGCGACCGCAGCGCTTCATGCGCAGAGCAATGAACCCTCACCAACCTCACGTTTCAAAACAAGTGGAGCGCTGGTGGGTTATGGAAAAGCCATTAACAAGGAAACAGATTACAAGATCATTTACCTGGTAGGAGATTTCTCATGGTCATTTACCAGGCTACCGAAGAAAAAATATTTTATGGCTTATTATGTGGAACCACAGGTAAATCCTGTTAGAACCAAAAGACCATGGGATATTGAAGTAGGTGTAAATGCCGGTATAAGAGGTTACTGGAAGATCAATGAAGGCTTGTATTGCTACCAGATGCTGGGGTCTGGTCCCCATTTCATAACGGCAGATGTAAAGCGGCAGGCCAAAGGATTTATTTTTTCCGATAATGCCGCGCTCGGTTTTTTCAAAAAAATAAATGATAAGAACCGTTTCCTCAACCTGCAGTTCAGGTGGAGGCATCTTTCCAATGCCGGTTTCAAAAAACCCAACAGCGGCATCGATTCCTGGAATATCCTCGTCGGCCTGTCCGGCGGGTTCTGATCCAATTGATTTTATGTATCAACCTTGAAACTTAAACGAACCCGGCTATGAACTTTGAACTTTCGACTTTGAACTGAAACAAAAGCGGCCCCGACTTTGAACTTTAAACTTTCAGCTCTGAACTAATCTCTGCTTATTATTAATTTTAAACGTATTTGGCCTTTGTTTTGCCGAAATAGTGTAGATTTATTCATTACTCAACCCCAAATCTTAATCATATGTCAGACGTTCAGCTCACCGCGTATAATGTAAAAACGAAAGAAAAAAATGTTCCCATCCAGGATGCTGTGGTTACCAAGACAGCCAAAGGAGCCTATATGGTGCAGGGACATGATGGAAAGGGTAATAAGCTCACCACTCTTTGCAATGAAGCGAAAGCATTGGCCGCTATCCAGGCCGGTGTAGCTAAACAAGGCTGGTAAATTCAACTTTCTGAAATAAAAAAAGCTGCCGGAACACGGCAGCTTTTTTATTTAACTGAATGATTAATGTTTGAATAATTTGAACTGGTACGACTTGCCCCCGGCCTCCACCTGCAACAGGTACACCCCATTGGCCGACATGCCCAGGTCTATTTCCAGTTTCTGCAATAGTCCGTCTCCTGTTTTATGATACTCTTTTACCAGGCTGCCCTTTGCATCAAGCACTCTTGCCTTTATAATCTCAGCCTGGTTCAGCCGGAAAGTGAGTGAAAACCTGCCCTGGGAAGGGTTCGGGAACACCTGCCAGAGTTTAACATCATCAAACAATACAGACCTTACCGGGGAATAAAAGAAACTGCCATCCAGGTCAATCACTTTAAGCCGGTAATACCTGGTGCCTGATTTACCCGGCTCCATATCTGAGAACAGGTAATGCTGGATGGCCGTATTATTTCCCTGGCTGGCCACTTCGCCGATCTTATTGAACGGACCACCGGGATTATCTCTGGATACTTCGATCTCGAACCGGCTTACATCTTCTTCGCTGCTGGTCTTCCACCTTACATCTACCGCTTCCCCATTTCGCTGCGTGGTAAAATCAAGCAGTTTTAATGGTAGCGGAGAAGTGCCGGTGAACCAACCGTTGTTCAGCCAGAACTCCGAGAACTGCATTACTTTGAATTCAGCATAATAACCCTTGTCAAACGGCACCTTTCTTACATTGGCCGGTATGATAAAATCCCAGGAGCCCTGGATATCATCGCCAATGGTACCATTCTCAAAATTATCAACTGGGTCGCTGTATTTGGAAACACCCAGCTCGTAAGCGGATGATGGCTTATCACAGGTATTACAGCCCGTAGCTTTTATAAGTGTATCGGTTTCTGTTTCCAGGAAATAAAACCTCACCAGCACCGAATCGCCCAGCATCGTATTGGCTGGTTTGATGGTGATATTGCGGTCATGATAATATTGTGAAGTGGTATGCCTTACTGCTGCCGTATTGATAAAGGCCTGCACATCGGTAGCCCCCATCACCTGGTTATTGGGATGAATGGAAGCCACCAGCTTGCCTCCGCTGGTGAAATCAATCCAGTTATTACCAGAAACAGTTTGCGATACCGGAGCACCCATCGTCACACCATCATAGATTCCATTTACATTATCATACACATGTATGTCATCAACCGCAACACCTTCACGGTTAACTGCTCCATCTGAGAACATCACAAACCTCAGGCGCAGCCTGCTGGCACCGACCGGAAGCGGAATAGTAGCTACATGCCATCGCGTAAAATTCTGCTGGCTCCACAATTGGTAACCTGCTTTATTATACCAGTTGGTACCCTGCCCCTGCGCGCCAAGTTTAGTCCAGGTAACACCATCTGTTGAATACTCTACCCAGGCACCATCGCATAAATCGTTACCGCAGTCCTCCAGGTCATGCGCCATGGAGAAGCTTAAGGTTGGCACAGTCATACCGGTAACATCAAAACAGGGTGAATAAAGAAACGAGTATTCATTATCGTTATAATGACCTGCAAGGCGTGTCTTCCATGCCTTGGCACCGTTGGCGGCCACGTTGATTTTGTTGGAGGATGGCGTACCGTACTCCCAGCTTGAGTTGCGTCCACCGGTATGCCATGAACCAGGTCCGGTTTCGAATCCTTCCAGGTAAGGGAAGGAGCTGATTACAGGACTGTTCACGATCCGGGTGCTGATGGTATCATTCTCATTAAAGCTGTCGCCAGGAAAATTTACTTCGGCTTCAATCAAATAATTACCGGTCGCTGAAAAATCAGCCGTTGTCGTAAAATCATACTGGATGGTTGTATTGGCCGCGATCACCGGGATATTCTCCGTAGTCCATGCACCGCTGTTGACCCTGTATCTTACCGTAACATTATTCACCGTTGCATTGGAACTGTTCCTTACCGATATGCGCACCGGTTGTGAATTGGTGAGTCCGCAACTGGCCGTAACCGGTGTATCAATACTGATTATCTGCAGGTCGTTAAATACTTCATACAGCCTGATATCATCAAAACTGTATCCCCCTGCATAAGCCGGTTCGGTTGCAGCAATCTGCCCCCACTGTCCCCATCTCACCTGGAAGCTGGTGCCGAATGCCTGGCCGTTGGCGGCCAGCACATCTGCGATCTCAATACTTACTGATCTTTTATAAACACCGGGATCATCCTGTTCATCATCAAGGTCATAAACCTCTATCCATGGCTGAATATCATTTCCCCTGATCCAGACTTTGTTGGTAGCATGAGGGAATTGTCCATGATTATTGAAACGGAAATCAAGCCGGATATCATCGGAGGCAACATTATAATTCACCAGGTTGAAAGTACCGGTGAGATAATTGGTATTGCCTGCAGGGTGATAACGGCTGGCGTCCAGCGTGAAAGCATTTGACCCGGAATAAGCCATGCCTGAATTCACAAATGTTCTCAATCTTCCATAAAGGGTGGAGCGACTGAAATCATAACGGTCAGCACCGGTAATTCCGACTGTATCTTTTTCATACAAATCATTACCTGTGGTCTCAAGCTGGTCAAGAAAATCAGTAGTAAGATCAATGGCGGTATTGGGTAAATGTTTAACCCTTTGATAAATGGTATCATTTACAGTAACCCCATCTGCATTTGTATTTTTTACAACGATTACCAGGTCATAATTCCCCGTAGCCGAAAGATCAGCGGTTGCGGCGAAGTTGTGTACATAAGTGGCACCTGCATTTACCGTGACGGAAACATTTTCGGTGATGAAGGGCGCTCCATTGATGGAATACTTCATGTCAAAATTATTGACAGCCGCGTCATCCAGGTTTTTGATCCTTGCTGTGATAGTAGTGGTTGCAGTAAGTTGGGTTGAAGTAAATAATCTTCCTGAAGCGGGAGCCAGCACAGCTTCAATTGCCAGGTCATTATTTGAAATGGCACCAGCGCAGGTACCTGTATTGGGTTGTCTTGAAATGGCCGCCGCCCTTCTTCCCCCCTTTCCATTGATGCGTGGCATTACGGTGAACCAGTAAACACTGTCTTTGGAAAGTCCGCTGAAGGTATAGTTCGTAGCAGTTGTGGTATTTACCGTTTCCAGTCCGCCATTACGCAGTAGCATCACCTCATAATCGGTGGCTCCCGTCACTGCTGTCCAGTTGATGTTGATATAACCTTCGCACTGTACCGGCGCCAGCGAAACGGTAGGCCTTCCGATAATGGTGAACGCGCCTGTCATGGTGGTTTCACCTGAGCCATCTTTCGTGATACGAATCCTCGCTGCATCCGTAACCACATTGGGAACAAACATCGTGTATAACTGCCGGTTGATATTGATGCCTGTAGCAATGGTGCTCCAGTTGGAACCATTGTCAGGTGAAAATTCAATAGTCACGGTTCCGTTGCTGAATCCATGGGCTTCCCAGCTCACCTTCATCATTTCCAGGCTGAAAGAACTGGGGTGCCAGGCTTCGCCGCCGGCTGGTGCAGTAACCTTCAATTCAACAGGAATGATGTCATACACCAAAAAATATTCCTGTGATGGATTTTGCGCAATAGTTGTACCCTTCACTCTCAATGTATAATTGCCAGCGGCCGGCTGGCTGATCATCACCTGCTCCATATTATTTAACCTGTCAACCCCGTTCACCGAGGCCAGTCCCACATTAAGCCTGGATGTATCAAGTATTCGTGGAAGAACAGTGGATGATGATGGATCAATTACCTCGAGGTCCAGGTCATTTACCAAAGTTTTGGCACTGATGGGAGCAGCAGCGGGATCATTCCAGTAAAGCATCACCTTGAGCATCGCTGTATTGGCTGGTACCGAAATCACTACATCATTGCTTCCCGCTATGGCCACACTGCTATTCACAAAACGGTTGTTCTCTATCATGTCCACACTGCGCAGCAAATTCATATTTCCAAATCCATACTGGTAATCCGGTCCCGTATTACCCCTATCGGCTCCTCCATTAGCGAGAATGGCTTTCATCAAACCATTTTTAGGATCCGCATTTCCATTCAGTTGACGGTAACGCTGAACCAGTAAGGCAAGTCCGCCGGTTGCAGCCGGACCCGCCATGCTTGTTCCATTATTGTAGCTGTATTGGTTGGATGACCAGGTGGAAGCAACAAACTGTCCCATAGCCACGATCTCTGGTTTGGTCCTTCCATCTTTTACCGGTCCACGGCTTGAAAAGCTGGAAATAGCTCCTGAATCTGTTGTTGCGCCTACGGTCAGCACATTCTTGGCCGACTGGTATCCACCCAGTACCGTATGATAATTAGGAAGAAATGGAGCGCAGGTGGCAGCACCACTGTTTCCGGAAGAAAATACATTCTGCAGGTAAGGCAGGTCTATGGCCATCTGGTCGAGCAATCTGGAATAGAGATCGTAGGTGCCGTAATAATCGCACTCGATATTATCTCCATAAGAATTATTGGTGAGCACCATTCCATAATCATTCACATAAGTGGAAGCATTCATGATGATGCCATTGAATCCCTGGCTGATCAAGGTGGCTTTGGGTGCATAACCCTGGTACATTTCATTTCCATAACCTGCCCCACCTACAATACCGGTAACATGATGACCATGGCCTGATGTTAAAGGCATGGGTGCCCGGTTGATGAGACGCCTGGAGAAATCAATATGCGTTTGTACATCAGCGTTATCCCCCACGCCAACAACCACTCCTGATCCATCGAGACCCTTACCCCCATTGGCAATGGAAGCATTCAGCAGGTTGGCTCTTGAAAGGGCACGGCTGTTTGTCAGCAATAATTCATCGCCTTTGGGTGCCAGTTGTACAAATTCAACAAAGGGAAGAGATGCGAGTTCTTTGATTCTTACCGGGCTGATACGCAATGAAAGGATCCTGTAGGATGATAACTGTGAGGAAAGAACATCCATTTGTATTTCACGCAGCCGGCTCATCACCTCTGCTACCAGGATGGTTTTAGGAAAACTGATCCAAAGATCTACCGTACCTCCTGTTTTGGATGCCCAGGCAGGTATATGACCCCTGGCCAGGCGCTCTTCCATTTTTTGTTCAGGTTGAAGGCGGAAGATGGAGCGGACCTTTGCCTGCTGCAGGAAGTTATGATTCAATCTTCCCGAAACAGTGGCAGTATAGGCCAGGTTGGGAATATAGTCAAGCAGTTCAATGCCTGAAGCCAAAAGGATCTTCCTTGTTTCTTCACCTGGTAATCCTTCAAACTGGATGATGATAAAATCTTTTGTATCCGGGCGATCGAGTGTTTGGTTGAAAGAATCAATAAAAGCCTGCGTGATATTTTTTCCAGGAGTGAAACTTCCCGTGCGGAGTTGAATGGAATGATTTTGAGCCGTTGAAAAAATGGAAAATAACAACAGTAATCCCAGCAGGATAGATTGGTTCAGTTTCATGGATATAGTTCTGGCGCTAAAAATATAAAAAAATTGCCATAAAAGCGATCAGCTATTCGCTATTGGCTGGTGGCTGTTGGCCTTTACCACCACTTCGTCATGCATCCGTTTTAAAAAACTGAAGGCGTCCTGCATATCATTGGCCGGCTCCACAACGATATAGAAAAGTTTGCCTGCCTGTTTGAGTCTTGCTTTATTGGTGCCCGTTTGCAGGTATTGAAGGATCTTATTGAAAATAGCTGATTCAAAATAGGGTGAATCAGGTTTGTTGATGAAATAACATTTCAGTGAATCATTCTTGAGGATCATCCTCTCAAAACCCATTTCTACAGCCAGTTTGCGGCACCGGACGGTAATAAATAATTCCCGGACCTGCGGCGGCAGCGCACCAAAGCGGTCGGTCAGTTCCCGCTCCATGGCCTGCAGCGCTTCTTCGGTCTCGCAATTATCCAGCCTGGAATAAAGCGATAAACGTTCCGTAATATTTTCCACGTAATCGTCCGGGATCAGGATCTCCAAATCTGTATCAATGGTGCAGTCCTGGACAAAATCATCCTGTTTAGAAATTTCTTCTTTGAATAATTCCTTGAACTGGGTGCGTTTAAGTTCACGGATCGCTTCATCCAAAATCTTCTGGTACATTTCAAAACCTATCTCCGCCATGAAACCGCTCTGCTCACCGCCCAGCATGTTACCGGCCCCGCGGATATCCAGGTCACGCATCGCGATCTGGAATCCGCTTCCCAGTTCACTGTGCTGTTCCAGGGTCTGCAATCTTTTTCTTGAATCATCAGGCAGGGTGCTTACGGGCGGTGCAAGCAGGTAACAAAATGCCCTTTTATTGCTTCTTCCCACCCTTCCCCTTAACTGGTGCAAATCACTAAGACCAAACTGGTGGGCATTGTTTACGATTATGGTATTCACATTCGGAATATCCACCCCGCTTTCAACGATATTGGTACAAACCAGCACATCATATTTTTTATCGATGAAGTCCATGATGCGTTCTTCCAACTCGTGTCCTTCCATCTGCCCGTGTGCGAAACCAATGCTGATATCCGGGCAAAGGCTTTGGATCAATGCCGACATTTCACCCAGTCCCTGGATGCGGTTATGAATGAAGAAAACCTGTCCGCCCCTTTCCGTTTCAAAATAAATGGCATCGCGGATAAAATCTTCCTGGAACACCCTCACCTCGGTTTGAATAGGCTGCCTGTTGGGAGGTGGCGTATTGATAATGGAAAGATCCCTGGCACCCATCAGGCTGAACTGGAGTGTTCTTGGGATAGGCGTTGCCGTTAGGGTGAGCGCATCCACGTTGGTACGAAGCGTTTTGATCTTTTCCTTATGCCCTACACCGAATTTCTGTTCTTCATCTATGATCAGTAATCCCAGGTCTTTGAACTTCACTTCCTTTCCCAGCAATGCATGGGTTCCAATGATGATATCAACCTTTCCTTCTTCAAGTTTTTTATAGGTTTCCTTTTTTTCTTTGGCAGATTTGAAACGGTTCACATAATCAACCGTTACTGGAAAATCCCTCAGCCTTTCGCTGAATGTTTTATAATGCTGGAAGGCAAGTATGGTAGTTGGCACCAATACCGCCGCCTGCTTCCCATCCACCACGGATTTGAATGCAGCCCTGATCGCAATCTCGGTTTTACCAAAACCAACATCGCCGCAAACCAGGCGGTCCATTGGGGAAGCCGACTCCATATCTTTTTTCACATCCGCTGTTGCCTTGCTCTGGTCGGGTGTATCCTCGTAAATGAATGATGCTTCGAGTTCTGTTTGCAGGTAGGTATCAGGTGCATGCCTGAAACCTTCCTGGGCTTTCCGCTGGGCGTAGAGTTTGATAAGGTCAAACGCAATCTCCTTAACCCTTGTTTTGGTTTTTTCCTTGAGCCGGTTCCACACATCACTTCCCAGTTTGTTCACTTTAGGAACCGTGCCTTCCTTTCCGGTGTACTTGGCGATCTTGTGAAGGGAGTTAATGTTCACATACAGGATATCACTGTCCTTGTAAATGATACGCACTGCTTCCTGCAGCTTACCGTTCACTTCCAGTTTCTGAAGTCCGCTGTACACCCCAACACCATGATCAATATGTGTTACAAAATCTCCGGGTTGCAATTCCCTGAGCGCACGCAGGGTGAGGGCTTTATTTTTATTGTATGCCTGCTTGACCTTGTATTTATGATACCGCTGGAAGATCTGGTGGTCGGTATAAAATACCAGTTTCAAATCTTCATCAATATATCCTTCATGAATGGAGGTGGCCTCCGGTGTAAAATGGATTTCTTCCTTAAGGTCCTTGAAAATATTATACAGCCTTTCGAGCTGGGTTGGATTCTCGGCAAACAGATGCAGGCCGAAACCTTTGGCTTCCCAACTTTTCAAGTCACGGATCAGCAGGTCGAACTGGCGGTTGAATGATGGCTGTTCCTTTGTGTGGAATTCAATTTCGTAATGGGCGTGCAGCGGTTTCTCATGGCCGAAATAAACCACGTGCCTGTTATCAAGCTGCTCGAAAAAAGATTCGGTGGTTATAAATTCATCCGCCTTCACATCTGTTCTCATCATCCTGTCGTCCTGCTCGGAAGGTTTCTTCATCCCCTCCGACTGCATGTCCAGGAATAGGCCCAGGTCTTCTTCGGCTGTCAGCAGTCGCTCACGCAGCAGTGCTTCATCCTGGATCCAGATCACCGTTTCTTCTGGTAGAAATTCAAGCAGGGAAACTTTTTCTTCATCTTCAAACTGCACATCCACGTTAGGAATGATGCTCACCTGCAACAATCTTCTTTCACTCAATTGTGTTTCCGGGTCCACGATCCTGATGGAATCAATATCGTTTCCAAACAATTCAAGGCGGTAAGGTTTTTCATTACCGAAAGAATAAATATCAAGGATGCCCCCGCGTACTGCAAACTGGCCGGGTTCGTAAACAAAATCAGTTCTTTCAAAACCATAATTCACCAGCTTCTCAAAAAGCACATCAGGTTCAATGGCATCACCGGATTTTAAATGAATGATGTTGGAAGAGATGGCATTGGGCACCACCACTTTTTCAAATACTGCTTCGGGATAGGTGACCATGGCCCCCACCCTGTTGCCCGATGGTGAAGCAAAGCGGGTAAGCGCTTCGGTTCTCAGCATCACATGCGAGGAGTTCAGCAACCTGTAATTTTTCCTGTTTTTGAATGAAGAAGGGAAATAAAAAAGATTCAGTGCCTGTGTAAGGTTCTCCAGCGTATTATGGAAATAGGCGGCATCTTCCGCGTCATTGCAAATAAAAACATGGTTCAATGCAAGTGAAGAAGGATGGGTAAAGGCCGCTGCGGCTACAAATTGTGATGCACTGCCTCTCAGATTCCGAAGCCAGATCTTCTGGCCGCGGGAGATATCATTTGTACCAGTAAGGGCAAATGAAAGCCTGTCCGCCAGTTGGAAAAGGCGGGGTGATTGTTGATATTTTTCCAGTAACGCACTACAACTCATTCTTCGGGAAAGCTCACTCCTCCTGCACTGTTGCGCAAAAAAATGAGGAGGCAAAGATAAAGCGGTGATTGATTAATAAGTGGCTGTCGCGCTTACGGTAATGTTAACTTCCGAAACCTTGCCCTTGCTTACCGTTACGGGGGCAATAGTGTTCCGGGCATCAAAGCTGTTGGCATAAAAGCGGTCCCCAATTTTGGTGAAGAGGGAATAATCACCAACAGGCAGTTCCAGCACAAACCTGCCCTGCTTGTCGGATTCAATAGTTTTTACCAGCCTGGTATGAATAGCCCTGTAAAAAGGAGAGGTGCCTTCCCTTTCCACCTGGCTGATATTGGTGGTTTCGTACACGTAAACCGTGGTTTTCAATGCTTTGCCTTCCGATTCGGGCACATCAGGTGAAGGCATCTGGTTGCCGCTTTTCTCAACTACCCTACCCCTGATGCCCTGGTCAATTGTGACTGCATCTGAGGCTTTTTGTGTTGAAACACAAGCAGTTTGTAAAAAATAAATTCCTAATAATGTAAAAAAAACCTTCATAGCTCCTGATTTCATGGCTAAACTATTCTATTTTAGTGATCCTTTGACCGCAAAATGCGGCCTTTGTTTAAGCTACCATGTATATGAAGAAAATTGTTTTGCTGGCAGTCTGGCTCCAGGCCATGGCACTGCCTGTTCTTGCGCAGACTGAAACTAAAAAAGCCCTGCTTGATAATGCTGCTGCCGATCACCGGCAGAAAGAGTTGAAAAACCTCCAGCATGCTTTGAAACTTGCCAAAGAAAAAGGATGGGAAGCCAGTTATATTTCCAAAGACGGCAACATTGCTTTTCTTGTAGGTGTTGACCAGTTTGGACTCCCGATTTATTATACCACTGTGAACAATGTTGTGGCTGCGGCTACCATCCGCACCAATGTTTTATGGCCAGGCGGATCAAGTGGTTTGAACCTTTCCGGTAACACACAACTCATCAAGGATAAAATGGCCATCTGGGATGGTGGCGCTGTAATGCCAAACCACGTTGAGCTGAATGGCAGGGTGCTGCAGAAAGACAATCCTTCCGGCAATTCCGATCATGCCACACACGTAGCCGGCACCATGATCGCTACAGGTGTGAACCCAATTGCGAAAGGTATGTCGTACGGTATGCCCAGGATCTCCGCTTATGATTTCAATGGTGATGTAGCGGAGATCTTCAGCGAAGCCTCCAATCTTTTATTATCCAACCACTCTTACAGTACCATCACGGGCTGGCGTTATAACGATGCGCAGAACAGGTGGGAATTCTGGGGCCGATCCACTGATAACGAAGATTATAAATTCGGTTATTACGATACCAAGGCTCAACTGATGGATTCCATCACTTACAACTCACCCTACTACCTACCTGTAGTTGCAGCAGGTAACAGCCGGAATGTGAATGGTCCTGCTGTAGGACAACCTTACTGGCGCTATAATGCCTCCGGAACAATGGCTGCTGCCGGCAACAGGCCTGCAGGTATTTACAGTAATGACGGGTATGACATCATCTCCACCTATGCCACGGCTAAAAATATTCTTACAGTAGGCGCCGTAACCGGGCTGCCTTATGGTTATGGTAAAAATGAGGATGTAGTACTCAGCAGCTTCACAGGTTTTGGTCCTACAGATGATGGAAGGATCAAGCCCGATGTAGTAGCCAATGGTGTGGATGTATTATCTCCAACGGCTTCCACAACCACTTCCTATTCTTCATTCAGTGGTACTTCGATGGCAACACCAGGTACCACCGGTTCGCTATTACTTCTTCAACAATACTGGGCGCAGCTTCATGGCAATAATTTTATGCGTTCCGCTACATTGAAAGGCCTCACCATCCACACTGCTGATGAAGCAGGAGATGCTCCCGGGCCGGATTACCGTTTTGGATGGGGACTGGTGAATGTGGGCAACGCGGCTGAAGTGATCCGTTCCAACAATACGGGTAACCACCAAATTCATGAGAATGTGCTGAACAGCGGTGCCAGTTTCACAACCAATGTTATTGCATCAGGTAATGGACCATTGGTAGTTACAATTGCCTGGACCGATCCAAAGGGCCCGGTAGATTTTGCTGATATTCTTGACAACCCTGCCAAAAAACTGGTGAACGACCTTGACCTGCGCGTTACCAAGGGCAGCACCACTTACATGCCCTGGAAATTATTACCCACAGTTCCGGATGCAGCAGCAACAAAAGGTGATAATGAACTGGACAACGTGGAAAGGATCAATATCCCAGATGCAGTGCCAGGCGAAACTTATACCATCACCATCACGCATAAAAATATCCTGGAGAGAGGCAGCCAGGCCTATTCACTCATCATCAGCGGTGTAGGTGGAACAACTTATTGCAGCTCTGCTGCCTCTTCTTCTGCCGGGGCACGCATTAATAATTTTACACTGGGAACCATCAATAATAATAATCCATCAGGTTGTACAACGTATACTGATTTCACCAATCTTTCCACCTCAGTGGAAGCTGGTCAATCCCTTCCCTTTACTGTAGCATTAGGAAGCTGTGATGCCACTGCCAACGGAAAGATTGTAAAGATTTTTGCGGACTTCAATAATGACGGTGATTTCACGGATGCAAATGAACTGCTCGCGACCAGCAATGTGATCGCCGGCACAGGAACCTTTGGAGGCAATCTTACCATACCAAATACCGTATCGGCTGGTAATACAGCCCGGCTGAGAGTGGTGGCGGTAGAAACTAACGATGCTGCCAGCGTTACACCTTGCGGCAGCTATGCCAATGGAGAAACGCAGGATTACAGGATCACATTCAGGCCTGCCAGTAATGACATCGCGATTATTGACCTGGTTTCCCCGGTTACGGGAAGCTGCAATAATTCAGAGCAACAGGTAACCATCCGCATCAGGAATGTTGGTACGGTAGATAAGACCGACATTCCACTTACTGTTCTTGTAAAGAATGGCACAACACTGGTAGCGGCACTCAATGCCACCTATCCAGGCACCATTCCTGCATCCGGCGTGGGCACTTATACTTTCCAGTCGCCTTTCAACAGCATTGGCGGTACTATGTACAATTTTGAGATTTTCACGAGCGACCTGTCTGATAAAAACCGTGCGAACGATACATTGCGCACGGTGGTAACCATAGCAGAAGTACTGGGTGCGCCAACGGCTGCTGCAGTAGTTTGCGGTAATATCGCCCTGTTGAAAGTGACCAATCCTGATCCGGTAGCCAATTATTTCTGGTATACATCACCAACCGGCAACCAGTCAGTGGCAAGCGGTTTCAATGCCAATACCACTACCATTCCTGCTAACAACACTTATTATGTGGGTACAGGAGCAAGAGGAAATGTAGGACCGGCCAACAATGGAGCCTGGGGTAATGGAGGCGGCTATCTTTCCGGAACTGCCAATTATATGAAGTATTCAGCATCGATGCCTGTAATACTGGAGTCGGCCAAGCTTTATACCAAAGCTGCCGGCAAGGTTGATTTTATTGTAGCGGATATCATTTCACAATCCGGAACAGGATTTACTTATTCTGCCATATCCACCACAACCATTGATGTGTATCCAACAAGTCCAAACCCTGCACCGGGCACACAAAATGGTTTTGATCCAACGGATAATGGAGCAGACTTCCTTCTGAACCTGTTTTTGCCTGCAGGAGATCATGTGATCATTGTTCGTCCGCAGGGCAATGCCAACATTTTCAGGAATAATAATGTTACAGGAAATCCTTATCCCTTCAGCATGGGGAACCTGATTTCATTCACAGGCAATGGAGCCACGCAGGCAGGAGATCCAAACTATTATCAAAGCTTCTATTATTACCTCTATAATATGAAGGTGAGAACGGCAGATTGTATGAGTGCAAGGGCTACTGTTGTTGCACCCGTTGCCCCTACGCCTTCTATTACGATGGAAGGAGATTCGCTGGTGAGCAGTGTGAATTCAGGCAACCAGTGGTACCGGGATAATGTTAGCATAGCAGGAGCGACCGGCAAAAAACACAAGCCGGTTGAATCGGGCAATTATACAGTGAGAACAAGTGATGCCCTGGGTTGCCAGCGTACTTCTGCTCCCTTCTCATTCATTGCTAGTGCGGTGAACCCGGTTGACAATGCTTCTATTGAATTGAGTGTTTCACCTAATCCTAGCAATGGAAATTTTGCTTTGAAATTCAAGGCAGCAAGACGAGGTGATATGCGGATCGATATCATGAATGCACTGGGGCAGTCGGTGTACAGTAAATCCTATCCTGCATTTTCAGGACAATTCTCTGAGCAAATGCAGTTGAGAAAACTGAACGCCGGTGTGTATGTTTTGAAACTGGAGCAGGCTGGCAAGACTTACTTCAGTAAAATTGTTATAGAGTGAAATAAATAAATTTTGAAAAAAGGCTCTCTGAATAAGGGAGCCTTTTTTATTTCCAGCGAGTGAGTACGGAATGAATGATTGTAGCTGGTTAACTACTTGCGGGACTCATCGAAAACAACTCTTTTTTTTAACCGCCAAGACGCCAAGGGCGCCAAGGTTGCGCAAAGAATATTCGAACTTTCCTTTGCGTCTCTTTTTTGCGCCCTTGGCGCTATGCCAGCCATAACTTTAGCGAAGGCTGGTCCTTGGCGGTTTGAAAAAACTCCTTGATTCAAAAACAACTATGAATATAAAGACTCAGTTCAGGACTACTGACTTTTGACTACCGACTTCTGACTCGCTCCCCGTTCCTTTAAAAACCTTAATTTCAATACCTGGATATTCAGACCCTTAAGCCCCGTAAATCATCAGCATGAGATCAAAGATCTTCGTGACAGCCATACTGGCAACGATTGCTACCATGGTGTTTTTTTATTTTCAAAAAACATCCCGTCCCGGCCAGGCCGATCAAGCCGTTTTTTCAGAGAAAGAAGAAGAGGAAAAACTTCCGGCGGCCTTCATCGAGGCCAGGCTCCGTTATGAGTATGATATGCTCAAGGACCCGGCCACCGGAAAAATACCTTCGGACATTTTTGAAAAAGAAATTGAATTCGCCATGAACATGCCGGTCCGCAATGCAGATGGCGATATGAGAATGATGGCGCTCAACACTTACTTCCCTGCCGGTCCTAACAATGTTGGAGGCCGCACCCGCGCTGTTGCCTATGATGTACGTTACAACGGCACCAGCAACAGGGTGATCATTGCCGGTTGTGTAAGTGGTGGCATCATGCGCTCCACCAACGGAGGGGCCAACTGGACACTTGTAACCCCACAGAATGATGTGCACAGTTTCACTACCCTGGCCCAGGATCCAAGACCGGGCAACCAGGATACCTGGTACGCCGCAGGTGGTGAACCTTATGGCAATTCCGCCGGTGACCTGGTAGGCGCGCCTTACATGGGACATGGTATCTGGAAATCAGTAGACAATGGTGCTACCTGGACCAAACTCACATTCAATTTCACAGATCTTCCCGGCAATGCACCCCAGGGAACCAACCTGGAAGAATTCGATCACGCTTTTGATTTCGTTCATAAACTTGCTGTGAATCCGGCCAACGGGCATTTATTCGTTGCCTGCCACCGCAGGGTGATCCGTTCCACCAATGGTGGCACCAGTTTCGAAGCTGTATTTGGC
>JAEYUA010000266.1 GCA_023433755.1 Bacteroidota bacterium | reverse complement strand
TAGTAAGCTCCTGTTACAAATGAAGATTTAGGTGAGGCCAGCCAGAGGATCAGTTCCGCGATCTCTTCCGATTCACCGAGACGGCCGATCGGGTGCAGGCCTACCAGGGCATTAAGTGTTGGTTCATCAAGCGCATTCATCACCAATGGTGTTTTGATATAACCCGGCCCGATGGAATTGACACGGATCTTTTTATCGGCATATTCAAGCGCTGCTGCTTTGGTGAGTCCAACCACACCATGTTTGGCTGCAACATAGGCAGGTGAGAACCTGGTGCCGGCCATGCCCAGGATCGAAGCAACGTTAATAATGCTGCCGCCTTTTTCTTTCATGGCAGGGAGCTGGTAACGCAGTCCATAGAATACACCTGAGAGGTTAATATCGATCACTTTCTGCCAGCCATCGAGCGGGTATTCACCTGTTAGTCCTAATGGACCTCCTATGCCAGCATTGTTCACGGCAATGTCAAGTCCTCCATACTGTTTAACAGTAGCGGCAACCAGCGCTTCATTATCGCCGGCTTTCGAGGAATCTGCTTTCACAAAGAACGCGTCACCTCCTGCTTTTTTGATTTCTTCTACAGCTTCATTCCCATGTTCCTCGTTGATGTCAGCCACCACTACCTTGGCGCCTTCTTTGGCCATCAATAAAGCGGTTGCTTTTCCAATGCCTGATCCGGCACCTGTTACGAGTGCCACTTTTTTATCTAATAGTTTCATATAAAAATTGTTTTAGGTGAGAAAATTATTTTTCTTTCAGTGCTGGATTTATTCAGCCTGTATCATTCATTGCATAATGCAAAGCTAACTCAATAACCATGGCCTCAACTTGCGCTAGGGCAAGAAATAGCATTGATAAAAATCAAGCGTGATTCTGATGAAAATCATTTGATGCAATGGTGGTAGATGATGTATAAAAAAAGCCCCTGGTTGCAGGGGCTCTTCGATATAAAAGCAAAATTTGAATTTCAGTGGGGCTATCTCTGTATCATCACCTGCCTGCTTTCTTCGCCGATCTTCAACAGGTAAACACCCGCCGGCAATGCGGAAAGATTTACCTGGAACTGGCTACCAGAATGTTGCCTGTTATACAAAAGATATCCAGCCATATTCACCACTTTCACCTCAACCGATTGATCACCGCTGCTGCGCTCAATGGTCAGCAGTCCGCGTGAAGGATTGGGAGAAAGTTTCAATACTTCTGCTTTACCCATCACTACTCTTGCAGTTCTTGAATGACTGAATTGTCCATCCACATCTACCTGTTTCAGCCTGTAATAGCTGGTTCCATTGAAGGGTGACAAATCCATGAAATTATAATGACTGACCTCCGAACTGTTGACCTGGCCGGCCACTGTGCCGATAGCGGAATAAACATATCCATCTGCGGAACGCTCAATCACAAAATGGCTGTTGTTGGTTTCAGTAGCTGTGGTCCATGAAACCTTTACTTTATTTCCCTGCGGCAGGGCATTGAAGTCAAGGAATGTTACCGGTAATGGCGCATCCTGTGGAAAGAGGAAACGGGCATACAGTGGTAAATGGTCGGATGCAGTAGTGGCACTGTAACCTGAAATATATGACCTTGGATCTTCAATGGTTGTTGATCCTTCGATATAGAGTGGATTGAATTCATTCGTAACAATAATATGATCGATCAGACCTGTTCCGCCAATGAAGCTGGTGGCGCCTGCCTGGTCGAGCGCATAAGTGAGCGCGGAGTAATCAGCATTATCATCTACAAATGGTTTGTAAGGAGATGTAGCACCGCTGCCACCATAAATGGTTCCGGCCAAACGGTCGTTATAATCACCGAGAATGATCACATGATCCCCGGCATACCAGGTGTCAAGAGAATCTTTTAAAACCTGCAAATCATAGATCCTGCGGTTGTAGCTGCTTTGGTCTGATGCGGATTTGGCATGGATCACCACCACTCTTACTGTTCTGGATGCGCCATCAACGGTAACATTGAAGGTTGCCATGTAAGGAAGCCTGCCAGAAGCCCAGAAACTCTGTGGCGTTCCGCCGGGATAAGAAGGCAGTTTATCGGGGTAGCCATTGCGCACACTGTCATACATGCTTTCAAACATCACGCGTTCTTCTACCAGCACTGCCGTGGTGCTGTCATAGATGAAACCGATCTTCTGCGGAGGGAAGTTTGGATCTGGTGCCTCAAATGAATACGACCAGCGTGGAGAAAGAAAACCTTTGTGATGAGGAAGCCTGTTCACCAATGAATCGAATACCACATCGCTCGACACTTCCTGCACACCTATGATATCAAGGTTCAACCTTTCCATCACCGTTTCAATATTGGCCAATTGCTTAGCGATCTTTTGAGGTGTCGGGTTATTGGTTGGATTTGAACCAAAGAAACTGAGGTTGTACGTACCCGCATCAAAAGTTTCATCCTTGGGATAGGAAGTTCCTGAAAGCAGAACTGTTGCTGAATCAAGCCCGGTACCTGTGATATTGATATTACCCTGGAGACTCAGAGCCTTGGTGGTGGGAGCAAACCGTGCGTAAATGATCGTTCCTGCTTCCGCGGTTGCCAATGGAATATTAATGGAAGTTGTAAAGCCGGTTAGACTGTCAGTTGATACCTGGAAATTAACCGGCGCAGAGATCGTGAGATCACCATAACCAAATGACTGCAGGCTGATTCGGTTGCTTGGACTAAAACTTCCTTCTGAAGCTTCACCAAAGGAAACAGAAGATGGAAATACACTGAGTAGCATTGACCGGTCAGTGATGTCCACATCATCAACAGTCCAGCGTGGTGCACCATCTTCTACAGAAGAAATATAACGGAATGCGATATATACCTGCGGCGCATTTTTATAGGCTGATAAATTAATGCCGTCGCTCATGGTCCAGGTATTGGTAAGTGGCGGGAAGTTAGCTTCAAGTACTGTCCAGTTAGCGTTATTTGGATCACCTGTTCCGCTGTAATCAGTCGATACCAGCAGTTGAAGGCTGGTGCCTGCAAATTCACCACGGCTCCAGAAGCGCAATACCGGCAGGTTGAGTGAGCCAATGCTCAAAGGAGGTGAGATCAGCCAGTCATCGTTTTCCTGCGGACCGCCTGAATAACCGTTGATGTTTACACCATTGGAACCGTCGCGTCCGAAGCTGGTGCAGGTCCAGTTCTGCGCGCCTGTAACACTATAGGTTGTGAAGCCAGAACCAGGCGCACCGCCATTGGCGCAGGCATTAAAATCAAAGCTAAGTACGGAAGGATCGATACCCTGTCCGTTTGTGTTCACAATCACATCAACCGCACCAGTACTGCTATGTGTGATGATACTGTTGAACATCCCGGTTGCGGTAGGAGAGAATCTTACATAAATGGTTTTAGGGGTAGCCACATCAGCAGCCAGGAGGCTGAGTGAGGTTGTATAAATTCCATTCTCTTCAGTTGAAATGGTATAAGGTGCTGAAGTGGTTAGATCTACCTGTCCACTTAGGTTTTCCCCGGTCACCGTATAGCTTAGTGCTGCAGATGTACTGGAGATTGCAGTAACAGGGAAGCCCAGTGAAGAAGGCGTTACGTTAAGCTGGGGTGCCGTTGGTGAAATGGTGGCCGAGCCGGTAAAATTTACATTATCAATGCTGAAGGTTCCGCCACTTGCCTCTGCATTAAATCCATAAAAGCGGAAGGTAACAGGAGCAGCAAGATTAGTAAAGCTTCCTGCATTTAGTGTAATCTGATTCCCATTATTAGCAGAAGTAGAGGCATCAGCTACCTGGAAGATGTTTCCGGCGACAACACTCAAGTTTGTATTGCTTGGATCAGTGCTTGCAGGAAGGTTAGCGACAAAACCGTCTACACTAGATCTGACCGCATACTGACGGATACCAGTACCTGAGCGTTGAAGAGTAAAAATGATGGAAGAAAGATCCAGGGTATAATAAGTCTCCGGTGTAATGGTAACTGTATAATATTTATCCGGATCAAGGCCACCTGTAAACACATCGCTACCATTGGTTGCACCTAGAGACTGGCTCGTAAAGCTGAAGCGTCCTCCCGCATTTGGATTGGCGCTCATTGAACCCACGGCTGTAAAGCTGCCAAAGCTTACACCGGTTGCAGTAGGGGGTGTAGTGGGATCAGTGCGGCCAGAGCTGGTGTTTACACCACTGAAATTGTAGGTCACTGAAAAATTCTGGGCGGAAACCATGGCGGTGCATAACAGGAACAGCATGGCCAGGAAGACATGTAGATGTTTCTTCATAATACTTATTGATTCAATTACGGGGATTGTTTTAACAGCTTACAAAGGAGTGGACCCAGGATGATCTTTCAGAGGAGAAGGGCAAATGTAGGGTGTTGAAGTTACCAGAGTGTTAAGAGTTTTGAACATTTCAAGACCTCTTCCGGGATAAACCAGGAAGCCCGGCAGTGGGGCTTTGGCCAATAACTTTTACTTGATATGTTTGCAGTATTGAAGCAGGTTTTAGCCATATTCTTATTTTTCATTACGGTGGCAGGCAGTTTCATTCCCTGCTGCGAAACCGATGAATGTGAGGCAGAGCAGAAACTGGAAGGCCATTCGAAAGAACCGGAAGGTAATTGTTCTCCGTTTTTCTCCTGCACTACCTGTCATTTCCCTCTTGTTCCAACCCCGCAGCTCCAGTTTTCATTTGTGATACCACAAAAAAAGACTTTACATTTCAACAGGCAGGAGCTTCTTAAATTTTCCGGTTATACCTGGCCCCGCTTCCAGCCTCCGAGGTTGTCCTGAAATTTTATGGTCAACATATTTTTCTGGAATTAAAACTTATCAATGAAGCATCTGATGATATCAGTGCTGCTTATGGCTATTAGTATTATGAGCCATGCGCAGCACACCCTTAAAATACAGGTCCGCGATGCGGATACCAGGTTGCCCTTACCTGAAGCCTATGTTAACATCATGAATACAGGTAAAACAGCAATGGCCGATACTGCGGGCACAGTTAGCTTTACCAGTCTTCCACCTGGCAGTTACCAGGTCAGGATCAGTTATGTGGGTTATGAGGAAACTACCATGGATGTGACCCTTCCACGAACAGAAACCCTAATAATAGATATGCATTTGCGGGAGGAAGATGAGCATGATCACGGGCATGAAGATGAAATTATTATATCCACTACCCGTACCAGCCGCACCATAGCCAACACACCTACACGCATGGAAGTAATTTCCGGTGAGGAACTGGCTGAAAAGGCCAATATGAAACCGGGTGATATCCGCATGCTGCTGAGTGAAAGCACAGGCATACAGGTGCAGCAGACCTCAGCTACTTCTTACAATGCGGGCATCCGCATACAGGGACTCGATGGAAGGTATACCCAGATCCTTCGTGATGGTTATCCTCTCTATTCCGGTTTTGCCGGTGGACTCAGCATTCTCCAGGTAGCGCCGTTAGACCTGAAACAGGTGGAAGTGATTAAAGGTTCGGCTTCCACTTTGTACGGTGGTGGTGCCATCGCCGGTTTGGTAAACCTGATTTCCAAAACACCCGGACAGAATCGAGTACTTGACTTTATCGCTAATGGTACAACCGCGGGCGGTCTTGATTTGAGTGGATTTTATAGTGAGCGTTACGGGAAGTCAGGTGTAACGGTTTATGCTGCGCACAACAGCACTGCTCCGTATGATCCGGCTAAAATCGGTTTCACCGCCATCCCCAAAGCCAACCGGCTCACTATTCATCCCCGTCTTTTCCTTTATGGCAAAAACACCACAGCCGATGCAGGCGTGAGTTTCATTCGTGAAGACCGTATCGGTGGTAATATGGATTACATCAAGAATGGCGGATCTGGTTATTTTGAGGAAAACAATACAAGTAGGATCACCACTACAATTGGATTGGCCCATCGTACAGGAGAGCACTCCTCGCTCCAGTTCAAAAACAGCTATACCCGTTTCGATAGGACCATTCTTGTTCCTTCGGCCAGGTTTGAAGCCTTGCAGCAATCATCATTTTCAGAATTGACCTGGAACCATCATGGCCAGAAAGCAGAGTGGGTTTTTGGCGCCAATATACTCACAGATGATCTCGCGGAAAAACAGCAGGCTTTTAGTCCGCGCAGGGATTATCATTACAATACGTATGGATTGTTTGTGCAGAATGCCTGGTCACCTGTAGACCGGTTCACACTGGAAGCAGGGGTAAGAGGAGATTATGTAAAGCAATATGGTTTTGAATTTTTGCCCCGTGTATCAGCTATGTTCAGGATCTCACCAAGACTTACTTCACGCCTTGGTGGCGGGGCGGGTTATAAAACTCCAACCGTCTTCACCGAAGAATCAGAACGCATCCAGTTCAGGAATGTATTGCCCATCAACCACTCACTTACCAGTAATGAAAGATCATTGGGGGGCAACTGGGATATTAACTATAATACCCGGATCGGCGCTGTGAATTTTTCCATCAACCACATGTTCTTTTATACCAGGCTCAATCGTCCGCTTATTCTTTCATTTGTACCCGGTGGGTTCCTGGAATTTGTGAATGCAAATGGCCATATTGATACAAAGGGTATGGAGACCAACATGAAGCTGGTCTTTGGCGATTTCAAGCTTTTTGTAGGATATACTTTTACAGATGCTAATTCGCATTATAATAACGTGGAATCCTGGCTGCCACTCACGGCAAGGCACAGGCTAAATAATGTGCTGATGTATGAGATAGAGGAAAAACTGAAATTCGGCTTGGAAGCATATTATTTTAGTCCGCAGCAACTCAATGACGGTGCCATGGGGAAATCATACTGGATCACAGGC
>JAEYUA010000242.1 GCA_023433755.1 Bacteroidota bacterium | reverse complement strand
GTATTATACATGGGAGTTCAGTATCAGTGGTCACAAATTCATACGAGTAACCAGGACGCTGCCTTGCTTCAGTCAATCCGCTGGCCAGGTAATCAACTGGATTTTGATCCGGCTTCTTTAAAATACTGGCAGCAAAAGATCCTCGACTACCTCGAGGAAAATGGTCATCCTTTCGGCAAAGTATCGTTTGACAGCATCAGCATTTCGGGTGATAGGGTGGAGGGTGTGTTGCAAATCAGCCGCGGTCCTTTATACCGTATTGACAGCCTGAGGGTGTATGGTGATGCCCGCGTTAGTAATGAATTCCTTCAAAGATACCTGGGCATAACTAATGGAAGTCCTTACAACAAACGCAAGCTGGAGAACATTTCCTCAAGACTGGCCACTATCAGTTACCTGGTGGAGGAAAGGCCATCCAACCTCGACCTGCTGGGTAATGGTGCCATCCTTAACCTTTATCTTAAAGACAGGAAGACCAGCCAGGTGAATGCCCTCATTGGTTTTTTGCCTAACAGTGATAATGTAAGCGGCGGAAAAAAATTACTTCTCACGGTAGATGCCAATATTCTATTAAAGAATGCACTGGGATCAGGTGAGACCATTGGCCTGGTATGGCAACAGTTGCAGCAGCAGTCACCGCGACTCAATCTTCTTTTCGAGCAGCCTTATATTTTCAGCTCACCATTTGGTTTCAACTTCAGCTTCGACATGTACAAGAGGGACAGTACTTTTCTCAATATCAATATGAACCTTGGTACAGTATACAGGGTGGAGGATCGCCAGGCGTTTTCGGTTTTTCTTCAGAGAAGGTCCACTATTGTTAACGGCATCAATACAGCCGCCGTGATCCAGTCGAAACGCCTGCCACAGGAAGGAGATGTGTCGTCGCTCAACCTGGGCCTGGGTTATTCATTCAATAAAACTGATTTCAGGTTCAACCCGCGCAAGGGCACCGAGTTTGCTTTTTCAGGATCCGCAGGTACTAAAAAGATCAAAAAGAATAACCTGATCCTGGAACTGGTGGATCCTTCAGAACCCTCATTCAAGTTTGAATCACTCTACGATTCCATCAGGTTGAAGGCTTACCAGTTCAGGATCACAGGATCGGCGGCCCAGTTTTTACCGCTTGGTGTGCAAAGTACCTTCAAGCTTGGTTTGAGCGGGGGCATTTACCAGAGTGCCAGTTATTTCCGGAATGAGCTATTTCAAATTGGTGGCTTCAAACTCATGAGGGGCTTTGACGAGGAAAGCCAGTTTGTTTCGCAATATGCCATTGGTACTGCAGAATACAGGTTGCGTACCGGGCTGAATTCTTTTTTCTTTGCTTTTGTAGATGGAGGATGGGGACATCATTTGCTGGAACAGGTCAAAAACCACACCTACCTGGGTTCCGGCCTGGGTCTCTCCCTTGAAACGAAGGCAGGGATCATAAATATGGCACTTGCCTTAGGTAAAAGGGATGATACGGAATTCAACCTCCGCCAGCCTAAATTGCATATTGGTTTCGCGAGTTTTTTCTAGTACAGACGGAGAAGGATATTTTTACAAAGAATGGCGAAGTATATTTTGTTTTTGATGTTGGTTTCTGTGGGATTGATGCCGTATGCGCAGGATACTTTGCCACCGGCACCTGATACTGCTTCCAGGGTGGTAAGGCCACAGCGTCAGATTATACGCAACCCTGCACCCGTACCAGTGACACGCTACCTGCTTCCATTTCGTGTTCCTGACAGTACTTACCTGGGTTCACGCCTGGATCCTGATTCGGCGGTTTTTGCTGCACATCCCTACTTCAGGTTTACCAATCCCGTGAGGTATTCCATTACCATCCGTAAATGGGAGGGGAAGGAAACGATCTTTTACGCCATCATTGCCCTGCTTTTATTTTTCGCGCTGATAAGAAACGGGTTTACCCGGTATATTTCCGATCTCTTCAAAATATTTCTGAGAACCACCGTTAAACAAAGACAGATCAAGGAACAACTGGTGCAAAGCCCGCTGCCCTCACTGCTGCTCAATATATTTTTCCTTTTGAGCGGTGGGATGTTCCTGGCCTTGTTGCTGCATCATTACCAGTTGGGGCTTGACTTTGATTTTTGGGAACTGTTCTTTTATTGTGTTACCGGGCTGCTTGCTGTTTATGCCGTTAAATTCATCAGTCTTAAATTACTGGGATGGATCTTCCAGGTTTCGGATTCCATAGATTCTTACATATTTGTAGTATTTACCACTAACAAAGTGATTGGAATGGCCCTGGTACCCTTCCTGGTGATCCTTGGTTTTACACAGGGCCTGGTAAATTCAACCGCAATGACCCTGAGCATTATGGTGGTTTTGGGCTTGTTTGCCTACCGCTTTTTTCTTTCCTATAGCACATTGCACCGGCAGATCCGTATCAGCATTTTTCATTTTTTCCTTTATCTCTGCGCATTCGAAATCGCACCTCTGCTGCTGATTAACAAACTGTTGTTTAGATTTCTGGGCGAAACTTACTAAATTTGCGCAACGTTAGCCGAACCACACCATATGGTAAAACAAGGGGGTAAGTCCATCAAAACTGAAAAGCAAAGAAAAAAAGTACTCATCACTCAACCCAGGCCGGATAGCGACAAGTCGCCTTATTTCGAGCTGGGAAGAAAGTATGATGTAGAACTTGATTTTTATCCCTTCATCAGGCTGGAGCCTATCCCAGCGAAAGATTTCCGCAAGCAGAAAATAGATATCCAGACACATTCCGCCGTGATTTTCACCAGCCGAAATGCCATTGATCATTTTTTCAGGGTTTGCGAGGAAATGAAACTTAATGTTTCCCAGGATACCAAGTATTTCTGCATAACCGAAGCGGTTGCACTTTATCTCCAGAAATTCATTCTTTACCGCAAGCGCAAAGTATTTTATGGTGCTGACGGCAGCAATAAAAGTCTTTTTGACGTGATCAACAAACATAAGAGCAATGAAAAATTTCTCTATGTGTGTTCAGAAAACCAGCAGGATAGCGAGATCACTGGCTGGCTCAAGTCAAATAACTGCGATTTCTCCCTGGCCTTCATGTACCGAACCGCCAGTAACGATGTAAAGGATCTTCTTACCAATAATTATTACGATGTCATTTGCTTTTTCACCCCAAGCGGTGTGAAGAGCCTGTTTGACAACCTTCCCAAATTCAAACAAAATGGCACCGTGATCGGCGCTTTTGGAAATAATACTTCCAAAGCAATCGAGGACGCCGGCCTGAAGCTTGATATCAAAGCTCCTCAGCCCCAGGCACCTTCCATGGTTGCGGCGCTTGAGAAATTTCTTGCTGGAGAAAAGAAAAAATAAAGCCTTTGGCTGATAGCCATTGGCTAAAAGCCAACAGCCTCTCTCCATCCCTGTCCTGCACGCTTCCTGCTGAACTGATTTTATCTAATTTCAGCGCATGCATCCATTTACCAACCGCCTTTCCAAAGAGAGTAGTCCCTACCTGTTGCAGCATGCGCATAATCCTGTGGACTGGTATCCCTGGGGGGATGAAGCATTTGAAAAAGCCAAAAAGGAAGACAAGCCTGTTCTTGTAAGTATTGGATATGCGGCTTGTCACTGGTGTCATGTGATGGAAAGGGAAAGTTTTGAAAATCCTGAAGTGGCTGCACAGATGAATGAACATTTCATCAATATCAAGGTTGACAGGGAAGAAAGACCGGATGTGGATCATGTTTATATGGATGCGCTCCATGCCATCGAAGGAAGCGGTGGATGGCCGCTCAATGTTTTTCTGACCCCCGATCGCAAACCGTTTTACGGGGGTACTTATTTTCCCCCTCAAAGAGCATTCAACCGTTCTTCCTGGACGGAAATCCTCACCGCAATTTCGAAAGCATTTCGCGAAAGAAGGGAGGAGATTGAACTGCAGGCTGAAAACCTTACCAACCACCTTCAAACTTCAAATATTTTCGGAGCCGCAATTGAGGGATCCGGAGAGCAGGATAGAGATCAGGTGCAGGAAGCCTTCCGGGCTATCATGAAGAATGCGGATAAGGAATGGGGTGGGTTTGGAAAGGCGCCTAAATTCCCCCAGACTTACACAATCGTGTTCTTATTGCGGTATGCCCATCTTCATAATGATGATGAAGCGCTTCAGCAGGCTTTACTCAGCCTGGACAAAATGTTATATGGAGGCATTTATGACCAGGTGGGAGGAGGGTTTTCCAGGTATTCAACTGACAGGGAATGGCTGGCTCCACATTTTGAAAAAATGCTGTATGATAATGCACTTATCCTGGTTGCCCTGGCGGAGGCCTTTCAAATGACCGGGCATGAACGGTACAGGAAGATCATACAGCAGACGCTTGGTTTTCTACAAAGGGAGCTGATGCACCCCGGCGGTGGATTTTACAGCGCGCTGGATGCAGACAGCGAAGGGGTGGAAGGCAAGTTTTACGTTTGGGATAAACAGGAAGTTGACCAGGTGATCGGGGCAGATGCTTCACTGTTCACCGAATATTTCAACATTACGGAAAAAGGTAACTGGGAAGAAAAATCCATATTAAGAGTGCTGGTGCCTCCTGAAGATTTTGCAGTGAGAAAGAACATCCCGGTTGAACGGTTGGAAAAGATCCTGGAGAATGGAATTGAAAAACTCCTCGGGGCAAGATCCGGGAGGGTCAGGCCACAGCTTGATGATAAGGTTCTGCTGGGATGGAATGCGCTCATGAACATGGCCCTGTGTAAATGTTATGCTGCCACAGGTGACAGGTCCTGCCTGGCGCTGGCTGAGAAAAATATGGCCTTTATGCTTGACGTATTCCCTGATGGCGAGGGCCTTTTTCATCATACCTGGAAAAATGATAAAGCAACACAACCCGCATTTCTTGAGGATTAGAGTTATCTGGTAGCCGCGCTAATAGAATTAGGCCAGGTAAGCGGTAGGCTGGAATACCTGGATAAAGCAAAAGACCTGGCTAAAGCTGTGGAGCTTTATTTCAGTGATGAACAGTTCACCTATTTTTATTTTACCAATAAGGAACAGCAGGATATCCCGGTCCGGAAAAAAGAGATCTATGACGGGGCTACCCCTTCCGGCAATTCGATGATGGCCTATAATCTTTACCGTTTGGCCATCATTTTTGATGAACAGGGGTGGCGCGAAAGGTCAGAGCGGATGGTGGCCTCCCTCGGCAAGGCGATCATTCAATATCCAACCTCGTTCGGTACCTGGCTCCAGTTATTTTTTGAACAGGCCATGGGTACTTCGGAGATCGCGGTGGTCGGGCAGGATTGGGAAAATTACCTGGAAAAGATACTTGGCATTTATATTTCACATAAATTAGCACTGGCGTCTGCAAATCCCCTACCCGGGTACCCTCTGCTGGCTGATAAAGCTGAAACTAGTATAACCCGTATTTACTTGTGTAAAAATTACGCATGCCGCCAGCCGGTGAATACTATACCGGAATTCGTAAGCTTGCTAAAGGCTAAATAAAATTTAAAATAACGTACAATAAGGTGTCATTAATGGCCGTTATTATTGGTACGCCGAAAAAACTTTTTGGTACTTGGAAATGAGAAAAAATAATTTTAACCTTGTGTCAGCGTTTATTTCAAAACGTTATATTTGCCCAATACCCTCGAGTATGAAAATGAAAAACCATTACTACACTTTATCCGCCCTTGCTATGCTTTTGCTTTCAAGCTGCGGAATCCTCGGAAAAAAAGACAAGGGAGGAAGTTTACCTAATGATGGTCAGCTTCATGGTATTGCACCAGGCGGTCGCTATACCCTGCCAAAACCTCCGGGCATGGTCTTCATACCACAGGGTACCTTTCATATGGGACCTAGTGACGAAGATCCTGCTTATGCATTCAGTGCACGTAACCGTTCGGTTTCCATCAGCGGCTTCTGGATGGACGCAACAGAAATCACCAACAATGAGTACCGCCAGTTTGTTTACTGGGTACGTGATTCCATTGCGGCCAAAAAGATGGGCTATGTAAAAGCCGATGGTGATGGCAATGAGCATGTTGACTGGGCCAAGATGAAAACGGTAAAGTGGAATGATCCAAAGACCCTCGAGCAGTTGTCTGACCTGATCCTTCCTCCTGAAGACCGAATCTTTGGTAAAAAAGAAATCGATCCTGCCAAGCTGATCTACCAGGTTGAGCGTTTTGACCTGAAAGAAGCAGCCAAGAGAGGTAATGAAAGCAAGCCACGTTCTTCTTTCATTGAAAGATTCCCGGTGCAGGTGTATCCCGATACCCTGGTTTGGATCCGCGACTTCTCTTATTCCTATAACGAGCCGATGACCAAGCGTTATTTCGCTCACCCTGCCTTTGGTAATTATCCTGTGGTAGGTGTGAACTGGAAAATGGCTGATGCGTTCTGTAACTGGAGAACCCAGTATCTGAACTCATGGCTGGATTCCAAGAAACGCGTACAGGAGTCTGACTTCCGCCTGCCTACAGAAGCGCAGTGGGAATATGCAGCCCGTGGCGGCCGTTCACAATCTATGTTCCCCTGGGGTAACTATTACCTGAGAAATAAGAAAGGATGTCTGCTGGCCAACTTCAAACCCGGCCGTGGTAACTATCCTGAAGATGGTGGATTCTATACAGTGCGTGCCGATGCTTACTGGCCTAATGATTATGGTCTGTATTGTATGAGCGGTAACGTGGCTGAGTGGACCTCTTCCATTTTCTACGAAGGCTCTTACACATTCCAGCATGATATGAACCCTGATGTTCGCTGGAATGCCAAAGCAACTGATCCTCCTAAAATGAAGCGTAAGGTAATCCGTGGCGGTAGCTGGAAAGATGTAGGTTATTACCTGCAGACCGGTACACGTACTTACGAGTACCAGGACTCAACTAAATCTTACATCGGTTTCCGTACCGTAATTGACTTACCCGCCCCCACCAGTAGAAAGTAAAACAACATAATTTAAAAGGAGGTTCTTCGGAACCTCCATTTTTAGCTATTCTTTTAAAATCTAACCAACCATCTTTTTAAAATTCAATTTTTATGGCAGCAGCTATTCCTCCTAAAGTAGGTAAACTTGTAGACGTATTCGTATCCATCGCAGCAGCAATCGTAATCTGGGGTGCTTTGAGAAAAATCCTTCACGCTCCAGATGCGGATATGTGGCTTAAAATAGGTTTAACAACAGAAGCACTTGTGTTCCTGGTGTATGGTATCCTTTACCTCCGTTATCCAGCCGTTGACGATCATCCCCATGCTGTGGCTGCCAAACCTGCTGATAATGTACTGGGTTCACTTGACAAAGCCATGCTGGCTGCCGATATCACTCCAACCAACCTGAACAGGCTGGGTGAAGGCTTCAAAAAACTGAACACTACCATCAGCAATATGAACGACATTACTGACGTGGTAGCTGCTACCGGTGATTATACACAGAAGACCAAAGAAGTTACACAGGCCCTGAGCAGTGTAAAAGACGCTTATGTGAATGCTGCCAGCTCTGTTGGTGCATTCAATACCGCTTCTGAAGGTGCAAGAGCCTTCCACGACCAGATCCAGGTGCTGACTAAAAATCTTTCTTCTCTTAATACCATTTATGAACTGGAACTCCAGGAGAGCAATAATCACCTGAAATCACTGAACCAGTTCTATGGTAAACTCGCTGAAGCTTCCAACGTAATGATGGGAACTGCGGATGATGCCCGTAAAGTTCAGGAGCAGGTGGCTGGCCTTGCCAATAACCTGGGCAAACTGAATAATATTTACGGCAATATGCTCAGTGCCATGCAGGGCAGATAATAAACATCTGTCAAAAGCGTTATATAAACCGAAAAACCATTACCTCAAGCGACTAAATTAATTGAACCTATATGGCACTACCTAAAGAGCCACGGCAGAAGATGATCAACCTGATGTACCTGGTGCTGACAGCCCTGTTGGCCCTGAACGTCTCGGCTGAGATTCTGAACGCCTTTAAAACAGTAGAGAATAGCTTAAAGGCTACTAATAATACGATTGCTGTCTCAACCAAAACGATCATGGAATCCTTTGAAGACAAGAAGAAGGATCCGCAGACCATGGCCAAGGCCGAGATCTGGGCACCTAAAGCAGCCCAGGCCGTTGTACTGACCAATGACCTGAATAATTATATCGAATCCCTGAAAAATAAGATCCTCACTGCAGCAGGTTTTGATCCGGTAAAAAATGGTGATTCCACTTTCAAAGAAGATAACCAGGATATCGCCACCAGGATCATGGTTGAAGAGGGTGAAGGAAAAAAATTAAGGGAAAGGCTTGAAGCTTATAAAAAAGCGATGCTTGCCATTGATGATTCACTTGGAGCTCAAATCGCTGAGCGCTTGAAGCAGATCAACCTTGATGCGCCTCCAACCAAGAACAAAGCCAATGATACCTGGGAAGCGGCTTATTTCAGAATGGTGCCAACCGTAGCTGCTACCACCATGCTGACCAAATTCCAGAATGATATCAAAACTTCAGAGAACAGGGTAGTATCTCTTTTCCACGAGCAGGTGGGCGCTGTTAAAGTACGCTTCAACAAGTTTGCTGCCATCGTTGGACAGAATTCCAACTACCTGATGCCTGACCAGGAACTGGAGATCAGGGCCGGTATCGGTGCCTTCAGTACTGATGCCAAACCTACCATCAACATCGGCGGTACCAACTACCCGATTGACCAGGATGGTGTGGCTTCTTATAAAGTAAGGGTTAGCGGAAACGGCGAACGTTCCGTACCTATCGTGATCAACTATGTTGACCAGGATGGTAATCCTCAGGTGATCAGGCAGGATGTGAAATACACTGTTGGCCAGTCCAGCGCTGCTATCGCCCTTCCTGAAATGAACGTATTGTACATTGGTTATGATAATAAAATCGAAGTTTCCGGTGGTGGTGTAGGTGCTGAAAAGATCAACATCTCTGTAAGCGGAGGTGGTGCCAGCCCGGTTAAAACGGCTAATGGTAAATGGATCGTGAAAGTGAGCCAGCAGACCGACAACTGTGTGATTACCGCATCTGCTGATGGCAAAACCATTGGTGCGCTTACCTTCCGCGTACGTAACATGCCTGAGCCGATCGCTACTGTTGGTGGTCAGAAATCAGGTGCTTATGTAAATGCCGGTACCCTGGCCAACCAGGCCGGTGTGGGTGCATTCATTGAAAACTTCCCGTTGAATCTTAAATACAGTGTAACCAGCTACTCAGTAGTAGGTACTGATCCTGAAACAGGAGATATCATCAGGGAAAAAGTTAATGGTGCAGCTTTTTCACCAAGAGCAAAACAAATCATGAGGGGTTTACGTTCTGATGATATCATTACCATTGAAGATATTCAGTGTGTAGGTCCGGACGGAAGAACCAGGAAACTGCCTTCCTTACTCTATAACATCAATTAAATCGTTCCAGATGAAACGTACGTTCATAAAATGCTCCATGGTTCTATTCCTGGTTTCAGCGATTGCTGCTGATGCTTCGGCTCAGCGGAGAGGCGCCAGGCGGAATACGGATAATAATCCGCCAACCAATAATAATAACCAGCAGCAGAATAACAATAATGCCAACCCGCCCACGAATTATAATCCTTATGGGAATATCCCGATCCGTGTGGACAATACCGCTTCGGGTGGACTGGATACTACCAAAAAAGCATCCATGAGGCAGGAAGGCGCTTTTGCCGCGGATACCAACCGCAACAACCAGGTGATTCCACTGGATTATGAATTCCTTCGCTGGGATGATGCCCTTTATGCTGAAAAAGTATGGAGAGAGCTTGACCTGAGGGAAAAAATGAACCAGACCTTCCGCTACCAGGGTAAGGAAGCCAATGGTGACCAACAGTTCATTGCCATTCTCCTGAATGCAGTGAGATCCGGAAAGGTCCTGGCTTTTGCTGATGACCGTTTCACCATGCCTCTCGACCTGGCTGCCGTAAACAGCGCTATGGGCGGCGGCGGTGCTGATACCAGTGCGGTTACCGATATCAATGACCCTTCCAAGGTGGTTGAATATGTTGTAACTCCTAAAGTGTTCAATACAAATGATGTAATGAAACTCAGGATCAAGGAAGAATGGATCTTTGACAGGGAAGCGAGCAGGATGTTTGCCCGCATCATCGGTATCTGCCCTGTAAAAACCGTGTATTTTGAAGGTACCAAAAGAGAAAGAGGTGTTGAGCCTATGTTCTGGATCTATTATCCTGATCTTCGCCCAACGCTTGCTAACTACAGCGTGTACAATTCAAAGAATATGGGTGCAGGCCGCATGACCTGGGAAGAACTTTTCGAAAGCCGCATGTTTAGCAGCTATATCGTTAACTCCACGCTTGATAATCCATCCATGAAAGCACTGCAGGTAAGGATAAAAGATCCGATCCTGAGGTTACTGGAAGGTGATAATATCAAAGAAAGGATCTTCAATTACGAACAGAATCTCTGGTCGTACTAAGAATAAAAAAATTAACCCCGCAATAGCGGGGTTTTTTTATGCCTTGGAATCAATGGGGTTTTTACGATAATAAATCTAACAGTATAATTTATAAGCAGGTGTGAAGAAGTTCAATGGCGTGCCATTAATCTCTAATGGTATTTACCAATGAAAGTTTAAAAAAATGTGGTTACTACGTATAGGTTATGTACTAAATAGTAGTATTTTTATCTCGGTTTTTCATAGGATATTGGATTTTAAAAACGGGGCTGAATTTCCATTCTGGCCCCTTTGTTTTTTTGGAGAAGTTTCAAGCCGAAACTTTCAAGCTGCAAGACTTTCATTCATTCCTTTTCACCTCTCCCGGCTTGACTTTTTATCAAAGAGATTACATGATTTTTTACCGCAGAGAAAATGAGGATAGGAGATGACGCAGAGATGAATCACGCAAGGGCCTTCAAATGAAGACGCAGGTTGCTCTCGTTCATCTCGCCTCCGCTAAAAGATTCAGCGCACGCTGTCTGCGACACTTAGACGGCAGGCGCAGCATTCACCCAGCCTTCGCTGGAGCTATGGCTGGCGCAGCATTCACCATTCATGTCTCACGAGTCACGACTCCAGCCTCTGCTAAAGCTATGGCTGGCGCAGCACGTCTCAGGACCCTTCTTCCTCAAAATACTTCCTGATCAATTTTGCTTTTGATAGTCCAACCCATTTCGCGAGTTCTTCTTCTGGTTGTTGTTTGATATTATTGACGGAGCGGAAGGTTTTTAAGAGCAGATTAGCTGTATTGGTTCCGATACCTTTGATTCCTTCCAGTGAGTTTTTAAAAGTGCCCCTGCTGCGTTTTCCCCTGTGAAAATTGATACCGAAACGGTGTACTTCATCTCTTATTCTGCGAATGAATTTATGACTTTCACTATCGTAGGGGAGTTTCAGTGATTGTTTATCACCAACGAAAAATATCTCCTCTTCATTCTTGGCAAGCCCGATCAGCGTCATTCTGCCGGTTAACTCCAGTTCCACTACTGCTTCCTGCGCGGCGCTCAACTGGCCTTTACCTCCATCAATAATCACCAGTTGCGGAAAGGGCTCTCCTTCTTCTTTAAGGCGCCTGTAACGCCTGTAAACAGCTTCTTTCATTGTGGCAAAATCATTGATGCCCTCCACCGTTTTTACATTAAAATGCCTGTAGTCTTTTTTGCTGGGTTCACCGTTTTTGAAACAAACCATGGCCGACACAGGATAGCTGCCCTGGAAATTAGAGTTGTCAAAACATTCGATGTGCACGGGAACAGCCTGCAACTGGAGGTCTTCCTTTATTTGCAGCAGCACATTGTACCTGTCTGCATTTTTAACCCCCAGCTTCAGCCTTTCCTTTGACCTCAGGTTTTCAATAAAATAATGAACATTTTTTTCTGAAAGCTCCAGCAGCTTTTTCCGGTCACCGCCCTTTGGAACCGTTACGGTAATCCCGGGCTCTTCATAAGAAAGCTGGAAGGGGATGATGATTTCCTTTGCCTCACTGTTGAAGGTGGTCCTGATCTGGCCTATGGAAAAAGAAAGGGTTTCTTCAATTGTCTCATCCAAATGGGTTTCAACCTGCAGGGTTTTTGTCTGGATGATGGTGCCATTCTCTACCATCAGGTAGTTGACAAAGGCCGTTTCATTTTCCTTCTGGATAAAAAAAACATCCACGGTGCCCAGCGAAGTATTGACTACGATGGACCTGGACTGGTAATTTTCGAGGTAAGTGATTTTTTTGCGGGTCAGTTCTGCTTTTTCAAATTGCAGGTTCACTGCATGTGCTTTCATTTCATTTTTGAAATGATGGATCACTGGTCCCAGGTTTCCCTTGAGAAGATTTTTGATTTGGGTGATATTGTTTTCATAATCTTCTTCTGACTGGTGCGCTTCACAGGGGCCCATACAGTTGCCCAGGTGGTATTCGAGGCAAACTTTGAATTTTCCTTTCTCAATGTTTTTTGGTGTAAGGTTCAGGGGACATGTGCGGAGGGGGATGGTCTGCTTGATAAAATTCAATAACTCCCTCACCTTATTCACGGAGGTGTAAGGCCCAAAGTAACGCGAACCGTCATCAAGCTTTTGCCGCGTCAGGTAGACCCTGGGAAAATGTTCATTCTTGATTACGATATAAGGGTAGGTCTTATCATCCTTGAGATTAATATTAAAAACCGGCTGGAATTGTTTGATTAGTGAGTTCTCCAGCAAAAAAGCATCCTGCTCTGAGTTTACAATCGTAAATTCAATCTTCCTGATCCTCTTCACCAGTTCATGGGTTTTGTAACTGGCCAGTGTTTTATTAAAATAGGATGATACCCGCTTCCTGATATTCTTTGCTTTGCCTACATACAGCAGGTTGCCATTACCGTCATAGTACTTGTAAATTCCTGGCTGCCCCGGGAGGCTGGAGGTGATATTTTGAAACTCTGCATGCGTCATTATTCAAATTCAATCGGCTACTGCTCCCATTGGCTGCCGTTCCACTGGATCTTCAAATTATGTACCTGTTCGGGTTCATTTTTTTTCTGAGTGATAGTGCGGATGTTGAAATAGCGCTGCGTATCCCATAACATTTTTTTCTCCGTAATCACATCATCCTCGTCTTTAATCTTCTCAATATAAAGAGTCATTACCTTGTCTTCAACAGCGCCCAGCCCGGGCATAATACTAACATCCTGCTTCACTACTTCCACATCTTTATCATAGGCTGTGTAACTCATATAAACCCTGCCGGCCAGGGTATCGTAACTCACCATTGCTTCGTAATCCTTACCGATTTTTTTGTCGCGGATATCAGGAATGTCCAGGAAATCCGCCGCATATTTCCTGATCTCTTCCCTGCTGATGTCAGTGGTATCTGAGCGGCCATTTACTGTTTCGATCTTGATAAAACTGTACAGGGAGGTGTCCAGTCTTTTGACCTCGCTTTTCAGGTAGTTGCTCACATGGAAATAGGAGGATGTATCTTTTTCAGGTTCTTTCTCTTTGCTTTTGCAGGCCTGAATGAAAAGCAAAAGCAGCAGGATTAGGGTCCAATTCTTCATCTGGTAAAATTACATTTCCGTATAAAACGAAACCCTGCAAAGATTGTTGCAGGGTTTTGATAAGCAAGTAGTCCGTGTTATTGCCTGTTAAGTCCCAGGCCGACTTTCAAACCGAAATCGAAAAGGTTTTCTTTAACGGGATATTTTTTAACAAAGCTTGACAGGAGCTGGTACCTCACCTGCGGGCCTACCTGCCACTGCAATTTGCCTGTTGAATAAGAAACAAAGGTCTCGAGGCTGGTGTTTACATTCCACCGGCGGATGAGCCAGGGCACTTCAGCATAATTTTTATAATCGGTGGAGATCAGGTAAGCCCTGTCGCCCAGCACATAAGTAGGTTGCACAGTTGATGCAATTCCGAATTCCACTTTCTGGTCGCCCTTGATCTTGAACTCCACGCCCACAGGGGCGGAAATCTGGAAGTAAAAATTCTCCAGCCAGTTGGCCTTGTAGCCTGTAGGCGTATTGCTGTAATTGGTCACACGGTTTACAGAATCCATCCCATTCCGGTTATTGAGCCTGATGGTAGCAAGTTGTGTAGATGAGTTGAAGATCTTGATATCATATCGGTTCACATTAAACTGCACACCTGCCCTGAGCTTAAGATGCCTGGTGAGCGGGTATTTGGCTGCCAATCCCAGTTCAAAACCAAAATCAGGTTTATGTGTTACAAAATTATTGATATCATACAGGTTTTGCTGGGTAGAAGGAATATTCGCAGGCGACACGGTTTTGATATAGGCCTTGTTCTCACTCAGTTTGCGGTAGCTTACTGTTGGAGTGAAGTAAACCTGGGATTCCAGCTTCTTCTTTTTCCCGGGGGTAAAACTATTCAGTACACTTTCAATGGTCATGGGATCGATCACGTCGGTCCGCAGGCTTTCCGAAACAGTTTTAGCTGGCGTTGTCAGAGGGTAAGTATCATCAATGACGGTACCCCTGAAAACATTTTCCTCCGCAACAATTTCTTCTGTAACAGGTGTTTCTTCTTCAGTCGAAAGATTGTTTATTTCTTCCGGTGATTGGGATACGGATAGAGCGGTAGAGTTTTTTATGCGGGGAATGAATGGCTGAAAGCTGAGCGCCTCATTCCTCCCCTGGACCGGTGCTGTTGCCTGTAAATCTGCAGGCTCATTTCCTCTTTCTCTTTCTGTTTCTCTTTCTCTTTCTGTTTCTATTTTCTCACTCCTGTCCATCCGGATCACGGGTGTTGCGGCGATGCTGCCAGTCTCAAGCGCTTCATTGCCCTCATTGGCAAGAAAATATCCAACGGCGGTAGTCAGTAAAAGTCCAAGGCCAATCAACAAACCGCCTTTGCGCCGCTGGCGCCGGAAGTGACTGGAAATCCCTTTCCACACACTGTCCGAAGGAAGCATGCGCAACCCCTCGGCATTCTGTTTCAGGAAGTCCTCGAAGTTTTCATTTTGTAAATTTCTCTCCATTGTCAGTCGTTATTTACGGATTGGGTTATCTGCCCGAAGCAGTCATTAATATCTTTTCTTTTGGCTTATACATGATGTTCTTCCTGGTCAGCACATCTTCCAGCATGGCCTTGGCCCTTGTGTATTGGCTGCGGCTCGTGCTTTCTTCAATGTCCAGCATCTGCGCTATTTCCTTATGCGCATATCCTTCAATCGCGTAAAGGTTCAGAACGGTTCTGTAACCCAGCGGCAATAACCGGATACACTCTACAATTTCCTTTGCCTGGATAATGGATGGAATACTTTCTTCACGGACCTGGATACTGGTGGCGTGTATGAGATCTACGCTTTCATTGAACCGTTTGTTCTTTTTCAGATGATTGATGCAGGTGTGAACGATGATCCGCCTGATCCATCCTTCCAGTGATCCGCGGTTTTCAAACGTGTGGATCTGGTAAAAGATCTTGATGAATCCCTCCTGCAACATGTCTTCTGCGTCTTCCCGGTTATGAGCATAGCGATAGCAAACCACCAGCATTTTAGCACTGTACTTCTGGTACAGGGCTTTTTGTGCTGAAGGGTTGTTTTTTATACAACCTTGCAAAATGGCTTCCTCTGTCATAATCTCACTTTGGTTGCCTCCAATTTAAGACAATTATCCCATGTAAAAGCTGCATGGATTGTCGGGGCAGGGTAAAAAAATAGGAGTGTATCTGTTGGTAGATACGGGTTTCATGCGTTCAGGGTTTGGTTTACAGTGACGGAAATTGTGTAGCGGCAGGTATTTAACGAATTGATTTATTGATGGATGAATGCAAGTTGCTCACCGGATGAGAAGAATCCTGTCAGTGAGATTTTGATTCATAATGTTTGCGCCAGGTTTTCACTTTGTACTTGTTCAGGCTCATCCCTGGAAGATGATTAGGCATCCTGTAAAAAGGAAGCTGGCAGCATTTTTCGCTGCCAGCTCCATACTGTTTTTTATTTAGTTTTTAATGACCGAACTTAATCCTGACGCTTCAACTGCCGGATCCTCTTAGGCCCATACCAGAGCCAGATGCCTGAAACCACAAGCATCAGCAGGCTCAATCCCATAATAACCGTATAGCCAGTCTTGAAACCTTCATTTGAAATCCCAACCAGGTCATCCACCAGCGAACCATCATGCAGGTCTTCAATAAAATCACTTGAACGTTTTTCGATGGAGAGCAGTGCTCCTGTAGTGCAATCGAGCTGCAAACCCCAGTAATGATCCTTGTAAACAAATTTAGCGATGCCTTTCTCCGGCCGGATGTCGATCCGGTCCAGCGCTGTTGAAAGATCAGGGGAGATGGAATCATGCAGGTAGGCGGTGGCCCTGGCATTCAGGGCAGCCGCCGGCAGCCACTGAGACAGATCTGCGCTCTGGCCTTTTTGCGTTGGCGCCAGCAGGCCGGTTTGTTTTTTGATCCCGAGTAATAATCCTGTTACAGCTATCAATAAAAAAAACAGGAACAGGGCAACAGCGAGTTTGCGGTGCAGCCAGCGGAAAGCCCTGATCCATTTTGCCTGTTGTTTGATTGGTACCATAAAAAAATGGAGGCAGCCATAGCTGCCCCCTTTGAATTTAAAAATTAGACCTCAGGGCTATGATCCAGTTGCGGCCGGGGGCCGAAAACCCTGAAGCAAAATACCTGTAATTGCGGTCAAAGATATTTTCCACTCCCAACTGCAACTGCAGCCTTGGGTGGAGTTGAACTGTTGATTTGAAATTGAGCGTATACCAGGATGGCGTTCCATCCGGTGTGGCATATTGCGCATTGTCTTCTCCTGAAGGATTGTAATCCGCGATCTTTTTCCAGCCATTGAAGAGCATATAGGCTTCGGCGGAAAATCTTTCATGGGTATAGCCCAGTGCGGTCCTTCCATATACCGGTGGAATATGATCCAGGGGAACTTCGCTGGTCTTGCCATAATTCATGCGGCCATAAGTGTAATTTATGGTGCCTGAAAGCAAAAGCCTGCTGGTAATGTCCGCCTTGACCCCCAGGTTGAGGCCCCTGATGAAAGCGCGGTTCACATTCTGGTTGGCAAATACCCTGCTGCGGTTGCCATTGTACATTACCGAATCTTCACCATCCAGTTGGAAGGGAGATAAGGCAATGGCATTGGTGAAGAGGGTATAAAATCCACCCAGTTCAACCTGCACCGCGTCCAGTAAGCGAAAGCTTACACCCAGGTCAGCATTGTAGGTATACTCCGGTTTGATACCGGGGTTCGGTACGATCAGTTGGCGCGAAGCTGTGTTGGATTCAAAGATCCTTGCCAGGTCATCTATATTGGGTGCACGGAACCCTGTGGAAACATTTGCAGTGATGCGGGTGTTCTTGCGGGGCATGTACACCAACCCGATGTTACCGGTTACAGCCGCATTATTTTGTTTGATCTCTGTAAAAGGGAAATTGAAAAATGAATTGTCGGCAATGGTTGAATGCAGGGTATTGGCCTGGAAACGGATGCCGTCATTCAATACAAACTGACCCTTTCCGAACTTGAACAGGTGCTGGGCATACAATCCAAAATAATTCATATTGTTTTTGCCGTTGGGATAACGGCTATCAATAGCCGAAGTTGCTCCCGTTATGGTGTTCTTACGGATGCCTTCTGAATTTACTTCGTTCAGTTGCGCATCAGCTCCGATGATGAGTTCATGTTTCTGCCAGAGTTTCCTGCCATCAACAGTGAAGCTTGCTACATTCAGTTTCTCATAACGGTTGTCCAAACGGTCATAACGCCTGTAATCACGCTGGTGCCTGCTTTCTTCTATATGCTGGTAACTGGCAATGATCCTGAACTCATCCAGAAAACCGAGTTGCCTTGCATTAAATTCATAAGCAGCCATATTCCTTAACTGCGGACCGTAATACCATTCAGCAAACCGCAGGGTTCCGTTACGTATGTCCTGCAGCCTGTCGTACCTGGGAATATTGCCCGAATTGGAATGTTGCAGGTTCAGCAGGTGGCTTACCTTGTCATTTGCCCTGTACAGCAGTTTCTGCGTGATATCCCATTGACGGTAACCCGAAAATTTCTGCACCCGGTCGTCATCATTCCTGATAACGGAATCAATGCCGTTGACCTGGTCAACATAAAAACTCCTTCTGCCAAAATCAGGGTATTTGGATGGATAGTTATCACCCATCTTCATATCACCGAAATCGCTGAAATTGTAAGACTGCAGCCAGGCCAGTTTACGTCCCCCGATGCTGGCATCGGCATGAACGGTCTTTTCATTATTGGCGCTGCTGTAGCGTGCAAAGGCGCTGCCTGTAAAAAAGGTTTTGCCGTTTGTACTCAGCCCTGGCATTTTGGTTCTGAAATGCACCACGCCTCCCAGGGCATCGCTGCCATAAAGCGTGGAAGCAGGTCCATAAAGAACCTCCACTCTTTCAAGCATGTTCTGGTCAACAGTGATTACATTCTGCAGGTGACCGGCACGGTAAATGGCATTGTTCATCCTGATGCCATCCACCACCAGCAAAACCCTGCTGGCTTCGAAGCCCCGTATCACAGGACTGCTGCCACCCTGCTGGCTTTTTTGTACAAATACATTTCCGGTATTGATCAGCAGGTCGCCTGTGTTCTGTGCATTGAGCTGCGCGATCCGCTGTGCGGACACCAGCTCTATCTTTTGTGCGATATTTTTTTTGCGCTCCGTGAATTTCCCGGAGTAAATAAATACTTCGTTCATGTCCCTGCCCGACAATGAGTCCTGGGCAAACGACAATGAGAAGCAGCCGAGCATAATGCCCAGCATAATAACTTTCCTCATTTAAGCAGGATTTTAAAATGAATAATTAATAATGATATGGAGGAGGTCAGGCCCTGGGCGGCTGGTAAATTTTTTTGTAGAAAGCGGGCAGCATGTTTTCCGCATACGCCGCATAAGGGATCTTTAATTTGATAAGCCAGAAAACGATTGTTACAAGTAAGATGGAAACAGCAATGGATTGTGAGAGCAGTAAAATCCTGATGACAAAATTATCCTGGTCTTTTTCATTGAAATCGTTGAGGAGGTTCATCACAATGCTCTCATGTTCATCATGTACACCTTTTGCATAAAGAAAGCCATCAGCCTCGTGATAAGTTTCAAGGTCATACATCTTGCCATCAACCCTGATCTCCCTGCCTTCCTCCACCCATTGTACTGTATGAATGGGAAATTTCAGATCTGATAAGGTTTCAGTGGCCAGCATTTTTTCCGCACGCTGTTTGAG
>JAEYUA010000165.1 GCA_023433755.1 Bacteroidota bacterium | reverse complement strand
AGGTTGACCAGGGTTATTCCAATCTGCTTCCCAACATCCAGTCTTCCACCAAATTCAACAACAGGTTTACGCTGGTGGTAACGTATAGCGACAGGCTGCAGCGTCCTTTTATCTGGAACCTCAATCCATTCAAGAATAATAATGATCCACGTTTCATTAGCTATGGCAACCCAGACCTGGATCCGCAGGTGATCCACAACCTGTCGGTGCAAACACGTTATATGAAAGGCGGCACCTTTGCCGGCATCACTTTCTCGGGATCGTATAGTGATAATATGATCGTGCAGTATTCCAGCTTTGATGCGGCAACAGGCGTAACAAGTACTACCAGTGCCAACCTGGGAAAGGAAACCGTAATCGGCGCCCAGGGTAATATCAGCACTAAGATCAATCCAGACTGGAGCGTGTTCATCAACGGAAGTATCCGTTACAATCATGTGCAGAATAAAATGGATCCCAGCCAGGAGAACAGTGGGTTTGGGGGTAATGCCAATCTCAATACCAGCTATTCCATCAGCAAAAAATTTGTAACGAGTGGCTATGCCGGTTTCTTCAGGAATGGGGTAAGCATCCAAACCAGCTATCCCCTTAATATCTGGTATGGCATCAACGCCGGTTACAAACTTTTCAAGGAAAAGCTCACGCTATCGGTAGGACTGGCCAATTTCTTTGAAAAAGAAAGAAAGTGGGAATTGAAAACGGTAGACCCTGCCTTTACTTATACCAGCACTACCATTATGCCTTACCGCGGCATCTCTTTCAGCCTGTCATGGAATTTTGGCAAGCTCACTGAGAATGTAAGTAAGAAAAAAGGCGTAACGAATGATGACCTGCTGCAGAATGGTAACAATTAAGGAAGAATTGAATCAGTACCTTATTCAATATATAATCTAAGGCAAAGGACGCTTATGGGGCGTCCTTTCATTTTAAGGTTTCAACCGTTAAAAAAAGGCATTCGCCTGTTGTTCCCATCGGGTGAACAAAATGAAATGCTAATAACGTCATTTTAAGAAGGGAGTACCTAGTTTTACAGTAAACATTATCCAACAGGAACCGTCAAATCAATAAACTGCCATGGATACGCACATCACCAATTGGGAAATGAGCCTGGACACCAGCGACCAGAATGCGATGGCCAAAGAAGAAATTGCCACCTGGCCTTCGGAGCCGTATAAGCTGGATTGGGCTACTATTAACTGGAATTAGCTTTTTGTCAGTTCAAAATTCAAAGTTGAAAGTTCAAAGTCAGAGTCATGAGAGAATGATGTGTACTTACTAGTCTGAAGTCGGAAGTCAGTAGTCTGAAGTCTGTAGTCTGTCACTCTCAAATCAAATACCCTCCTTGTTATTCGTCAAAAAAATATTTAAACGCAAAGAACGCGAAGAAATGCAGCTTGCTTATGCTATCAACCTGGTTGAAGCGCAAAGGACACCAAGGTAGATCTCTGCGTAACCTCCTTTTCCTCCTTCTGCGTTAGCTGTCCGCGTGCGCTGAAGCTTTAGCCAAGGCTGGTTCTCTGCGGTAAAAGAACTAACTGTACTTTCAAAAACTCCAGCCAATAGCCAATGGCTAAAAGCTATAAGCCTCCCTCTCTGCGGTAAAAATCTGAATCATTTAAAGGATAGTAATAACAAGTTTCTTTCTTGGCGCCATTCTTTCTTGGCGGTTTAAAATCGTATTTCTACTTCTATTTTGATTCGTAATATTCCTAACATTCCACTTCAATCTCAGTAAAATCCATAACCCCTAAAACGGTCAATTCTGCTCTTGTACACGGCAGCTTGCAGGATTAGTTTTGTATCAGAAGTTGATTGATATAATCAATCCATCCAATGTCCTAGAAACCGTCCAGTAAGTTTTTGTTGAAATCCATGTCCTAAGTCTCGAAAGAGACGAAAAACCAAAATCCAATATCAGTCAACTTCTTCTTTTATCCTATTCGTGTAAAAAGCCTCGTGTAAAATCTATCCTGGAACCCCTTTGAAAGCCGTTGCTAATCCTCCTGATTAACCTTAACGCCTTAGGTCATGTGTGCTATGCAAGAAATCAAAAGAGTGATGGTCATTGATGATGATATTGACCTGCTCATGCTGTTGGAAAGAAGTCTTCAGAAACAGGGTTATATCGTAGAAACGGCTGCCAGCCTGCCGGAAGCCGAAGAGATCATAGGCGATTTCATGCCCGCTGTGGTACTTCTTGATATTAATGTAAAAGGAGAAGACGGAAGAAAATTGTGCTGGAAGCTGAAAAACTCTCCTGTTCTCCACCATCCAAAAGTCATCATGATGTCCGGTTACGATTTCAGTTCATCAAGAGCTTTTTTATTTGGAGCGGATGATATGGTAACTAAACCATTTCCTTTCGAATTCCTGCATCACAGGATCAGGATGCAGATGGAAGCGGCGGTGTGAAATCGTGAATGGTGAATGGTGAATGGTAAATGAATCATACTGCGCCACCAGAATCCTTAAAAGACTTGAATCGTGTTCAACTAACCTCTTAGAATGAATAGCTCACTTCATTCTCTAATGACTCCGACCCTTCCTTCGCCAGGGCAGGTTTTCGACTTTGAACTTTGAACTAATTCCAGATAAACCATACAGAATCAAAAAAAGCCAATGATATCATTCATTGGCTTTTTCATTTGAACGCAATCAATCAGGCGGTGAAGGCCACTGCCATGATAGTGATGATCAGCACCATGGTAAATGCCCAGGCAAAAAAGGCGATGCTGTCGCAGATCAGCGCTACAATAGGGTTGTGATGGTAGAGGTTCATGATTTTTTTCATAGGGGTGTTTTTAGTGTTAGCGATGAGGTACAAGAGCAAATTAATCCACCCTTTTTGCAATGAAAAGCAAAACGAAAAAAATCATTTAATATTCATTGGTAGTACTTAGGGAATCTGCGCAGGGGCCTAAGGGTTCTTCCTTTTTTACCAATACTCTGCTGAACTTCTACATCATCATCCTCAACTAAGTTGTGCGGTTGGAGAAGATTTTAGCCGTTTAGGCCAGCCTTCGCTTTAGCGAAGTCTGGCCTAAACGGCTATGTATTGTACTTAAAAAGAAGATTATGGGCCCCCGGCATTAATATGGTAGAGTTTTTGTTTACACCAGAGCTTAATAGTTAAGCGAGCAAGAAATAAAAAGTGAGTATGACAACAAAAATCAGCAGGCAACAGGTATTGAACACCCTCATCAAACATGAAACCCTTAAAATTACGGACATCATAGACCCGGTGAATATTGGTGCGAAGCCGGAGCCAGGGCATTTACAAAAGATCCTTGACGAGCTGGTCGCCTCCGGGCTTGTCACAACTTTAGACGGAGCCGATCCGCTGACTTATACGATTACAGAAAAGGGAATTGAGGAAGGTGCCAGGGGGTAATTCTTTATTCGAAAAGAATTGAATTGAGGGATTTTAATCAAAACTGCTGCAAAAGGGAGATGTTTTTAAGATTTTTTTTAACTACTTACCGTCTCCATCCCGGCCATGCCTTTCTTTTCTCCAAAATCCAATAATTCCATAAATCCAGGTTCAGACACCTTATGAATTTTCTAACATCCATCTTTCTTAACTTACATGTCCACCGGGAACACCTAAAACAAAATCATGACAAAGCTTTTTTTCCTTTTCCTCCTCGCTTCAGGATTTTCAGCCGATGCACAAACCCTCAAAGAACTTCTTTACAGCGGCAAACTCAAAAAAGATTCTTCAGCCGTGATCAGGAAAACGGATGACCTGTCCACCAAAATAGATACTTCAACTAAAAAAGCTCCTGGTGCAGAAATAGCACCCAAACCCGTGCTGGCTACTGATTCTGCAAAAGCCGTTTCACCCGTAAATAATGTAAGCAACGAAGTAGTTCCAGTTACAGAAGTAAAAAATGATGCTGCTGATGCAGCCGAACCCGAAGAAAATAAAGCTGCTCCTGTCGCCACCAAATCCAACACCAAACTCTGGAAGGAATACACCGATGCCCTCACAGCAGAACTCAAGGATGTGCTCAATAATAAAAAGATCAAAAAGGATACTTACTTCTTTGTAGTCGATTACGAGATTGATGAAAAAGGCCAGACATCCATCAACGGTGTTACTGTCAGCCCCGAGAACAGCCAGCTTCTCGATAATGTCCGTGAACGTATTCTCACTACGCCACCCACCCTCAATCCTGTTTTAGGCAGCGATGGCCAGCCAAGAAAAGTGAAGCGGAAGCAAAGTTTTAGCGTGGTGAAAAACTAGTCTGAACCTTGATTAATGGATTTGTGGATTAACAAGAGAGATATAGCTGGGCGGGCCAGCCGTCGGCATGCCGCTAACCAAAGCCAATGGCCAATGGCCAATGGCTAAAGGCGTAAAAGTCCTTTTCTCTCTGCGGTAAAAGAACTATTTGAAATGTAATCCCCTTGCTAAGCAAATACACTTACCTCTCACACATATTTAGAATTCGTTTTTCCAAAACCTTAACCTTCAGTATATTCAGCATCCCAAAAGGGAAAAATCCAATATGCTGCTTCAAACCACCAAGGCAATCCTGGTTGTACTTCTAACCCTGCCTGCCATTCTAACCTCAGCCCAGTCATTACCACAATACGTATTCCGCAACTGGGATAATCAAAACGGTCTTCCCCAGAACACCGTCAATGATATCGTAAAAGATGCGGAGGGTTACCTATGGGTAGCAACAGAAGAAGGTTTGATCCGTTTCGACGGTGCTTCCTTTTCCATCAAAAATGAATCCAACACAAAGGGTCTGCATTCCAGTGTATTTTATGACATCGCTCCTTCCAGGAAAGGCATCTGGGCTTCCAGCCGCAACACGGTCATTTTTGTTTCAGGCAATCAAACCAAAACTTACGATTTCCGTTCACAGTCAAATGGCGCCTGGATCAAATGCATTGAAACCGATGCCAGCGATAATGTATGGCTCGGAACCAATACCGGTGAATTGTTTTTGATACAGCAGGACAGTATTCGCAAGTATAACAACTGGGCTCATATAAAATCCGGGACCATTGAAGTGATCCGCCGTGCGGGTAATCATATTATGATCGGCACTTCTAAAGGCCTGTACCAACTGCACCCTTCCACCGGTACCATCACGGTAATCAGGACGTTCATTCAAAAGCATATCACTGCTATCGCGGCGAGTTCGATAGATGATATTTGGGTGGGCACAACGGAAGACGGCTTGTTTCACATAGGCAAAACCATCAGGCAATTTGATTCGCGAGCCGGGTTAAAAGAATCTTACATCAACGCCATTGCAATTGGTGACAACAACAGGATCTGGGTAGGCAGCCGCAGTTCGGGTTTCCAGGTATGGCACGATGGAAAATTTGAAAGTCCTGAACAGAAACAGTTTGCGCACAACGGAATCAAATCCATACTGGTGAGTTCAGAAAAAGAAATATGGGCCGGCTCCACTTCTTCAGGTCTTATTCAACTGAAGCCAGCACAAATCAGCATGTTCATGCCTGGCCATGAATTATCTGAAACCGTGATCCTCCCTATTTACCAGCACCCTGGTGGTGAAGTGTGGATTGGAACGGCAGGCAAGGGATTGAATAGGGTAAAGGATGGTGTGTCCGGGCATTTTGGTGTGGAGCACGGACTATCGCACAACCTGGTACTTTCCATAGGAGGCAATGAGCAATACATTTACATAGGAACTGCGAATGGGCTTGACCGTTATAACCGGGGCACGGGCAAAATTGACCAGCATTTTAATAAAAATAATGGCTTGAGCACTAACAGTGTGCAGTCGGTTTTTGCCAGCAGTCGCGGAAGGATTTGGGTCAACACCAAGAATGGCGGCATCCAGTATTTGCAGGATGAAAAAGTTGAAAAGCTACCGCTTACGGAAATACTGGAGCAAACCAGTTTTCTATCTGTGTTTGAAGACCGGAAAGGCAATACCTGGTTTGGAAGCAGGGGATCGGGAATGATTTGCCTGGCGCCCGATGGCAGGTATATTCATTATAACCAGGCAAATGGTTTTGAGGCTGATATCGTTTTTGATTTTTATGAAGATGCCTCCGGCATTTTATGGATGGCAACGGAAAAAGGACTGGTAGCAAAAAGAAAGCAGCAGTTCATTACCATCGATAAGAGTGCCGGCTTACGATTCAATGAGATCTACCGTATGATGGAAGATAAGGAAGGCTCTCTCTGGCTCAGTGGAAATTACGGCTTGCAGCGCGTGCCCCTGGCCGATCTGAAAAGGTTGATGGACCGTGGTGGCGAGGGTGAGCTCAGTGTACAATTGTTCAATGCGGTGGATGGCATGGCCAATGCAGAAACCAATGGAGGCATATTTCCCGCTGGATGGAAGATGCAGGATGGCAGCCTGTGGTTTCCCACTATTAAAGGCATTGCAATGGTAGACCCGGAAAAAATAGAACTGGATGACCAGCCGCTCGACATTCACCTGCAGGCGCTGCGTTACAGCAATAAGGAATTTGCGGTGGACGACAATCCGTTAATTCCACAGGGCACCAACGAGATCGAGATCAGCTATACCAGCATTGATTTTTCGAAGGCCCAGGACATTCATTATTACTACCGGCTGGTAGGCCTGGATAAACAATGGCTGAAAGCAGGCAACAGGAAGACCGCTTATTTTTCTTCCCTGCCTTATGGCCATTACCGTTTTGAAGTAAAGGCCGAGCAGTATGGCAACTGGTCACCGGTGAGCAGCATGAGTTTTACCGTGGAACCTTATTATTACCAAACCACCTGGTTCAGGATCTTATTGGCACTACTGGTACTAGGTTTGGTGGCCAGGATTGTTTATGCGCAGAAGGCGAGGGTGCGCAGGAAGGTAGAAGAGCAGAAAAAAATTACCAAGGCGGAAATTACCGGGCAGGAAAAAGAAAGGCAGTTGATCGGCACGGAGCTGCATGATAATATCAACCAGCAACTCGCTACGGTGAAGTTGTATCTCGACATGGCAAAAACCGATGAGCAGATGCGGTTGCCCATGGTGGAGAAAACGGAGGTGGTGGTGCAGCGGGTGATCGATGAGATCCGCTCGCTATGCAAATCCATTATTCCACCGACTTTAAAAGATATAGGACTTGAAGAAGCCCTTAGGGACCTGCTCGATTCTTATTCTGCTGTAGGAAAATTCAAGACTCATTTCAGTTGTACGGCACCATTGGAAGAGTTGGAAGAAGACCTGAGGTTTACCTTGTTCCGCATCACGCAGGAGCAGTTGAACAATATCGCGAAGCATGCGGATGCAGAAAATGCCTGGGTCAGTTTTGTGTTTGAGAATGGCAGCCTTGTACTCAGGATCAGGGACGATGGCAAGGGTTTTAACCCGGCACAGTCCACCATGGGACTTGGGTTGAATAATATCCGGAACCGGCTGGAATTGTATAATGGAAAGCTGGACATAGAAACCGCGCCGGGCAGAGGCACAGAGATCCGGATCGGGATTATGTTAGATAAAAGTAAGAAGATGATGGAAGAAGAAGCTGTAACCGGTCTGCAGGGAAAATTAAAGGTGGTGAGATTGAATTATTATAAAAAGGGTGAGAAAAGCTGATCCAGGGCGGCCCTGAGTGAAATTGAAAAACCCTTCCAATGAATTTCAGTATGTTATCCGGATTTACCCACTTTCGAATTTGCGGAGATTAAATCACCTAATCTCCGCGACATTTGTTTGATTTTGCGGAGAATATAGGCTATATTCACCGCATATGTTGAGGAGAATATATATCCATGAGCACCTCAATTGGCCAAAGTTTCGTTGGGATCATGAAAAATTGGCCGGGCCATTAGCAGCGGTCCGCTTCCGTCAAGGTCTTCTTATGGGCCGGATGCAGGCTTTGGGTTTTTCCCTGCGAGAGGAAGCCATGCTGCAAACCCTCACCCAGGACGTTCTAAAATCAAGTGAAATAGAGGGAGAGATGCTTAACCCGGGGCAGGTCCGATCCTCTATAGCCCGTCGGTTGGGAATTGATATAGGCGGAACAGTGCCATCGGACAGGAATGTTGAAGGGGTGGTAGAGATGATGCTCGATGCCACGCAAAATTATGATAAGCCGCTATCGGCTGAAAGGCTCTTTGCTTGGCATGCTGCCCTCTTCCCAACCGGTGGAAGTGGAATTTATAAAATCACGGTCGGAACCTGGCGCACAGGACCTATGCAAGTTGTTTCGGGTGCCATGGGTAAAGAGCGGGTTCATTTTGAGGCTCCGGAAGCAGAATTATTAAATCAGGAAATGGACCGTTTCCTGGCCTGGTTTAATGCGGGAAGGGAAACAGACCCTGTAATTGCTGCCGCAGTTGCGCATTTATGGTTTGTGACGATTCACCCATTTGATGATGGCAATGGTCGAATAGCCCGTGCCATTGCCGATATGCTGCTTGCACATGCCGATGGCAGCTCTCAACGGTTTTACAGCATGTCAGCCCAAATCAGGAAGGAGCGTAACGCTTATTACGACATACTGGAGAAAACCCAAAAGGGTGACCTGGATATTACGGAATGGCTGCAGTGGTTTTTAAATTGTCTCAACGGAGCCATTACAACAACGGATGAAATCCTTGCAGGCGTCTTGAGAAAAGCAAGATTTTGGGAGAAACATTCCAGGTCACATTTTAATGACCGGCAACACTCCATGCTTAACAAACTTCTTGACGGTATCGATGGCAAACTAACATCATCTAAATGGGCCAAGATGGCGAAATGCTCACAGGATACGGCATCCCGGGATATCCAGGATTTGATCAATAGGGGTATCATGGTAAAAGAAGAAGCAGGAGGACGTAGTACGAGTTATAAACTGAAAATTGATGACTGAGAAAATGCCAGGATTTATGTCAGTGAAACCTGCAATAATAAGCACTGCGGTTGTTCACGAATTTTTCCTGAAGTCGTTATAAAAAATTTATCAGGAAGGGTAAGGGTTTATTTATACAAATTTCCAACCACCTTCCAATTTATCAGATTTGGCAACCATTCAAGATTATTATCAAATAGGATATAATTTATACGTTATAACTTAACTGTCATGCCTGTACTAAAAGATTTTGAACGCCATATAAATTCCCAGCTCCTTAAAAGAGGAAGGAAATACTATGAGAATGGATCCATTATCAACCTGGAAGAAGTAGAGGAAAGTCTATGGACTGCAGAAGTGGAGGGTTCGGAAATCTATGAAGTGGAAGTAGAGATCAATAATCGCAAGAAGGTGAGCGGATATTCCTGCAGTTGCCCTCATTGTGACGGTTTATGTAAACATGTAATTGCGGTTCTGTTTTTAATCCGTGAAGAAATTGAAAGCCATGTAAACGTGAAGAATGCCAAAACAAAAAAATCAGGTTTTGAAGAGCTGCTTCAAAAAATATCCCTAGACGAGTATAAAGATTTCATCAGGCAGTATGCCAAAGGCCGCAATGGTTTTAAAACCGAATTTGAGTTGTGGTTTGCTTCAAAAGATAATAGCGATGATACCGCAAAGAATTACCAGGAGTTACTAAAAAAACTTATCAGGAATCATGAACGCAGCGGCTTCATTGATTTCCGCGCAACATATAGTTTATACAGTAAGGTGGACAAATTGTTCCAAACCGGATCAGTGCAAGTTGCGGAGAAAAAATACATGGAAGCGTTTGCGCTGGCACAGGCGGTATTAACCTCAATGATTGAGGTGCTGGCTTATGCCGATGATTCTGATGCTAACATTTCTTCAACTGTTGACGGGGCAATAGTCTTAATAGAGGCCATCATAAATGATGAGGAAACGCCCATTGAACTTAAGGAAAAGGTTTACCATTTTATAGTGAAGGAATTAAAGAGGAGTATCTATTTTGATTATGGTGATTTTGGCTATGATCTTTTCACGCTTTTGGGCCCGCTGGCTGTCACAATTAAGCAAACCGGGCCATTTCAGCAACTCCTGGATGAGATGATTGCTCTGCATAGCACAAGTGAAGGAAGTTATACCCGCAATTTTTTCAGATTGCAAAAAATTGATTTTTTAAACGAGACAGGGCAACGGGAGGAATCAGAAAAATTGGTTCAGCAAAATTTGGATATAGTAGAAGTGCGAAAGGAAGAAGTTAAAAAGGCATTATTACAAAGTGACTTTAAAAAAGCAAAAAACCTGATTGTCGAAGGGATAAAGCTGGCTAAAAAGAAAGGCCATCCAGGAACAGTTGATCAATGGAAAATGGAACTGCTGCGGATTGCCGAACTTGAAGATGACATCAAAACGATTCGTATTTACACAAAGTATTTTGCATTCGACTCCGGGTTCAACAGGAAATTTTATAATCAATGGAAAAAAACCTTTACAGGTCAGGAATGGAGTAAGGTTATTGAAGAATTAATTGAAGAAAAAACAAGAGCCCTGGTAAAGGAAGAAGGAAAAAATAAGGGAAATCCAGGACTGACACAACGTTCTTTACTTCATTCACTGGCGCCAATACATATTGAAGAAGGCAACTGGGACCGTCTCTGGGAATTGGTATCAAAATCTGGTGATTTTGATACTGCCTGGTATTACCATGAGTACCTGTATAAAAAATATCCAGGTGAATTACTGGAGCTGTATGTGAAGGGTCTTGAAGAGAAGGGTGACTATGCCAGTCAGCGCAGTGATTATGCCGAATTGGTGAGGAAAATGAAAAAGATCAGCAAGGATTTCCAGCATGGCAGGGAAAAGATGGCCCAGGTTGCCCAACTACTAATAGTTAGGCATCCACGCCGTTCCGCAATGAGTAGCGAGTTTAAAAAACTATTAATAACAGCCAGGAAATAAGGAGATGCTCACCATTTGGGGACGAGATATACCATCAAAACTGTTGACAAAAATGATTACTGGCTTATTGTTCGTGATTTGCGAACAGCCAACAATACTGTTTAATCCGGGATAGTATATTTTAATCTGTTCAGATTAATTGAACAAATTCCAGTCATCCTCAAATTCATCCTTCCTGAACAGGTTAACCCAATCCTGGAAATAGACTTTAAACAATTCCAGCATATCGTCTATATCAG
>JAEYUA010000082.1 GCA_023433755.1 Bacteroidota bacterium | reverse complement strand
CTTCCCGCCTTACCGGCCTTCCTATTTAATTTTTTAAAAGCTTTCCCTTTTTTCTAACTTTAATACTCCTCCTGGTATTACTAACTTCTTTCTTAAACCAAAACATTTAATTATGACAATCGTAAACGTTTACCTCACCTTCAATGGTAACTGCGAAGCTGCATTCAATTTTTACAAATCAGTTTTTGGTGGTGAATTTACTTACGTGGGCAGGTTCAAAGACATGCCTGCGCAGGATGGTCCCAAGATGAGTGAGGCCGATGGTGATAAGATCATGCACATTACGCTGCCGATCAGTAAAGAAACCTCAATTATGGGCAGTGATACCGGTGGTGAGTGGGCGGCTTCTTTTGTGCAGGGAAATAATTTTTCCATTTCCGTATCCATCGACAGTAAGGAGGAAGCTGACCGGATCTACCAGGCATTGGCAAAGGGCGGCAATGCTAGCATGCCTATGAATCAAACCTTCTGGGGCTCCTATTTTGGCATGCTGACGGATTCTTTCGGAATCAACTGGATGGTGAGTTTTGATGGGCAGCAAGCTTCTTAAGAGATTAGTTTGAACCAGCCTTTGCGTTCTTTGCTTTTTCCTTCGCGTTCTTTGCGTTAAAAAAAATTGAAACCGCTAAGTACGCGGAGTGCGCAAAGAATTGCGCAAAGAAAAAGCAACATGAATTTTGTTTCGAAAAATTATTCCAGTACCAGGACAACCTTACCGAAAAAATCCATCGATCCATAACGATCGAATGCCAATTTGAAATCTTTAAATAAATACGGCCCGTCAATGACGGGTTTTAATCTGCCTGCTTCATAAATTTTATTGAGATAGCCCAGGTCCTTATTGGTCTTGAGACTTACAATGCTCAACCTTCTATTACTATATAGGGAGAAGAGAGGCTTGTAAACCAGCCCCTGTAGCAATCTCCTGATGGAACCTCCTACAGTAACATACCTTCCGCCTGGTTTCAGGGCACGTGTATAATCCAGAACAGGACGGTTAGTCTTTACATCGAGTATAAGGTTGTACTGAATTCCTTTCCGGGTAAAATCATGCGCGGTAATCGATTACATGATCAAAGCCTATCTCCAGCATTTTCTCCAGTTTATGTGTTTTATCAACCCCGGTAACTTCAGCATTGAAAGTTTTGGCAACCTGGATTCCAATGGTTCCTACGCCGCCGCCTGCGCCATTGACCAGGATCCGTTCACCTTGTATTATTTTTCCACAATCTATTAATCCCTGTACGGCCAGCATCCCGGCCTGGGGCAGGGCGGCGGCTTCTGTGAATGACATCGGCCGGGGTTTGAATGAAAGGTTTTTTTCCTGGGTGCAAACATATTCTGCAAACCCGCCCCATTTTCCGCTAAGATCACCATACACTTCATCACCAGGTTTGTAAATGGCGGCATTACTGCCTGTGCTTTCAACGATGCCCGCGACATCTGAACCCAGTATCCTGATCTTAGGTCTTTTGAATCCATTGATCATGCGGTTAACCGAATCACCTTTCATAAGGGCCCAGTCCCAGTCATTAATGGAAGCAGCTTTAACCCGGATCAAAACTTCGTCATCCTTTGGAACGGGCCTTTCGATCTCTTCCAGTTGAAATACTTCCGGACCTCCATATTGCCGGTAGGTGATAGCCTTCATCAGCAGGTTTTTTGGGTAGGGCAATGTAAGCTTTTAACGGCATCACCCGAATTCGCTATTGCCGGTCTCTCAAATCAAAAGCAGTTTTGATGATGTAAAAAAAGAGACATGAAATTCTGGATCATTACACTTGTTTTATGCCTGGATATATTGCATGCTTCATCGCAGGGAGTAGGCATTGGCACCTCATCACCTAACAACAGCGCCCTGCTGGACCTCAACAGTACTACAAAAGGTTTACTGATGCCCCGGCTGACTACTTCTCAAATGTTTGCCATACAAAGTCCCGCTGCCGGTCTGCTCATTTACAATACTTCTTACAACCAATTGTACCAGTATAATGGCAGTAACTGGCTACCTGTGCTCAATGGGAATTACTGGACCAGACCTATTGCCAACAGGGATGTTGTTTCCAATAGTTCTGATAGTGTGGGCATCGGCCTTGCCCTGCCGGGGCACAGACTGGATGTGAATGGAACAGCAAGAGTGCGGAATAATTTACTGGTAGATAATTCAGTGAATGCCGGAACACTGATCACATCCGGAAACCTGGTTGCTGCAGGTACCGGTGTAGTCAATGGAAGCCTCCAAACCAATGATGAACTCATTGTAAATAATGCTTCAGCTATTGTACAATTGAAATCGGGAGGGGAAAACAAGGGGTATATGCAATTGAGCGGGAATGATGTGCGGATAGGAACTAACGCAGGAAACGCAACAGGCAATGTGATTATGAGATTGAACGGAACCGAAAGAATGAGGATAGCACCTGATGGCACCACTGATATGAGTGGAAATATCACAAGAACGGCAAAAACCGGCAATCATGCTTTATTGCCCATTGCTTACGGAAAAGTCAACCGTAACGGTGTATTAAGTACAGGCAGTTCCACAGACAATGTAAGTGTTAGCAGGATTTCGAACGGGCAATATTCAGTAACCATCAATGAAGCGGTTTCAAATGCCATTATCATGCTTACACCCATCTACGAATATTATGAAGTGAGTGGATCCGGTTTTGTTTCAGGTAGTGCCATCATGTTCAGCAGGCTTACAAGTATCAATACCGCTCCACCTTCCACAGTGTTCAGGGTCTATGCGCTGGGAGTTGAGTTGGGTGGAAACCTGTTTGACTGGGACAACGCTTTCGCATTTGTGATCTATGGTACTCCAAATTAAACTGTTTACTAATAATGATTTCTCCATAAACTACCAGTCATCCCTAACCGAATTTATCAAACGCTAATTTTCAAATATGTATCAATATTTTAAAACCTTTTTGATAGCTTCCATGGTTTTCATTGTAAAGGAAGGCCTGTCTCAAAATGTGGTTACTATAACTGGCGGTGCAAGCATTAATATGGCTGGTAATGCCTCCCTCACCCTCCAGGATTTTGATCTTGAGAATAATGGAACCATTAACCTTGCGGCAGGCAGTGGCCGGATCATTTTCAGGGGCAGTGCCAATAACAGGATCAGGGGAAACGGGGTCACGGGACTCGATCAACTTGAAGTTGCAAAGGCAGGCAATGCGAAACTATTGCTTGATAAAAATATGGAAGTGCGTTCTGGTATCTGGTTTACCTCCGGGCAACTGGACCTCAACAACAGGAATATTGTTTTATTTGGAAATGCCGCGCTTTTTAATGAATCGGAAAACAGTTTTCTAACAGGAACCAGCGGCGGGTATATTGAGATCAGCCGGCAGTTGAACAATACCAGTTTGAACCCGGGGAATCTGGGTGCCATGATCACCACCTCGCAGAATGCAGGTCTTACGGTGATAAGGAGAGGTCACATGGTGCAAACAATTGGAGCAGGACTCTCATCCATTCAACGTTATTACGATATTATCCCTGAAAACAACACAGCGCTTTCCGCCCAGTTGCGTTTTTATTACCGCGATGCAGAATTGAACGGAAGCAATGAAGCGCAACTGGATCTTCAAAGATCCACCGATAATGTGAACTGGACCAACCGGGGTGCCAGTAACAGGAATGCCACGATGAATTATGTGGAGCTGAATAATATCAGCCAGTTCTCCCGGTGGACGCTGGCAGCAGTGGGTACTCCATTACCGGTATTGTTCATTGATTTTGATGCTGCCTGCCAGAATGGAGCGGTATTCCTCACCTGGTCAACCGGACAGGAGATCAATGCTTCCCATTTTGAAGTGCAGGCGAGCCAGAACGGTTCTTCCTGGACAACCATTGGTTCGGTACCTGCAGCAGGCAACAGCCAGGCGGTCAATCATTATCATTTCAACGATCCGGCCATGTCAGGAAAATTTTACCGCATCAGGGAAGTGGATGTTGACGGACAATCGCAACTGACCTCTGTTCAACTGGCAGATTGTAACCAGTCGGGATGGAAGGTATGGCCTAACCCGGTTGATGAGCAGCT
>JAEYUA010000037.1 GCA_023433755.1 Bacteroidota bacterium | reverse complement strand
GAACAGGTTCGTGATCCTTTCTGTTACTTACCGGTTGCAGAAAAAGCCGGTATTCAATACCAGCTATGGTGCTATCAGCCAGGAGCTGGAAAAAATGGGAGTGGAGGAACTGAGCATCAGGGCGGTTTCACAGGCCGTGATCAATATCCGTTCTTCCAAATTACCTGATCCAGCAGTGATCGGTAATGCAGGTAGCTTTTTCAAAAACCCGGCGGTGCTGGTTGGAAAATTTGAAGAACTGCAAAAAGCTTTTCCTTCTATTGTTGGTTTTGATTTTGGGGAGGGACAAAAAAAACTGGCTGCGGGCTGGCTCATTGAGCAATGTGGATGGAAGGGTTACAGGGAAGGCGACGCTGGCTGTTATCCCAAACAGGCATTGGTGCTGGTGAATTATGGAAAGGCTACCGGTGATGAAATTTATCAATTAAGTGAGAAGATCATTGAATCAGTGCAGGCAAAATTTGGGGTGAGTTTGGAAAGAGAAGTGAATATTGTCTGAACCTTGATTTGGAGGATTGATGGATTGAGAAGAATAAGGTGGTTATAGATTTTTGGTTTTTATAGCCGTTTAGGCGGTAAGGGCGGTAAGTAGATTCATTAAATTCTAAACTGCACTACAGGTACCTGTAGTAATATCAAACAGTAGTTCACTACTTACCGTCCTTCCCGCCGTAACGGCTATCTCTTTTCAATAAAATTAAAAATCCCAATTTGTCGTTCAGATGTCTTCCTCATCCAGGTCATCATATTCACCCGAGGACTGGATATTCAGCATACTTCCCATCAGGTCTTTAAATTCAATTGAAGTCTCCAAAATTTTCTTGCTCACCATAGAAAAAGAAGCCAGTCCATGTAAAACAAATTCCATCAGCAACGCTGTTTCATTTTCATTAGCATGAGAAAAAAATCTCTTCACCAGTGCATGCAGCCCGTCAACCGCATACAATTGCACCATCTTTTCCTTATCATTCACCCCAAACATCAGGTTGATATGATTACCCTTGTCAAACCAGTTGATTACCGAGCGGTAGGGGTTGTCTACCACTTCAGGTGTATCTCCTTTACGGGCTGAACGTTTTTTGAGTGTATCCGGGTTAGGGAAATACTGCACGAACTGTGAGCGGATGGCCCGGTCCAGCAGGTTCATGGCTACCTGGTAGGGACCTTCCTGTTCGCCTTCATACACCAGTTCTATTTTACCCGTAATGGAGGGAATGATTCCAACAAGATCAGAAATCCAGACCTGCGTGTTTTTCTCTTTATTAAGAATGCACCTTCTTTCTGCCGCACTCACAGCATTTTCAAAAGCGGAGATGGTAAGCCTGGCGCTCACACCACTTTTTTTATCTACGAATTCACTGCCCCTTGCTTCGAATGCCACCTGTTCCACCAGTCTTTTTACCAGGTCGGAAATCGTGATCTTTTCTTTTTGTTCCTGCTGCACATCGGCTTCCTGTTCGGTGATGGTAAGCGCATGTTCCAGTGATCTTGGATAGTGGGTGAGGATCTGGCTTTCGATCCGATCCTTTAATGGTGTTACAATAGAACCACGGTTGGTATAATCTTCCGGATTTGCGGTGAATACAAAGAGGATATCAAGGGGCAGCCGCAGCTTAAATCCACGGATCTGCACATCTCCTTCTTCCAGTATGTTGAACAGTGCTACCTGTATCCTTGCCTGCAGGTCGGGCAGTTCATTGATTACAAAAATGCAGCGGTTGCTTTTGGGAATGATACCATAGTGGATCACTCTTTCATCCGCGAAACTCAGCCGAAGGTTCGCGGCCTTGATGGGATCAATATCACCGATGAGGTCAGCAACGCTTACATCGGGTGTGGCGAGTTTTTCTCCATAGCGCTGGCTGCGGTGGATCCATTCGATGGGGGTGTCATCACCTTTTTCAAGAACCTGGTCACGGGCGTATTTTGAAATGGGGTGGAAGGGATCGTCGTTGATATCGCTTCCAGCTATGATGGGAATGTATTCATCGAGCAGGCCGGTCATTTGCCGGGCCATTCTTGTTTTAGCCTGTCCGCGCAGTCCGAGAAAAAGAATGTTGTGTTTGCTGAGAAGCGCTCTTTCCACGTCGGGTATCACGCTGTCTTCATAACCAATGATGCCGGTGAAGGAGTCTTCTTTGGCCTGGAGTTTTTTAATGAGGTTCTGCCTGATCTCTTCCTTGATTGATTTTGGTTGATAGCCTGCCTCTTTTAATTCCCTGATTGTATTGATTCTTTTGATGTCCATCTGAACCTTGATTTGTATGATTTAAGGATTAGGAAGAAATGGATGCACATTTCTTCAAACATTGTTTTCTTTTGAGGGAAACGGAAAGCCCGGATCTTTATATTTAAGGTTGCGCAGTCTGTTGAATTGCAAGCTGGTGTTTCCGAAATTGATAAGAAGTCCTACTTCCATATTGAACGCTTCGAGGTAGTTTTTTGCCTGGGCCAGGTGAACTTTTTCTAATTGAATTATTGATTTAAGTTCCACCATCACTTTTTTCTCTACAAAAAAATCAACTCTTCTCTGGCCTATAACATTCCCTTTATAATATACAGGCATTTCAAATTCTCTTTCGAATTTAAGCCCTATATCCTTCATCTCTATTTCTAACGCTCTTTGATAAATTACTTCCTGGAAACCATTTCCCAGAGCACCATGAACTCTCATGGCTGAACCAATTATTTTCTCTGTGAAATCCTGGTACTTATATTCCATACGCAATATAGCTGTATCCAATCAGTCAGGCATTTATGTATGAACATTATGAACAATTAATCAATCAGTCAGTCAGTTTATAAATTTCTTCCTAATCCAAAATCCCATAAATCGTGGTTCTGACTAGTATACGGTTTTACGTTTCCCACTCTCAAAATCCTTAAAAATAAAAGCACCCAGCTTATCCAGCGCAGCAAAATAAGCCTTACCATTATTCGTCTCCGTAAACTCCTGCACAAAACGCTGTAAATAAGGATCAGTGGCAATCATGAAAGTAGTGATCGGTATCTTCAGTTTTTTACACTGCGCAGCAAGATTCAAACAGCGGCTCGTCACCTTCCTGTCTAACCCAAAACTGTTTTTATAATACCGCCTGCCAACTTTCAAACAGGTAGGCTTGCCATCAGTGATCATGAATATCTGTTTATTCGGATTTTTTCTTCTCCTCAGAATGTCCATCGCCAGTTCCAGTCCCGCCACGGTGTTGGTATGATAAGGCCCCACCTGTAAATAAGGAAGATCTTTAATCTCCACCGGCCAGGCATCATTACCAAATACCACGATATCAAGCGTATCCTTTGGATACTTGGTTGTGATCAGTTCACTTAATGCCATCGCAACTTTCTTGGCAGGAGTGATCCTATCCTCACCATACAAAATCATCGAATGAGAAATATCAATCATCAGCACAGTAGAAGTCTGCGCTTTGAAATCAGTTTCCCTGATGGAAAGATCATCCTCCTGCATCATAAAAGAGTCAAGTCCATGGTTGATCTGCGCATTGCGGATGGATTCTGTGAAATCAATCTGCTCCAGCATATCACCAAACTGGAATGGACGGCTGTCCGGACTCACCTCATCACCCTGGCCGGGTTTGAAAGTCTGGTGATCACCACTCCTGGTTTTTTTCAGCTTTCCAAAAATCTCTTCGAGACTGCGTTTGCGGATGCTTTGTTCGGTCTTGGGTGTAATGCGGATCTCATTTTTTTCATTCTGATCACTTAGAAAACCTTTATCCTTCAGGTCTTCAATAAAATCACCCATCCCATATTCATCATTGGTGAGTTCATACTGGCGGTCCAACTGGTTCATCCAGTCAAGCGCTTCGGCCACATCACCACTCGTATAAGTGAGCAGTTGCATGAAAAGATCCAGGAGCTGGTCAAATTTTGTCTGCCCCTCCGCATTGGGATCAAATTTTGTAAAACGAAAACCCTTCATTGTATCTCAAGCTACAATAATTATACAGTTTTTGAGCAGATGGGATCCAGGGTGAAACGTGAAACGTGAGGCGTGAGAAGCATGTAAGGCTACGGTTCAGGCAAAACCCACCATAGAAAATACCGGTTTCTTAACAATTTTGAATAAGCAACTTTCCTGTATCTCACGTCTCAGTTCTCACGCCTCACGTTCCAATAAAAAACCCCTCACAAGGAGGGGTTTCAAATTTATCAGTTCGTATCTGTCCGGTCACTGTCCGCGGCCTGCGGTATCAGGTCACTTACCGGTGGAGCGGCAGGGAGTGCCGAGCGGTTGGCAATGAATTTGGTGAATTCAAATGAGCTCTTGATTTCCATAAAGAATCCTCGCTGGCGGTCGTTGAGGCTGCCATACAAATAATTATCCGCCTGGTTGGCGTCTCTCGTGGTTTCGATGGTCTTGACATACTGGTTCAGGATCACATCAAATTCAGCACGTGTCATCTTTCCTACCGAAGCATAATAATCCAGTTGCTGGTTGAGATCTTTCAGCAATGGCGCTTTGATCCGCTCCGCCAGTTGGGTATGACCTGCTTTAACTGCCGCTTCATACATTTTAACTGAAGCCCTGTTATGCTGGTTGTAACGGCTCGTCATACCATAAGGGAAATTGGTGGTATCCATCAATGCAGCGGATTGATTCAGTATATTAATCGCGTCCTGCTTGCGGCCAAGGTCAGCCAAACCTGAGGCGGTTTCCGCGAAAGTTTCACGAATAGAAATCAACTGGCGCCTGTTCTCCTCATCAAAATATACACCTGGTATATTGGCATTACCTGCCTTGAAACGAGGAAGCAGCAATGCTGTTTTTTCAATGTCAAGCTGTGCGTTACTGCGACTCATACTTGGAACCACACGGTAGATGATGCCTTCCTGTCTCATGTACGGCACCAGGAAGTCAACACCTGGTGAGGTGAAACAGATCGGCCTTTTCCAATTGGAGGTGGCCAGCACATTCAGAATGGTAAGCTGGTCGAGTGTGAACATATTTTTGTTGGGAGAAATGTCCAGCATGAATTCGGGAAGCACTACATCATCCGGACGAACCAGGCCGGCACTGCGCACGTAGGCGGTATCAACAGGGATCACCATCTGCATGGGGAAGTTGGCAACGATCTGTCCTTTGTCATCCTTCTTCAGCATATTGCCTACATTATAACGCATGAAGCTGTCAAGCCTTACTCTTCCGAATTGTTCATTGCCCTGCGTGCCATTGTAGATCACCTGGAGATTGCGGATCTGGTCTTCAGTCCAGATCACATCAACAGCAGCGCTTTCATTGACTTTATAACGAAGCTGGTTCACATACCAGTCAATACCCAGCAGGCTGGTATTTACGATGCGCACATCGGGACGCACCCCTTCCACTTCCTGCGCATACCATAATGGGTAAGTATCATTATCACCAAAAGTGAAGAGGATGGCGTCTTTTGGACAAGCCTCCAGGTAATTGCGGGCCATGTCGGGTGCCAGCAGTTTTTTACTCCTGTCATGGTCATTCCATTCCTCTGCAGCCATGATTACAGGAATCACCATACAGAGTGCTGTTGCGGTTAATGAAGCCATTCGCAGGTTCTGGGTTTTTCCTGCCGCTGCTCTTACAATGAAGGTGAATGCTGCAGCTACGATGGCCGTAAGCGCACCACCCAGTAAAGCGCCCAGGATGGATCCGCCATGCATGTTGTTGGCATCACTCATCAGCATAACAATTACTGTTGCGAGGCTGCTGTAAACAATATTATTGACGTAAGCCTGCTTGTCATTTTTTTCAAGAGCCATGCGCACAAAGCCGATCACCGAAAGCCCGATCCAGATGGCGAAGGGATAGAAAGAATTCGCGAAGGCATAGTCACGTTCGCGCGGCTGGTTGCCGGCCTGGTTCAGGTAAACGATAATGGCGATACCTGTCATGAAAAATAGCAGGAAGGTCACGATCCAGTCCTTACGGTCTTTCAGGAAATGGAAGATGCAACCTATAACACCAAGTATAAATGGAAGCAGGAATAAAGTATTGGTTGATTTTCCACCGCTGATGCTGTCCGGCATCATGGACTGGTCGCCCAGCCTCGCGTTATCAATTACAGAGATACCGGTGATCCAGTTACCGTCTCTTTTATTTCCGAAACCCTGCAGGTCGTTTTGTTTGCCGGAGAAATTCCACATGAAATAACGCCAGTACATGAAGCCCAACTGGTAACTCATGAACCATTCGATATTGTCAAGATAGGTAGGTGCCTGTGTTGCGATAGGCGTACCCTGGTCTATGGGCTGGCCTCTTCCCACTTTCGGCCGGTAACCGTCAGGCAATTCATAGGTCTCACCTCTGGTGCCGTTACGGTCGGCCACTGTGTAAATGAAATTGTTTTCATAATCCACTTCGGCTACATATCCTTGTGCTCTTGCACGGTAATGATCCAGGCCAAGCCATTGCATATAAAAATCTGCATGGCTTTGTTCATTGCTGGGATCCCATACACGCGGGAACAACTGCATGTCCTGGCTGTAATATTTGTATTCCAGTTCGCGGGGCAGTTCCACATAGCGGCCATCACCCTTTGCATATCTTTTTTTACCTTCTTTAAGATCGGGATTACCATTCGCATCACGCTTATAAGGTGCTGCGAAATGCGGACCGGTAAGAATTGGCTGTGAGCCATATTGTTCACGACCGAGGTAGTAAACGAGGTTCATTGGATTGTCCACGTTGTTCATGTCCATGGATGGATTAGCATTGGAGCGCTCCATGGTAGTGATATAAGTGGAGTAACCAATCATCATAAAGGCAAAACACCACAAACCAAGGCGTAAGAATGACCAGTTATTCTTGTTGGCCGTGCGAATACCCAGCCAGATCAAAACGGCCAGCAGGATAAAGAAGAAAGCAAAACCCGAGAAGAAAGGCAGCCCGAAATTATTGACAAATACCAGGTCAAAGCGGCTTGCGATCAGCACGGTCCATTTGATCACCACCACCTGTACAAGGCCGGTAAGGATACATCCAATAATGAAAGCCCAGATCGCACCCTTCCTGGTATAATTGTAACGTTTGTAATAATAAACCATCACTGCCGCGGGAATTACCAGGATACCCAGCAGGTGGATACCAATGGAAAGACCGAGGGAAAAGAAAAGGAATACGATCCACCTGTCGGCACGGTTGCGCAGCACACGGTCGTTGCCCGCTGCATCATCAGCCCTTTCCCATTTCAATACCGCCCAGAATGCAAGAGCAGTAAAAAGAGAAGAAAGTGCGTACACCTCACCTTCAACAGCGCTGTACCAGAATGAATCACTGAAAGTATAAGCAAGTCCGCCAACCACACCGGCACCGATGATAGCAGTGGTTTGCGCCATGGTGGGTTCGTTCACAAAACCCGACATGAGTTTGCGGGCGAAGTGCGTGGTGGTCCAGAAAAGGAATAAAATGGTAAAGCCGGAAGCCAGTGCGTTCATCACGTTTACGGCTTTGGCAGCGGTCATGGGGTCATCACCAAAAAGGATTACAAAAAAGCGGCCCAGCAGGATGAAGAGTGGCGCGCCGGGAGGGTGGGGTAACTGCACTTTGTAAGCAGCCGAAACAAATTCTCCGCAATCCCAGAAGCTGCCTCTCATTTCGGTAGTGAGAATGTAAACAAGAGAAGCGATGGCAAACACTGCCCAGCCGGCAATGTTGTTGACTTTTCTAAAATTCATAGAAGGTGGTTAGTTTAATCCCTGCAGCCTGTTTACAGGGTAGGCAAAAATAGGGAAGCAGCTAAATTAAACCGCAGATAAATGAGAAAGGGGGGAAATGAGGGGTTTTATGATTTATTTAGACGGTGAGAAGGGCTATTGGCCATTAGCCATTGGCCATTGGCTTTTCTTGGCGCCCTTCTTTCTTGGCGGTAAATCTCACTCGAAATACACCTTCACCGTCTGGTAGAACAACCGGTTCTGCACCATGCTGGATACCTGCTGGCTGCTGCCTTCATTATAACCTTTTAAACCAAAGAGCCCGGCCGCATTACCCTTATTGATCGCGATTTCCATGTAACCGGCGCTATTAAACAAAACCAGTTTCTCACCCTGTGGCACATCCGCGTAGGAGCCGCTGATCCGGTCAATCACTTCATCTCTTTTAAAGATGATCTGGAAGCGGCGGCCTTTCCGCTGCTGTTCAAACTGTTCCTGGGTGATGTTCACGATCACATTCTCAAAATTGTCTATGAAGATGATATGACCTTCTATCCAGTTATCGCCCAGTGTTGGCCGCAAAGGATGTTTTTCAATATAGCTGGTATCGGGAATGCCGATTTTTTCCAGCGGTTCGCCATTGCTTAACTGCATCACGGCGCGGGCTGCCACATCTATGCAGTAAAGGGTATTCTTGATTGCCGTTTTTTCCATGGGTATGCCCAGTACCATGTCGGGTTTGTCTTCCAGTATCATTCCCAGCAATCCATTGTCGGCGCAGATCAGGTATTGATCCTTATGAAACGCCATGAGCAGTTGCTCCGGTTTTGATTCAAAGAGGTTGACCAGTACGATATGAAAAGTGAATTCAGGAAAATTCTTGATGGCATTGCGGCAGACATAGGCTGTTTGCGGGTAGTTGAAGGGAGAGAGCTTATGGGTGATGTCGATGACCTGGAAATCCGGGTTGATACGCAGCAGCCGCCCTTTCACTGCGCCAACAAGATAATCCTGTTCACCAATATCGGATGTGAGTGTTATTAAGGGCATGATTGATTGCGGTGATTCATTTGTTTTAAAAGCCAATGGCTAATGGCCAATAGCCATTGGCTTATTTCACCAGCTTGTTATCCTTAAAATAAAACTTCCTCACCAGTTTATCGGTCAGGCCCGGAAAAAATTTTTCCATGAATATGGTGCGTTTGCCTGTGAAGGTCAGCACCAGTGTTCTTTTCTTTTTTCTTACCGCCTTCAGTATGTGACGTGCACAGGTTTCGGCGCTCATCATCTGGTTTTCATCCATCGGGCTTTCACCCTGTTTTTCTCCCGACTGGTTCAGTGCTGCATTGCGGATATTGCTGCTGGTAAAACCAGGGCAGACCCACATTACATGCACATCATCACCTGCCAGTTCCGTGCGGATTGATTCCAGCCATCCCTGCAAAGCAAATTTGGAAGCGGAATAACCACTGCGGCCCGGTAATCCCCTGTATCCTGCAATGGAAGAAACGCCAACGATGGTACCTTTTCTTTCAATGATTGAATGCAGTGCATACTTGGTGCAATACACCGCGCCAAAAAAATTGATCTCCATTACCTTCCTGATCACATCAATGGTGGTGTCCTTAAGCAGGGCGCGCATGGAGATGCCGGCATTGTTGATCAGCACATCTATGCCGCCAAAGACTTTGATGGTGGATTCAATAAAATGCCTGCAGTCATTTTCATTGCTTACATCAGCAACAACTGTATGCAAAGGGTAGGAAGGGTAATCTGACTGAAGCATGTAAAGTTTATCGTGGTTGCGGCTGCAGGTAGCCACTTTAGCGCCTGCGGCCAGCAGTTCATACACCAGCGCTTTACCGATACCATCGGTGCCACCTGTTACCACAACTACCTTATTCTGAAAATAATCTGACATATTGCTAATCGTTGCGCAAACCTAATGAAAGTTGAAGAAAGTCAGGGTCGGTTGTCGGAAGTGAGAAGTATGTAGTCTGTAGTCTGTAGTCTGTAGTCGGTAGTCTGTAGTCTGTAGTCAGTGTCCGAACTTCCGGCGTAGGGACATGTCAACGGCATGTCCGATGAATTCCAATTTTTGAATCCGTAGTCAGTTCAAAGTTCAAAGTTGAAAGTTCAAAGTCGGAGTCGTCAGAGAATTGGGAGTCGGTAGTCAGTAGTCAGTAGTCGGAATTTCCGGCGTAGGGACATTCACGATTCCAGCCTTCGCTGAAGCTTGCTCCTCCGCTGAAGCTTTGGCGGCACGCGGATGGCTGGCAAAGCACGATTCCAGCCTTCGCTGAAGCTTGCTCCTCCGCTGAAGCTTCGGCGGCACGCGGATGGCTGGCGAAGCACGATTCCAGCCTTCGCTGAAGCTATGGCTGGCGAAGCACGATTCACGATTCACGCTACAATGCCTCCGCGCCATATTTTTTCATATATGCGATCAGCCAGGAAGTGACTTCATTATAAGTAGTGATGCCGCCGGGCTGGTCGTTCATCTTTAAATAACCGTCATAAAAATCCGTAACCAGGGGTTGCATCCGGTTCTTTCTTTTTGACCGGAAGGAGATCTCCGCTGCGCGGTCGCGCTGTGCACGGGGATGCAGATTTTTGGAATAGGAACGGATGGCAATACTGTCGCGTGTAATCACCACTTCCCTAAAGGCATTAAAATAAAGTTCATAATAGAGCGAGTACCTGAAATCAACCTGGTCAGAATTTTTGCCGGCAAGAAAAGAAACAAAACTGGCTTCATTTTCTTTACCATATCCCAACTGGTGTGCAATTTCATGGTTGAGCACAAAAGGTTTTACAAAAACAGGTTCGGCTGTATTGAGATGGGCTTCGCCGGAAAATGGATTGAAGTACCCGCTGAATCCGAAATAATGTCCTACACTGCTAAATAGCGAGGCCTTGATGGAGGGGATGTGATAATCAAGGAATGGATACTGCCGGGCTGCCAGGTCAAAATCCCTTTTTCCCTGGCGGAATAATTTCGCGTTTTGCTGCCACTCCGTTCTTTTAACGGTATCAACCAGCGCCGCGGATTCATTCAATTTTTGCTGCAACAGCGAGGTTAGTTCGAATAATTCTTTTTTATCATAGCGTTTTACATCCAGTTGCAATTGCCGGGCAATGCCCTGGCGGTTGTAATTAAGCCCCCAGGAAATATTAAACACGAGGTAGATCCAGAGTACCAGTCTCACGAATTTGCGCAGCAGCACCCAGGAAAGATATTCCTTCACCTGCCTTTTGGCCAGGATGCGCAGGTATTTCCAGGTCTTAACCACCAGGTAAATGAAGGCGCCCACATATAGCAGGTCACCCACGCTCACCGGGATCCAGCCGAGCAGGAACCGCAGGGTAGAGGAGAAATAAGGATAAAAACCATGGGTATAGTACCTTTCCACCCAGTCGGCCCGGAGCGAGAATAGTTTCACCAGGATGCACAGGACCAGCAAAACAAGCAGGAGCCGGTCTCTCAGTAAGGTTTTCAGCATGTTTTTATAGGCAGAATTCGTTAAAATCCCGCTTCAAAATACGCTCTTTCCGCCTATTTCCTTTACCTTTGCGTCCCGCAATAAATAGCGGGGTCCATGTAGAGATGAGCAACCGCCGGGAATTTGAAATAGCATTTGTTGGTTTAAAACCCGGTCTGCATGAGTTCAGCTATAAAGTGGATGACAGGTTCTTTGAGGAGTACAACGAACAGGATTTCCGGAATCCCGATGCCCAGGTGAAACTGAAACTGGAAAAGAATAACAGTTTCATGATCCTGCGTTTCGAGATCGGGGGTAAGGCGGAGGTCACTTGCGACCGCTGCAATAATAACCTTCCCCTCCAGCTTTTCGATGAATTCACCATCACGGTAAAGATGACCGACGAGCCTGATGTGATGAATGACCAGGAAGAAGATCCCGACGTGTACTATATCTCCAGGGGAGAGAGCCATATTGATGTAAAGGACTGGATCTACGAATTCGTGAACCTGAGTATCCCGATGCAGAAGACCTGTGAATACGAGAATATGGACGGACCTCATTGTAATCCCTCCGCCCGCGAAGTTTTGAAAAAACTGGGTACGGATGACAAGGAAGGCTCCAACCCGATCTGGAAAGGCCTCGAAAAATTCAAAGGATTGGAATAAGCCAATGGCTAATGGCCAATAGCCATTAGCTAAACATAAAATAATAAATAACTTAAAGAGTCAGATATGCCAAATCCCAAACGCAGACATTCGCAGCAAAGAAGTGCGAAACGCAGAACACACTATAAAGCTGTAGCTGCCACCCTCACTACCGACAGCGCTACCGGCGAAACACATGTTCGTCACCGTGCCCACGTAAGTGAAGGAAAACTTTATTATAAAGGACAGGTTGTTGCAGAAAACTCCCCTGTTAAGAAATAAGAAGTTCTTGAGATAATCAATGCAAAGTCGCGGGGAAGGTTTTCCTGGCGACTTTTGCGTTTTCTTTACATCAGCCCGGGTATTTAAGACAAGCTTGAACACATGAAGATAGGAATTGACATGATGGGAGGCGATTT
>JAEYUA010000036.1 GCA_023433755.1 Bacteroidota bacterium | reverse complement strand
ATCTCATGTTCTTGAAAAATAAAGGTTACCAATAACTGGGCATGTTCAGGTTTCCGCCTCTTGCGGTACAATCAACACACTGGGCCGGGCCGAAATAATATTTATCTACCACTCCTGGCGCAGTTTCGAGGGCGCTGTAAGGAAGAAAAGTGGGAACCCATAAGGAAATAGAATCAGGATGGTTCTTCACCTCCACTGTATAACAGCTTTGTGGATAGTTCCAACTGGCTTCATTAGCCGTGATAAAGATGCGCTGCTCTTTAATGTCGGATGCGGTAAGAAAACCAATCACACCTTCTTCAGGATCGGAGATGCACCTGATGTTTCCCTTGAGCTCTGATGGCTGCGGATCAAAGATGCTGCCGATGGATTCTGTATTCTTTTTCATCAGTTGGAAATACTGGTAGGCTTCCCTGGTAAGACTTTGCTGCTTCACCAGGATGCTGTACCTGTAACCCAGTTTCTCTGAATTAAGAGGAATGAAATGAATGGGTGTTTCACTGATCACATCATTCTGCAATTGTGCTGAAGATCCCAGGTTAATGGTGGTGGAATTGCCATACTTCCAGCAGCGGTACCTGTAATTGGGAGAAAAAACAATATTGGTTCCGCCCTGGTATTCGTACTGGGCTGTATAATAAGAACGGATCTCCCAGGTCTCATCAAAATCCCTTTTATAATACCTTGTATTATTGCTGGCATCATGCGTGCTGGCATAAACATGAAGCCCATCCGCACCACGGCTCCAGGTGATGCTGTCAATGGCAGGTGTTGATTTCACATCCACATAATCGGACAAATATTCTTTTGAATTGGTTTTGATACGCAGCCTGTATTGCTCTCCCGGTGTGGATGGCAGTTGGGCCAGGGTATAAAAACCATTGCCCGTTTCCGCTAATGGAAACACCGTTCCACTTGCATTCTCCACTGTGAGCGTAGCCTGTAAAACCGGTTTGATCTGCGCGGCATCCTGCAGGCTTACCGCCTGTGTGAGCCTGAAGCTTGTAGGACCCTGGCCTGTGTTGAGCAAACCATCCACTACCAGAACAGACACATCACCGGGCTTCAATTCAATATCATACGGATCCTTACAGCCTGCCAGTAAGATCAGCACTAAAACGGTACAGTTCCACTTTTTCATATTCGTTTTTGTTTTCCGGAATACACCGCCAGGGTTTTGTTTGAACCTGTCGGTAAAGGCCGGGATATTTTTATAATTCATCTACTCTTTTTACCAGTATGATGGCATGTTCAGGTCACCGCCCCTCCTTGTGCAATCCACGCAGGTGGCAGGCGCCATATAATAAAGAATGGGTGTACCGCCAGGGCTGAGCAATGCTCCCCAGGGCAGGTAAAAAGGCACCCACTTCCTCACTGAATCCATGTGTTTGTCCACATCAATGGAAGGACAATTTTCAGTATAGCTCCAGTTGGCTTCCACATTCGTCACAAAAATCCTTTTCTCTGTAGTAGTAGTGGCTACCACGTAGCCAATCACTCCTTCACCGGGATCGGAGATGCAGTTGATATTTCCGCGCAGCTCAGAAGGCTGGGGATCAAAAATGCTCCCGATGCTCTCGGTATTCTTTTTCATGAGCAACAGGTACTGGTAGGCTTCTTTGGTAAGACTCTGCTGTTTCAGCAGCATGCTGTAACGGTAATCGAGTTTATCAGAGCCCAGCGGAATAAAATGAACCAGTTGTTCATTCAGAACATCCTGCTCCAACTGCGCTGTAGTGCCGAGTGACAGGTTCCTGGAACTATCGTACAACCAGCACCGGTAGTTATACATATCATGTTTCAATACAGTATCACCCGTCCATTTATAATCTGCCGTGTAAAATGACCTGATCTCCCAGGTCTCATCAAATTTCCAGTTGTAATAACGCGTGCTGTTCGTGGCATCATGGGTGCTCACATAGAACTTAAGTCCATCATTATCTTTTTTCCAGGTAATGGTATCGATCTCCGGCGCCTTCCTGGCTTCAACAAAATCAGACAGGTATTCTTTGTTCTGTGCTGTTTTGATGCGCAGGCGGTACCGCTCGCCTGTTACCATGGGCAACTGGCTGAACAGATAGTTTCCACTGCCTGATTCCGAAAAAGTATATACCATCCCTGCTTCTGATTCAACCATCACCTGGGCCTGCAACACCGGTTTTAACTGCTGCTGCCCAACAGGCACCGATTCGGTTAAACTGATGCGCGTTGGTCCCTGGCCTGCATTCAAAACACCTTCCACCACCAGCCATGACCGGTCCGAGGCACGCAACTCGGCCTCAAACGGATCTTTGCAACCCGCTACCAGCAGTATGATTGAGAATGGAAGACAACGTTTCAGCATCAGAACCTGATATTGAAATTGATGAATGGAATGGCGCTTCCGAAAATGGACAATTTATAACCGTTCACCAGTCCGTTCTCCGATACATAATAAACGGAGAATGGATTGCGCCTGCCGGTCATATTGTACACACCAATGGTCCATGAATTATGCGTGCGCTGTTTTACTTTATAGTTACCATCGATATTCAAAGAGAAATCAGTCCTGAAATAATCGGGGATCCTGTAGGCATTCCTGTCAGAATACAATACGCGCTGTGAACCTCCATAATAAAATCTTCCAACAGGAAGGGTGATCGGCCTGCCCGTGCTGTAAGTCATATTCAGGGAAAGACTGAAACGGTGATTCACCTTGAAATTGCCCACCGCGGTCACATCGTGCGGCTTATCATAGTTAGCGGGATACCACCTGCCGCCATTCACGGGTGTGCTGATGGTGGGATCATCCATTTGCAGCAGGATGCGTGAGTAAGTATAACTCACCCAGCCATTCAGCTTGCCTATCGTTTTTTTCACCATTACCTCTGCACCATAGGCCTTACCCTTCGTATTCATTACATCGGTTTCGATATGATGATTCAGTACGAGGGTCGCACCTGCCTTGTAATCGAGGTAATTCTTCAGTTTTTTATAATAGACTTCTACCGATGTTTCCACGGTATTGTTCTTGAAATTTTTATAGAAGCCCAGCGAAACCTGGTCGCCCTGCTGCGGTTTGATATTGGGATCGCTCAGCTTCCAGATATCAGTAGGCGCCACAGCCGTTGTGTTGGACAACATGTGGATGTACTGGCGCAAAGAATTATAACCCGCTTTCACAGAAAAATTCTCTGTGAAGGCATAACGCAGTGAGAAGCGGAACTCGGGAGCGGAATAGGTGTTGATGACCTTTCCTGCCCCGTACTGCCTGGTTTCCACCACGTTTCCTTCTTCCTTGGGTAATCCCTCCGCATAATACTTCACGGTTTTTGAACCCAGGTAATTGTACATGGTATAACGGATACCGGCAACGATTGAAAACTCCGGTGATACATTAAAACGGTCGGAGATGTACACTGAACTCTCCTGCGCCTGCTCAGGCTGAACGATATCAGTTGTTACCAGCGATTGACCGCCTCTCGGAGTGAATGCACCTGGATTCAGTTTGTAACGGATGGTGTTCAAACCAAAATCAAGGCTGTGGCGGGCATCCAGACTGTAAGTGAGATCAGATTTGAAATTATACTGGCTTACATCAAAATCGAGTGAGTACGCATTGACCTTGTTGCCTTCGCTGTACACTTTGTAGCGGTACTGGTCGTAACCGCCCGAGAAGAAGGCCACCAGCTTGCTGCTGAAATTATGCCTCCAGCGCAGGTTCACATTCCGGTTGCTGTAACCATAAGTGGTATCGCTGGCAAGATTAAATTTATCGTTGCTAAAATAACCGGTAACAAAAAGATCATTTCTCGGGTTGAAACGGTGGCTCACGCTTACGTTACCGTCATTGAAAGAAGCCTGCGACCTGTCGTAGGGATTCGGTAAAAGTTTCAGCAGCCAGTTGGCATACGTAGTACGGCCGCCAATGATAAAAGAGGTTTTGTCTTTCACCAGCGGACCTTCGATATTAAAACGGCTGGTGACCACACCAATACCTGCGGAACCGGAGAAGGTTTTTTTATTGCCTTCTCTCAAACCAATATCCAGTACAGAAGACAAACGGCCTCCGAACTTGGCAGGGATACTACTTTTATATAACTCAATATCTTTTACGATCTCGGGATTGAAAGCGGAGAACATACCGAAGAAATGCGATGGGTTATAAATGGTAGCTCCATTCATTAATACAAGGTTCTGGTCTGCTGAACCACCTCTCACGTTGAAACCTGAGCTGGCCTCTCCCACCGTTTTTACACCAGGAAGTGTAAGCACCACGCGCATCACGTCTGCTTCCCCAAAAACTGTAGGTACGCGTTTGATGGCTTCGATATTCAGACGCTCCACACCCATTTGCACCCTGTTGATATTGGATACTTTCTGCGCCGAAACGGTTACGCCTTTTAATACAGACACCGCTTCCTTCATTTCAATATCCAGTCTTCCTTCACTAAAAACATTTACCTGGTAGCGGGCATCCTTCATACCAATACCCTGCACTCCGAGGTTATAATTACCGGGAGGCAGCGTGAGGGTATAATATCCATACTGGTCGGTAAGTGCACCGAGATTGAGATTCTCAACGTAAACTGAAGCATTGATTACCGGCTCCCCGGATTTTTCATTGCGGATGAATCCATTGATCACCACCGGCACTGTGGAAAATGTATTGGTCTTTACGCCTACATCATAGACCCTGTTTTCAGAGGTCATCTTTTTTACATTGCGTGCATCAATGGCATTAACGAGTGCATTGGTATTGTCAGTCTTTTGTGCGTCCTTCTGGAAAAAACCTTCGGGAAGCGCTGTCATGATCTGCACCTTGCGGGTGATGAATACGCGGTTGGCATCATCAATGGCAAACTGCACATCGGTCTGTTTGAAAGCTTCCTGCAGCACCTGCGGCAGCGGCAGGTTATTTACATTGATATTGATCCTGATGCTGTCGAGCTGCTTCACATCGTAATAGAAAAAATAAGGGGTGGAGCTTTCAATTTTTTTGAAAAAGCTTTCAACATTCATATCCCTGAAATTGCCGGAGATCAGGGGCTGCTGGGCATGCAGGGAGGTATTCAATAAAATGAAAGCAAAAAAAACAAATAAGGATCTAAGCATGTCAGCGGCTTAATTGATTATAGTGATTGGCAACAACTAATAGGTAGGCTTCGGGGTTCTTGCGGAACTTCAATCCACGGCCCTTGAGATGGGCGCGTATTTCTGACTTATGGTCTTTGAACAGTTCCAGCACAGATTTTTCATTTCTCACACCATGCAATACCCCGTCTTTTAAAATATAATAAGCATTGGATGCGGAGATCTTTCTTTCAACACCCGTAGCAAGCAGGGTCTCGTTGATCTTTTTGGAGCGTTTGGCATATACGCCTGCCGTTCCTGTAACCAGTTCTTCATAAAAACCGGTTGAACGGCCGCTGGCATTGGACAGGTTCACAAATTTTTTATCACCCAGTGTGAAGGATTGCAGTCGCGGTGTAAACAGGGTTACTCCCACATAACCATTAAAATGCCGAAGGATCACTTCGTCGCGGATCAGGTCATACTTGAGATCCACTCCGGCATAGGGCTGGTCGCGGTAGACCATGGTGCCTTTGATCCATTCGAGGGAACTATAATAGGGGATGCCTTCAATGCTGGCCATATAGCCCACATGTTCGATACCATTATAAACAACGCTATTGCTGTCGGGGATTACCGGGACGAGCCGGGGGGAAACCCCGGGCTGGGCGGCGGCAATAAATACGGGAAATGAAAAGAGGCAGGTAAAAAAGTGTTTTCTCATGTTCAGTCAAACAGCCCTTTGATGGTGGACTGAACTGTGCAAATTACTTTAAATAAGGGTTTGTGCCTTAACCATTTATCATTAAAGTGAGCAGGTTTTAAGGCTAAAAATACCGGTCAGGGATAATTTAACATTTTTTGCCCTCCTATTGTTCCTCCCTGTTGTCCTCCCTTGAGCCCTCCCTGCGGAAGATATTAAAGTTGTCTTTTCCGAATTTATAGGTAAAGCCAATACGGAAACTCCGCACATTCCTTCGCCTGAAAGACTCCTGGTAAAATGAGTCTGTATCAAAGATATTTCCGAAGCGGTGTGAGTTGAATATATCATTGATATTGAAATTGAGTGCGGCTTTCTTTTCGGCACCGAACTCTTTTCTGAAACCAAAATCAACCTGGAATTCCGGGAGATTGCGGCCCTGTGCGGTCACTTCTCTTGATTCGTATTCACCCACAAGCTGGAGGCCGAGGTTCTGGAAGAATCCTTTTTGCGCGGGGAATTTATAATTCATGGTGATCTCCGCGTCCCAATTGAAACCTTCATTGCTCAACTGGAGCGCATTCACATCGGCATTCACCTTCCTGTATTGCATATCAATGGTAGGTACAATGTCGAAATTTTCACTGAAGCGGTGTTGCAATGTGAGTTCAAGCCCCATGGTATTAGTGCTCCGGGCATTGATAAAAGTATTGAGGATGGCATTGGGATCAATGGCCGCGTTATTGAGCTGCTGGTAAAGGGCAGTACTGATGGTATCGCTATACCGGGTGATGTCCCGCATATTATTGCGGTAATAGATCACACCCAGGAAATTACCCTTCGTATAATCCTGGCTGTAATTGAATTCAAAGGAATTTACAAACTCGGGCTGCAATTGCGGATTACCCTGCCTCAGGTTCACCGGGTCGTTGATATCGATGAAGGGATTGAGCTGCCAGAAATTGGGACGGCGGATGCGCCGGGTATAGTTCACCTGCAATTCAACATTGTCATTCACTTTATTGGTAAGGAAAAGGCTAGGGAATAAGGCATCAAAAATGCGCGATGCACTTTTCGGGTACCGGTAACCGAAAGATTTGGCACTGTCTACCAGTTCCCCTTCAAACCTGGAGAACTCTGCACGAAGTCCCGCCTGGTAGGAAAAATTTTTGATCTTGTTTGAAAAGCTCAGGTATCCTGCATTCACCCATTCCTTATACGCATAATTATTGCTCAATGGCAACAGGGTTTCCTGTCCATTGGCTACGGAAAAAGATGAAAAATAACTTTGCTGGTCATGGAAGAAGGCCCTGATACCGGCTTCGAGTTTGCCATCTTCTCCCAGGGGATCAGTATAATCAACCTGGAAGGTGTACTGGTCGTTGCCATTTCTTCCTGCATTACGCACCCTTGCTTCGTCATTATAAGGTGAACCATCAGGCAGGTAAAAACGGTTGACGATATCGGAAGCCTCGCGGCCATTGCCATAATTATAATTGATGTTGGCGGTAATTTCCTTTCCCTGCTCGGGGAAGCGGTGTGAAAAATTCAACTGTGAATTATACCTTCTGAAGCCGCTGTTGCCGAGTGCATAACGGTTACCCGTTCTTTCCAGCACTCTTGCGCTGTTCAGGTATTCCTGGTCCTGGGTTTCTTCATTTTCAAATTTTCCATCTACAATATTTTGCGTGGCTGAAAGTGTTGAGCGGTTGCTCGCGAAAAAATCTACACCAAAACGAAGCGAACCGAAACGTCTGTTCCTTTCTGTCCAGTTGTACTGGTTGAAATAATTATCAACCGCTCCATTTTTCCTGTTCTGCCTGAATGTACTTCCCTTCGCACGGCCTCCTGAGTGGTTATAACCGCCGCTCACGAAAAAATTCACCTTGCCCTGCCTGGCATTTAGTGTAAGGTTTCCATTATAGATACCAGGGTGACCGGCACCAACAGTGGCAACACCATTAATACCTACCCGCCTGTTTCTTTTCATCACGATATTGATGATACCCGCTGTGCTGGCTGCATCAAATTTCGCTGATGGATTGGTGATCAGTTCTATTCTTTCGATCTGGTCGGCAGGTATCTGGTCCGGGGTAAGCACGGTAGGCCTTCCATCAACAAAGATCTGGGGCTGCGCATTTCTTAATAATACATTGCCTTCCACGTCAACTGAAACGGAAGGAATATTTCTCATTACATCAATGGCTGTTCCACCGGTTGAAGTAATGTTGCGGTCCACATCAAAGATCTTGCGGTCAATGCCCATGCGTAGTGCAGGTCTTTGGGCTGTAATCACTACACCGGTCATCACCTGGGCCATCTGCTCCAGCATTACATTTCCCAGGTCGTAGGAAAAACCATTACGGGCATCCACTGTTATCATGCGTGTATAATCCTCGTAGCCAATACCTGAAACTTCCACGCGGATACTATCCGCGGCAGGAACATTTTCAAAACTGAAATCACCGTTGCTGCGGGAGAACATGCCCCCGGCGAGACTATCTTTTTGCGAACCGGGCAGGTAAAGGAATAGCTGTATGCTCACAGCCTCCAGCGCCCTGT
>JAEYUA010000004.1 GCA_023433755.1 Bacteroidota bacterium | reverse complement strand
ATCCAGGTTCCAAAGCTAAAAAATAGGGTCTAATGCCAGGTTAAAAATTTAAAACCCATGATGAGCCCCCTTATTTCACACGCAAAGTTTGATCCAGAAATTGTAAATACTGCGGCAGGTCTTTTTTCTGCAACAGGGTTTCCAGGTTGGCAGCAGTAGTAATGGTAAAGCTGTATTTTTCCGCCTTCAGCCAGGGCATGATCTCGGAAGGAGAAGCCAGCCTTGCATTATTCATATATTCAGCCGCTTCCCTGGCATTACTGAAAGAGCCTACCAGGAGCAGTTTGCGGTCGGCATCAAAATCCTTCACTTCATATTCCAGTGGCATGGTATAATATTTATCGCGGCCATAACGGTAGAAAGCATTTCTCACTTCATTCACAAACAGGGCATCCACTTTGTCGAGTATCACCACCGCGTAGTGTTTGTTCATGGAATCGATAATATAACCGGAGGCATGCATCTTAGGCTGGCTCACCGGCGGTTTTACCACAAGCAGGGTGTCTTTTTTCGGTACCGGCTGCACCGCTACTGTATCTTTTTTCACTGGTTTTATGGCAATTGTATCAGCAGGGATGGTCCTGGTAGTATCTTTTACAGGCTGGTGGGTATTGGTGACTGTTACCGGTTTGTCGGGCGGTAGATTATTGACACGGTTATCGGTAACAACTGGCCTGGTGGAATTGATGCTGCTGTCTTTTTTCACGGTGATGGATGGACGCGGGAGGTCTTCCGGTTCACGTATTACATCCTCCTGCGGACGCACCACCTGCATTGCCATCAGTTCTGCCTCAATTTCATGGCGCCGGTTCAACACATCAATCATAGTCTGCGCCTTGCTGGCCATCTTTTCATCTTCACTTTGCGCGATGAGAGTTTGCAATACCTGTTTGGCCACGCTGTCATTACGTTGCCTGATATGATAAACCGATTCGATATAGAGCAGTTGCGGCTGCCAGAATTTAGTCTGGTAGGTACTGTCGGCTACCTTCTTGGCGGCTAAAGCTTTTTCAAACTGGCCTTCTATAAAAAGATCATAGATATCCTCGTAAGTTTTGGTTACTTCGGCCCGGTTGTTCTGTGCTTCAGGATCCTTACCAGTACGAAGTATCGTTGCGAATCTTGAATCAGGATAGCGGGAGATAAGGAGGGCCTTGATTTCTTCGGCCTTTGCCTGGTTGCCGGCCTTTCGATAGGCATAATAAAGATTGAAGAGAATCTCTTCATGATTGATATCGCCCTGGCTAAACCTTGTCCTGATCTGATCGAGTATACTGATAGCCGATTCAAAATCCTCTATTTCGTTCAGGTAGATCTTGGAAGTTTCGAAAAGGGCATACCTGATGGAATCATTGGAAGCTGCTACCTGCGCATCAGTGAGGGGCAACTTACCTAGCAGGGTGGCGAAATCCGGTGTGTCATCAGGCTGCTGGTTATCTTCTGCAGTGCGGTTAGCTCCTTTTACAGGGTTCAGCACATTGGGGTTGAGCTGCTGGCTCACATCACTGAACCTTCTCCAGTTGTCAACATTGGGACGGTTTCCCCAGTTCTGTTTAAATTTTTGATTGCCCTGTGTTTTCAGCGTGGTATTATAAAAATACCATTCACCTTTAGGTTGTGCACCAAACAGGTCGGAAGCGGTATTATTGGTATTGGACCCCCCAGAAATGGGAGCTACATCATCCAGGCCCTGTTGCTTGCGGAGCTGCTTCACCAGTTGGTTAATGTAGGCCGTGCGTTCATCTTCCGGCATACTGGCAATTCGTTGGAGACTGTCCTGACGGCGGATGGTCTGGTCAAACCCAACCACTTTTTTCAAAAGGGTTTGTCTTTCCAGCACCCGGTCGGCTTCACGCTGTTCAAGATCTCTTGACTGTATGCTGTCGTAAAATGGTGCGGCCTGCACATATTTTTTCTGGTTATAGGTAAGGTCGGCTATCTGCAAATATGATTTGCTTCGGGCAGCGATATTATTGTTATTGTATTTGGCGCTTTTCAACAACAGTTTTTGTGCGCCATCAAAATTATTCCGCTCCAGTTCCATCTGCGCGGCCATGTAATAGATTACATCGCGGTAGTCGGTGTACTTGTCGCGGCGGGCCATTTTCAGCAGTTCCTCGATATTGCGGTCGATATAATTCGCGGTTGTGTCTTTTTTGATCCTTACGATGTTAAGGCGGGCATAAACATCCATCACGGGGTCGGTGGTATGACCAATGGATTTACTGTACCATTTCTGTGCTTCATCCGTTTTGCCTGCTTTTTCCAGCATCTGCGCGGCCAGGTATTCCCAGCGGGCTTTTTCCTGCTTGGTCTTTGCCTGGTCCAGTGCATTGAGCAGGTGGGTGGCGGAACTGTCCCACATACCCTGTTTATAAAACCAGTAGGCCTGCACTTCCTCCAGGTCTTCGTGGAGTCTTTCAGGGAACAGCGGATCATTTTTTAAAGTGGCGATGAGGCTCCCCGCTTCAGCCATCCTGCCCGATTCGATCATGGTCCTTGCCTGCCAGATGAAGGCATTATTGCGGCTGGGAGGGGTAACAATGTTCTTGCTTTTTTCTTTAGTGGAAATGGTCAGTGCATTGCCACCATCGATGCGGCTGCCTATGTAGCGGTAATAGCCATCTTTCTCTTTTTCAGCAAAGGCATAATTGATGAACTGGAACATCAGCGCGGCGGAGTCAAATTTTTTCTCCATGAACCAGGCTGCCCCCCAGAGGAGGTAAAGGTTGTCGGCCCAGTCGTTGCGCAAGTCATGCATCACAATGCCGGTCCTGGCTTTGTAGATCACCGAATCCAGTTCATTGGAGTTCTGCGCGGTGGCATCGAGGGTGTAATTGTAAAAGGGGAGAAGGAGGGTATAATCGTCCTTATGACTTTGTTTGGCCGCGTCAATAACCTCGTTGAGTTTGGTATTGGCGTTGAAAAAATAGTTGTAATGGGTGGTTAGGTTCTGGAAAAAACGGCCCTGGGCACGAAGGGGTTTGGCCTGGGGCTTTTCAGATCGGAGCACGCGTTCCTCGTAGGGCTTGGGTTTGTCGATCTTGAGGTCAAAGCCCAGTTGGGCCCGGGCAGGCAATGACAGTGCATTGACCAGGATCAATCCAAAGCCGACCAGGATATTACTTCGTACTCTCATTATTAAGTTCGCAAACTAAGTTCTTATAAACTGAAATTCAAAGATTTTAGTATAGACGAAGGCCTATTTTTTGGAAGGATTTGGCAATTAATAAGTCTCTGCTGCGTTTTATTACCTTTATCGCAAAACCGGACTATGGCCAAACTGGAAGCCGGGGGTACTTTTCAAAGGTTACGCAACCGGTACCGCCTGGTGGTAATGAATGACGATACCTATGAAGAGGTGGTGACCTTCCGCCTGTCGAGGATGAGTGTATATGTGATGCTGAGCACCATTTTTGTGCTGCTGGTCGGACTCACCGTGGCCCTGATTGTATTCACTCCACTTAAGTATTATATCCCGGGCTATGGCAGTGCGCAGATGGACCGTGAGTACCGGGAATTAAAATACGTTACCGATTCTTTGGAAAAACAACTATATTACCACGAGCAATACAGCCAGGGCATACAGAAAATGCTGGCCGGTAATACTGATGTAAAGCTGGATACCGTGCAGTTAGAGGTGCCCAAGGCTGAAGAATCCAATGACTGATTTTTAAATTGTTTTATAAAAACCAATCCTATGTTCAAAGAAAAAAACCACACCAGCGGGGAAAAAGGCCTGTCCAACAGCGCTACCCTCATTGCTCCCGGAACCATTTTAAAAGGTGATGTAAAAAGTGATAATGACCTGCGTATTGACGGTACCATTCAGGGCAATGTCAAATGTTCTTCAAAGATTATTATAGGCCCTAATGGTTTTGTGGAAGGCAATATCGAAGGTGCTAATGCCGATGTGATTGGAAGGGTAAAGGGTAATGTGCAGGTGAAGGAATTACTGCAACTCCGTGAAAAAGGTAATATTGAAGGAAATGTCATTGCCAATAAACTGCAGATCGACCCCAGCGCTGTTTTCAACGGTAAATGCCAGATGGGTGCCGCGGCAGCCAGCGTGGTAGCAATGGGCAAACAGGATGTACAGCAACAACAGGCAGCAGAAGCCAAATAATAACCGTGACCTTTTAAGGTATGCAGGCCTGGGGACGCAGATTTTTGTATCCCTGGGCATTGCTGTTTTTGCCGGTTACAAGGCTGACCAGTGGATGGATATTTCTTTCCCGCTGATGGTTTGGCTGCTTCCTTTCTTAGTTTTGTCGCTCATGATCTATAAACTGGTCAGGGAAACATCCAAAAGAAAACGTGAATCTGATGAAGGGAAAAATTAGCGGCGCCATACCGGTGATCCTGGTATTTATTATTCTGAATGCTTTATTTATTGCCGGCCGTTCCTTACTGCAAAAATGGAATGCGGACCAGCAGGTGCTGATCCTGGGCAATACATTTATCTTCCTGATTACGCTGATCTCATTTTTTATCGCCAAGCGCGGGCTGAAAAATCCCAACCCCAACGTATTCATGCGCTCTGTAATGGGCAGCATTATGCTGAAGATGCTATTGGTGGTGATACTCGCTTTTATTTACATTTCCATGTATGGAAAAGAGATCAATAAACCTGCCCTCTTCACCTGCATGGCCCTTTACCTGGTGTACACATTTATTGAAGTAAGGTCACTCATGAACCTGCTGAAGCAAAAAGGCAATGGCTAAAAAGGAAGCTCCTATTTCCACTTTACAGGATTATCTCCCTGCAGAAACTTTTGAAGCCGTGCTTCAATACCTGCAGCAATATAAAGTGCACTTAACTGTAACAAGGGAAAGGAAATCCATCCTTGGTGATTACCGTCACCGTCACCTCGACAAAAACCACCGGATCAGCATCAATGGCAATCTTAATTCCTACGCTTTCCTGATCACATTGCTGCACGAGCTGGCACACTTGCTCACTTTCGAAAAATTTGGAAACAGGGTGGCAGCTCATGGAAAAGAATGGAAACAGGTTTTCAGCCAGCTATTGGCTGTGTTCATAGAGAAGAATGTATTCCCTTCCGACATCAGGTTTGCTTTACTCCAGTCGCTTTATGATCCTGCTGCCTCGAGTTGTGCAGATGAAGTATTGTTGCGTGCGCTGAAGAAATATGATGCGGGATCCAGTCACCTTGTTTTTGTAGAAAGCCTGGCAGATGGCAATTTATTCAAAACTCATGATGGAAAAGTTTTCAGGAAAATAGAAAGAGTGCGCAAGCGTTTTAAATGTGAAGAAGTGAAAACGAAAAAACTTTATCTCTTCAGTCCTGTGTACGAAGTGGAGAAAGTTGAAACTGCCTGATTAATTTTTCAATAAAGATTTTTCAGCATCCATTTTTCACAACCGAAGTGACCTGTATTGCCCATAGGTCCATTTAAGTAAACGAAACCGAATTTTTCATAGGTCTTCAAAGCTTTTTGCAGTTCGGACATGCTTTCGAGATAGATATTTTTGTAGCCGCTTTGCCTGGCGAAGCCGATACATTTTTCAATGAGGCGGCTGCCCAGTCCAATCCCCCGCACTGCGGGCAATAAATACATTTTTACCAGCTCACAGGTATCTATGGGCAAACCATTGGTAGGGTAAATACCTGCACCGCCAACTACTTCATTATGGAATTCAGCAATGAAATAACAGGATGAAGCTTTTTGAAATACTTCATACAAATGATCAGTCGTGTCATCATAATAAACAGTGCCGGGATGGTTGGCGCCAAATTCTTTTAGAGTATCCCTGATGACTTTTGCCAGTGCAGCATTATCTTTTTTTTCAATATTGCGGATGATAATGTCACTGGTTGTTGTTTGATGACATTTTTCCATGATCCTGATCAACTAATCCCAACAAATTAAGGGATTCATACTATTCTGGATTGAATTTTGTTTGTACGCGCTGAACTTTTGAACACCAAAATTGATGCTGACAATATTAAATACTGATTTTTGATTTTGTTGGCCTATGAAAAACATATCCAATCCATAAAAAGACCTGTTCAATATCCTTGGTCGCCGTAGTTCTTACGGAAACCTTAAAACCAAAGAACACAAGCCAGGTCTCAACGCCTGACATTTTTTAAACCCCGCACACCAGCGGGGTTTTTTTGTTAAAATACATTAGCATTTCAAAGTGTTCACCGATCATATTCAACCTTTCACCGACACCTAAAATTTTTACTAAGTGCATCTAACTACCTGCTATTAAAATTAACAAGTAAGCCGGTACAATTTTCTTTCAAAGGCTTGACAGGAAAGGATTTGCTGTGCATCTTTGCATCACTAAGAAAAACCAAAACCAAAATCCGGTACCTAAAGAAAAACCAAAACCAAATCCAAATCCTAAGACAGAAAAACCAATCAGAATCCAAATCCTAAGTCGCCGTCCGCGTGCCGCTGAAGCTTCAGCGGAGGCGAAGGAGACTAAGAAAAACCAGATCTATCCAATCCCTGAAAAGTCCGACAGGCGTCTGACCCTCTGGAAAACAAGAATCAATCTACCGCCTGAACGAATTATCCCGGTACGTAAGTGCCGGGATTTTTTTGTGGTAGTCCAAGCACTATGGACCATGGTCCATGGACTACCAAAATCCTTAACTTAACGCATCAATTCAATTTATGGTTCCAGCGCTAAGGAAAAAGTACAACGAGGATTTTACGGAAAAGAAATACAAGGAATATGTTGACGCCATGGCTGCTCTCTTTCCCGGTCATCTGGAATTCAGGCTTGCGGAAACTCCCATATTCATACCTGATTCATTCCGGGAGCAATTAATATCTGCTTGTGAAAATATCATTGATGTGATCAGCACCCCGGAATATGCAGCAGAAAGCAGCAGGGCCATTCCTTCCCATTTATCGGTGCCGGGTGAAGATGCGCATCCTCACTGCATTGCTTTTGATTTTGGAGTTTGTAAAAATGAAAAGGGTGAACTGGAGCCACAGCTCATAGAGATGCAGGGATTTCCTTCCCTCTTTGCCTGGCAGGTATTGTTACCCGAAGTACATGCGGAACATTTTTTCCAGCCGGCTGGTCATTCCGTATATCTCAATGGATATAACCGGGAAACTTATATTGACCTGTTGAAAAAGATTATCATCGCTGGGGAAGATCCTTCCAATGTGATCCTGCTGGAAATTTTACCACACCAGCAAAAGACAAGAGTAGATTTTTACGCGACGGAAAAATTGCTGGGTATTCAAACGGTTTGCCTGACTGAGATCATCCATGAAGGGGATGACCTTTTTTATATGAATGAAGGAATTAAAACAAAGGTGAACAGGATCTACAACCGCGTGATCTTTGATGACCTTTACCAGCAAAGCGCGGAAGTGCAGGAGAAGGGCAAGATCTTCCAGCAGGAATTGAATGTTACCTGGGTGCCACATCCTAACTGGTTTTACCGGTTAAGTAAATACACATTGCCTTTTATTGATCATCCCAATGTCCCCCGCACACGCTTTCTTAACCAGGAAGCCTTACCGGCGGATCTTGAGAATTACGTGGTGAAGCCCTTGTTCTCTTTCGCAGGACAGGGAGTGATTATTGATGTAACGAAGGAAGAAGTAGAAAAGATCCCTGATCCTGAAAACTGGATCATACAAAAAAAAGTTCATTACGCTGAAGCCATTGAAACCACGAACGAACCTGCCAAAGCCGAGATCCGCATTTTTTATTTTTGGGAACCGGGTAAGGAAAGACCTGTCGCAGCTAATAATCTTGCACGCCTGAGTAAAGGAAAAATGATTGGTGTGAGGTACAACCAGGATAAGGATTGGGTTGGGGGGAGTTTTTGTTTGTTTGAAAGGTAAGCTGATGGCTGTTGGCCTTTGGCTTGGGCATCACTTGGATATTATCGCTCTTCATTACGCAGCTTAATAGAAGCAAATGCAATACAAACTGCAAACGATTAAGTCCGGGGAACCATTCTCAGCGCCCTTTGCTCTCCTTCGCGCCCTTCGGGAATGTTTTGCTGCTACTGATATGTCGCCCCGCTGGGGCTCTGTATCGTGTGTGAATAGTAATTCTTTTTCTGTTACTGGTATGTCGCCCTTCCGGGATTCTGTAACGTTGTGAATAATATTTTTTGTTGCAACTGAAATGCATCCAATTTGAAACTCATTTTCAATAAATTTTATTCTCAAATAGTCAAAAAAATTGTTCTCTAAACATCCAAGCCCCAGCGGGGCGACATATCAGTAGCGTTGAAGATTATTCGATTGGAGAAGCCCCGTAGGGGCG
>JAEYUA010000268.1 GCA_023433755.1 Bacteroidota bacterium | reverse complement strand
TTATTGTACAGTGCCGCCAGTTGTTCGGGCTCGGTGCCAAAAGCTCTTTCGCCTTTTAGCAGGTTTACGCCGACACTTGTATCACGGTAATGTACAACCGCGCCTGGAAGAACCAGTTTCACGGTTTGCTCATCTCCTACCTTGCCGGGTGCCTGCAGGGTAAATGCCGGGATATCATAAAAGTAATTGATGGAATCGATCACATAGCTGGCAGCGGAATCATCGAGGCCTTTGAGCGGATCAATAAAATTCACCTCGATATTACCCTTTCCATACTCTTTGCATTCCTGTAAAAATTCCTCTACGCTGTTGGCCAGCTTCCTGAACCCGGCAGGGAAATCCCCTTCCATGAAAACATCAATCCTTACCGGCTCATCAAGATTGCTCAAAAGGTTTTTGGTAGGCCGGCTGAGAGAATAGCGGTTCTCTTCTGTAAGGTCAATACGCTGATGAAACAGGGTAGCGAGAATATTGATGACAACCAGGCCAAGCACCAGAACGATCCACCATATAGTATTCTTTCTCTTCATTATCTTTTACCAAGGTTTTGACGGGTCACCAGTAAAAAGAAAACCAACAGGCTCAGGAAATAAATAATATCCCTGGTATCAAGTACACCGCGACTCATACTGCGGTAATGGAAATCAATACCGATCATTTCGATGTAATAATCCAGGCCAGGTCCAAACAACTCACTGATGGCAGTAAATCCAAAATAAAACAGCACGCAGGCAATCAGGCTCACGATGAATGCCACTACGGAATTCGTGGAAAAAGAACTTATGCAAATGCCGATGGCCGTGAAAATGGAAGATAAAAGGAAAAGACCCAGGTAGGATCCTGTTGCCGCACCGGCATCAATACCTACACCGGCTGCAAGGTGATTAATTGTGAAATAATAAACGAGGGTTGGTAATAGTGCGATCAGCGCCACCAGCAGGCTACCCAAAAATTTACCTGTCACCACCTGCCAGCGGCTCAGGGGCCGGGTAAGCAGGATCTCGAATGTTCCGCTTTTGAATTCATCGGAAAAACTGCGCATGGTAATAGCGGAGATCAGGAACATCAACAGCCAGGGCGCGAAGGAAAAAAACTGCTCCAGGCTGGCATATCCAAAATCGAGGATATTATCCTTGAAAACAAAAAGCACCAGCCCATTGGCCAGTAAAAAAACAATGATGGCGATGTATCCCGTAAGACTGCTGAAAAACTGGCGAAGCTCTTTTTTACAAATGGACCACATGCTGGTGCAAAATAGGAAATTGAATTGAGGATTTGAGGAGATCACATGCACACACGATTCATCTACTCATGATATTAAACCGCAAAGCTTTCACCGCAGCCGCAGGTTCTGCTGGCATTGGGATTATTAAAATAGAATCCTTTACCATTAAGGCCATCAGAAAATTCCAGCGTGGTATTCACGAGGTATAAAAAACTCTTCAGGTCAGTAACCACTTTCACATCATTATGTTCAAATACCTGGTCACCGGGTTTTACCTGGTTATCAAAATCAAGTTTATAACTCAGTCCCGAACAACCGCCACCCACAACGCCCACTCTTACAAAATAATCAGGATCGTTGGCATGCCCGGCTTCCGCCATCAGTTCCTTCACTCTTTCTTTTGCCTTATCGGTGATAAAAATTCCGTTTTCTGTATTGGTCATATCAATTTGTTTATTGTGTTAAGATGAATAGCCAGCGGAATGCATGGCTCTCAATGATGCCACGGTCTCCCGCACCCTGGCAATAGTAAAATTAATCTCTTCTTCGGTAGTGAGCCTCCCTAATCCAAAACGGATGGAGCTTTGAGCCAGTGCATCATCCAGGCCAAGGGCTTTTAATACGTAAGAAGGCTCCATGGAGGCGGAGGAACAGGCCGAACCCGATGATACGGCTATGTCCCTGTTGATGCCAGCGATGAGGGCTTCATCATTTACATACCGGAAAGAAATATTGGTGATGTGCGGCAACCGGGACAAACGGCTTCCATTCACGAATGTTTCATCAATTTCCAGTAGCCCCTTCTCCAGCAGGTCACGCAAATGACTTGTGTGTAAAGCATTGTTTCCCATTTCAACCGCTGCAATTTCACAAGCCCTGCCTAACCCAACAATGCCGGGAACATTGAGGGTTCCGCTTCTGAAACCCCTTTCATGTGCACCGCCATCCAATTGCGCTGCCAGTTTCACCCTTGGATCTCTTCGCCTGGCATATAAAACACCCACACCTTTGGGACCATACATTTTATGCGCGGTGAAAGCAAGCAGGTCGGTCTTGTCCTTCATTACATCAACCGGAATTTTTCCAACAGCCTGCGTGGCATCGGTGAAAAAAAGAATTCCATGCTTTTTGGCCAGTTCACCAATTTCATTCACCGGCATGATACTCCCGATCTCATTGTTAGCATACATTACGGCAACCAGGATGGTGCGTGGTGTGATGGCAGCTTCAATATCTTTCACTGAAACAAGGCCTTCATTATTTACCGGGATATAACTCACATCAACACCCTGTTTCTGCAGGTGATGGCAACTGTCAAGCACCGCCTTGTGTTCAATATTGGTGGTGATGATATGATTGCCTTTTGCCGCATACATTTCAGCAACACCTTTAATGGCAAGGTTCACAGCTTCGGTAGCGCCGGAAGTAAAGATAATTTCCTTTGGCTCCGCGTTGAGAAGAGCCGCCACCTGTTCGCGTGCCAGTTCAACGGCTGCTGCTGCCTGCCATCCGAAAGAATGATTACGGCTGGCGGCATTCCCAAAATGCTCCGTGAAATACGGCCACATGGCTTCAGCAACCCTGGGATCGCAGGGTGTGGTGGCATTATGGTCAAGATAGATGGGAAGGTGCAGCATAACGGATCACAAATTTACCCCCAATCTGGCAGAAGCGTATGCTTTCAGGCGGTACCTCGCTTAATTTTACCATTCTCCTAAATATTGAAGCATGCGCAAAATTGAACATATCGGAATCGCCATCAAATCACTGGAAAAGTCCATCCCTTTATTTGAAAAATTGCTCGATACACCCTGTTACAAGCAGGAGGAGGTGGTTTCAGAAAATGTGGTCACGGCCTTTTTCCAAAAAGGTGAAACCAAGATCGAATTACTGGAATCCACTTCGGAAGATGGGGTGATCAGCAAATTCATTGAAAAACGCGGAGAGGGCCTGCACCATATTGCATTTGATGTAGAAGATATTTACGCGGAAATGGAACGCCTGAAAGGCCAGGGCTTCCTGCTGCTCAGTGAAACGCCAAAGCAGGGCGCAGATAATAAACTGGTTTGTTTCCTGCATCCTAAAACAACGGGTGGTGTGCTGGTGGAGATTTGCCAAAATCGTGAGGCGTGAATCGTGAGTCGTGAGATCAGCGCGGCCGACTTTGAACTTTCAACTTTGAACTTTTTACTGGCTACTGACTACCGACTCACGCCTCACGACTCACGATTCACCATTAACGTCTAAACCGCTTCATACAATAAGAAAACCCCAGGTAGATACCCGGGGTTTTTTCCTCAACGCCTAAAAAAACAAGTTATCAGAGGATCACCTGCCTGGCCACATTCACATCCTGGCCATTAGTGATCGATACTATATAATTTCCTTTCAGGTGAGCCTTAGGCTGCAGTACAACCTGGCCAACTGCTTCATTGATATATTGCTGTTCAAGAACCTGTCCGTTTAATGACACGATCCTTACAATAAGTTTTGATTTGATTTCCTGTGGAAACTGCACCAGTACTTTACCCTGTACAGAAGCGATATTGATGTTAGATGTTGCAGCCGCCTGCTCTGTTTTGATGGATTTGATATCAGTATAAGTAAACCTTGAATCAACATCCACCTGCTTCACACGGTAGTAAACCACGCGGGAAGTAATGTTTTTATCAGTAAAGGAATAATTGTTCACTGTATTTGAATTCCCGATAGCTGAAACATAAGCGATCGTTCCCCATTTAGAACCATCCAGGCTGCGTTCAATCTCATAGGAATGAGCATTGATTTCTTCGGAAGTAGACCATTGTACCAGCACATCGCTTGTGTTTTTACGTGAGAGCGTAAAACCAACAAATTTTACCGGAAGGGGGTTGTAGCTGGCAAAACCATTGGAACTACCGGTAGCCAGTTGCGGACCATTAAGCGTATTCGCATAAAAAATAGTTTGACCACCAAGAATGATATACTGGAAAAAGTCAATAGTTGACTCAAGTTTACCCCCTGCAGCCACCTGGATCTTGCTGGCAGCATTCAGTGATAAATAACTCAGCAGGTTGGTCAGTCTTAAGGTACCGTGTACTTCCAGGTAAATATTGTTAAGTGATTGCTGGTTATTAATGATCACAGTCCTTCCGGCAGGAATAACAATGGTATCTCCATTGGCAGGCCTTCTGTTAAGATTCCAGGTTGGGCTGGCTTGCCAGTTGCCATTTCCAACGGCTTCAATTACTGGAGCTGAAAAAGATAAGGTTGAGATGAAGAGTCCCAGGATGAGGAAGTAGAATTGCTTCATGGTACGGAGTTTTTATTAGTTTTTTTAGGGTTGGTAAAGAAACCAGTTAAGCTTTTCTAAGAGAAACTGCTTATTGGTTGTCCTTAGCGAGAGCAAAACTATAATGCAGTTTTTTGAGATGCAAGTATTTTTACTGCAAGTTTGCGTAAAACCACATATTTAATTAAAACTTGCACATAACTAACTGAAAAACAACAAAACCTTCCTAAGTAGTTTCATTTAGTTTTTTTAAAATACGGATCTAAAAAACTGGATTTTGGAAGAGGTGGTGATGGTAAATGTCCCATGGGCTTCCCGCACAGGTTTCAGAAAACTACTTAAACGGGCTAAAAAATCCTTTAATAAAACCCTTAGAAGGATTAATGATAATATTTAGAGTTTTTAGAAACCCAGGATATTTTTTTTAGCGAGGGATCCACCTTCGCTAAGGCTGACAATGTCAGCGGCACGCGGATGACTGGCGAAGAAGGAGATGGCGAAGAGATAGGCTTCAACCCATGATATTAAAAATAGAATTCCTGTAAACCAGGTATCTAGCTTGTAGCTTGTAGTTTGAAGCTTGCAGCTCAATGCATAGCTTCCGTTCCCGGTGAGTCTGAATTGATGATGCCCAGTTTTTCGACAGCCAGTTGGGCGGCAATCTGTGAAGCATCTTTTTTATTGAAGGCCTTACCCTGGGCAATGAGTTTTCCATTTATGACAGCAGCCACTGTAAATAAGCGCCGGCCATTTTCGATTTGCTCATTGATGGTTTCGAATTCAAGCTGGCGGCCGTTCTTATTTGCCCAGCCATAGAGTTTATTTTTATGGTTGATCTCCAGGATCTCCAGGTCGTCTACAAACATGTGCGGCATGATGACCCGTTCCGTGACCCATTTATTGGTTTTCTTATAACCAATGTCAAGATAAACGGCACCTACCAGCGCTTCCAGGGTATTGCCGAAGATCTGGCTGGTTTTGAGCGAGCTGTCAGATTTATTATAAAGCGTAACCTTCTTCAAACCCATCTTGACCGCGATATCGTTAAGCTGCTGGCGGTTCACCATTTTACTGCGCATTTCAGTAAGGAAACCTTCTTCTTTATAGGGATAACGTTTAAAAAGATAATCGGCCACCAGTGCGCTCAGAATGGCATCACCGAGGTATTCCAGCCTTTCATTATTCTCATCAATAGTATCTTTTACAGAGCGGTGGGTGAGGGCTGTTTTATACAGCGAGGTATTTCCCGGCGAATAGCCAAGAATTCCTTTCAACTGTTTTTTGAAAGAAGGGTCGACAGGTTTTTTCTTATAGAATGATTTCCAGAAATCCACAATGATGTTTACACGAATAAAAATGCTGCTACCCTACGAATTTAAAACACTAATCACACGAATAAAAGCAGTCATGCAAAATTGTTTAATCAATGAGTAATACCAACTCATGATAATTACGCCCGGCACAAGTCTGCCCTGATATTTTCAGGCCTTGTATTTTTTGAAGATCATGCAGGCATTGTGTCCGCCAAAACCAAAAGTATTACTCAAGGCTGCGTTCACTGTTCTTTTCTGGGCTTCCCAGAATGTGAAGTTCAACCTGCTGTCCAGCTCAGGATCATCTGTAAAATGATTGATGGTAGGAGGTACAATATCATTCTGTACTGCCATGATACAGGCGATCGCTTCGATTACCCCGGCTGCGCCCAGGCAATGCCCGGTCATGGATTTGGTTGAACTGATATTGAGCTGGTAGGCATGGTCGCCGAATACATCAGTGATGGCTTTTACCTCTGCAATGTCACCCAGGGGTGTGGAAGTTCCATGGGTATTGATATAATCAATATCCGAGGGCTGCATGCCCGCATCGGCAAGCGCCTGCAGCATAACATTTTTGGCACCGAGACCTTCCGGGTGCGGAGCGGTGATGTGATGTGCATCAGCAGTAGCGCCGCCACCTGCCACCTCGCAATAGATCTTGGCTCCCCTTGCTATGGCATGTTCATATTCTTCAAAAACAAGTATTCCCGCTGCCTCACCCATTACAAACCCGTCACGATCCTTATCATAAGGCCGTGATGCGGTTTTGGGATCATCATTTCTTTCACTTAGGGCTTTCATGGCATTGAAACCACCCACACCTGCTTCACCAATCACGCTTTCAGAACCACCGGTGAGAATGATATCAGCCTTACCCATACGGATCAGGTTAAAAGCTTCCATCATCGCATTGGTGGAAGATGCGCAGGCGCTGACCACGGCGAAGTTGGCACCCCTGAATCCATGACGCATGGATATATGTCCTGCGGCAATATCAAGGATCATTTTAGGAATGAAAAAGGGATTGAAGCGTGGTGTGCCGTCACCCTTGGCAAAATTCATCACTTCCTCCTGGAAGGTGAGCAGACCACCAATACCGCTGCCGGTGATCACACCAACACGGTCGGGGTTCACATTGTTCTGATCAATGCCCGCATCCTGTACAGCCTGGTCGCTGGCTACCAGTGCCACCTGTGTAAAGCGGTCCACTTTTCGTGCTTCTTTACGATCGAGGAAATTAGTGGGATCAAAATTCTTGATCTCGCAGGCAAAGCGGGTCTTGAACTTTGAAGCATCAAAGCCGGTAATAAAATCACAGCCGCTGACACCGTTTCTCAGGTTGTTCCAGTATTCTGTAATTGTATTGCCCAGTGGTGTAAGGG
>JAEYUA010000155.1 GCA_023433755.1 Bacteroidota bacterium | reverse complement strand
GATGTGTTCCGAGAACGTAGACTTCCTGATTGTGCTGGAAGATGATAAATTCCAGGGCCTGATCACCGATCATGATATCGCCAGCAAAATTCTTTTCGAAAACAGGCCGCTGAACAAGATCCGTGTCAGGGAATTTATGAGCCGCACCATTCCTGTAACCACTCCTGATACTTCAATTGAACAATGCATGCAGCTTATGGAGCGTTACAATGTAAAGCACATAGCCATCTTTGAAAGATTTGATTTTATGGGTGTGGTATCCAGCAATGACCTGATGCACGAAGCGCTTACTCAGAGAGGGGAGGTATTTGAAATGAAGGATTACAAAAGACTGGGCTATCCCTGGAACTATTAATAACTAACCGGCCACGCCGGTTTTTTTATGCACAAAGAGTTTCACGCAAAGGCCAGCCTACGCTGAAGCTTCGGCAGGCAATGCGCAAAAATGCAAAGGCGCAAAATACAGGAATCGCAAGGGTTGTTGTTGATCCGGAGTTTTTGATAAGTCAAAAGTCAAAAGTCAAAAGTCAAAAAGGTCGCTTTCCCGACTTCCCGCAATGTCTTTTCATCTATTAAATTATAAAAATTTACGTTCAGCTTTTGTCCTGAACTTTCCTTAAAGGTTTCCTCAAACAAATTACCTTTACCCCATGGGCCAGTACAAGATCGGAGATGCAATCAAACAATTCCTCAACCAAAGCAGGATCAAGGGTGATATCCAGGCCATGCAGATAGAAGAGGTTTGGGGAAAAGTAATGGGCAAGACCATTGCCCGCTATACAGAAAATATTAAGGTGATCAACCGCACCCTTTTCATAACCACCCATGTAGCGCCCCTGAAGCAGGAATTGCTTTATCAAAAACCCCAAATCGTTTCAAGGATCAATGAAGCACTTGGTGAAAAAGTGATTGATGATGTAGTTATCAAATAGTGCTACTTATAACAAATGCAATCAAAATTGGTGAAGCAGGAATAATAAATGAGATTCTAAAACTCAGTCACTACTTACCGCCTTCCCTCCTTCGCTTAAGCTATGGCGGACGAAGAACACCTTCCCGGCTATGTCTTTTTTTGAATGATAATTACATTTTTGGCTAAAGCCTGACAGCCCATCTCACAACTCCACCAATTGTATCGCCTGTCCCATTTTCTCAAACTGATCCTGCAGTCTTTTACAACTTGTATCCGTAATGAAGATCTGCGTTTCAGGATCCTGGCAAACCCTGTTTAAAAGATTTGTGATCCTTTCCTCATCAAGTTTCTCAAACACATCATCCAGCATCAAAATCGGGGAGCGTTTTTTTTCTTCTTTCAACACTTCAAACTCCGCAAGTTTCAAAGAGAAAAGAAGACTTTTCCGCTGTCCCTGCGAAGCAATGGATCTGAAAGGCTGCTCACCCAAATGAAACAGCAGGTCATCGCGGTGGATGCCGCCTGACGTACGCTGCAGCATCAGGTCTTTCTGCCTGTTATGCTTCAGTAATTCTTCCATCGTTACCTGGTGGAGTTCTGATTCATAAAACAAATGAATATCCTCATAGTGCTGGCAGATGTCGTTATACAACTGCTTTACCACTGGTAGAAACCGCAGGGAGAATTGCCTCCGTTTTTCGAACAGGAACTGTCCTTCTCGTGCAAGTTGCCCGTCAAGGATGTCAAGAACAGAAAGGTCTTTTCCAAACTGTTCCTGGTAAGCGCGTAAAAATGAATTGCGTTGCTGCAGGATGCGTGTGTACTGGATCAGGGATTTGAGGTAATCCGCATCCATCTGTGATAGCAGGGTATCCATGAATTTCCTTCGCTCTTCACTGGTTCCTATCAGTAGCTGCACATCGTCAGGCGCTATTACCACGCAGGGATAGCGGCCTATATGTTTTGAAAAGCGGGTATAGGGTTCGTCATTTACACTGAATTCTTTTTTCCCGTTCTCCCTCAGTATGCAGACCGTTTTTTCCGGCTCACCGTTCAGCAAAAAATTCCCCTGGAGCCTGAACCCCTGGTGGCCTTTGAGCACATTCACCGAATCCTGCCGGGTAAAATAACTGCGGGTGAAACAGAGATAATAAATCGCGTCCATGAGGTTGGTTTTACCCCTGCCATTGCGGCCGCAGATGCCAACGATCCTTTCGGTGAAACTGAAATCCTGCTGGTAGTAATTTTTAAACTGGAACAGTGATATGGAACGCAAAACAAGACTCACAAGGGTCAAATATCGGGAAAGTGGGAGGAAAGCCATTGGCTGATAGCCATCAGCCAGGAGCGCAAAGACTTCCCGGGGGTAAAAATCAAGGCTTTATTTCCTTTGACTTCCCTTTGATTCCCTTATTTTTGCGGCTCAAATTTGCAGCCTTGGCTACTAAATTTTCTAAAGAGACCTACCTGTACTGGTACGAATTAATGCAGTTGATCCGTCAGTTTGAACTGATGGCCGAAGAGAAATATAAAATGGAAGGAAAGATCCGTGGATTTTTCCATGCCTACGTAGGGCAGGAGGCCATCGCCGCAGGGTGCATGACCGCTACCCGTCCGGAAGACCTTTTTATTACCGCTTACCGGGATCACGGACTGGCCATTGCAAAAGGTATTTCCGTAAATTCCTGCATGGCTGAACTGTATGGCAAAGCCACAGGTAATGCCAAAGGCAAGGGAGGCAGTATGCACTTCTTTGGTAAGAAGGAGAATTTTTACGGAGGTCATGGAATCGTAGGCGCGCAGATCGGTACCGGTGCCGGGCTGGCTTTTGCGGAACAGTACCGCGGAACCGACAATGTGGTGCTTTGTTATTTTGGTGATGGAGCCGCCCGCCAGGGTATGCTTCATGAAACCTTCAACCTGGCCATGCTGTGGAAGCTTCCCGTGATCTTCATTTGCGAGAATAATAACTACGCAATGGGAACTTCCGTAAGCCGTACCTCCAACATCACCGACATTTACAAACTGGCTGATGCCTACGAGATGCCTGCTGACGTAATTGATGGTATGAGCCCGGAACCCGTTCACGAAAGCGTAAGCCGCGCCGTAAAAAGAGCCCGTGAGAAAGGCGGACCCACCCTGCTTGAGATCAAGACCTACCGTTATAAAGGACATTCCATTTCCGATCCGCAGAAATACAGAACCAAGGAAGAAGTGGAAGATTACAAAAGCAAGGATCCCATCACCAGCATTCTCCGCACCATTTACGATAATAAATTCGCGACGGAAGAAGAAATCAGGCAGATCAACGAAAGGGTTGACCAGGCTGTAGAGGAAAGTGTGAGATTCGCAGAAGAATCACCATGGCCTTCCGATGATGAAGTGCTGAAAGATGTATATGTAGACCAGGATTATCCTTTTATCACCGACTAAACATTTACCACCTTAAACAAACAAATATTGATTCATGGCTGAAGTAAAACATGCACGCCCCAATGCAGGAACCGACCAGGATGTGGTTGTACGTGCTAAAGATTTCTGGACCCGCTATGGCCGCGGACTTATGATCGCCGCCGGTGCGGTAATCCTTTTGGGAGGCGGATGGCTGGCCTATAAATACCTGGTTAAAGCGCCCAAAGAAGAAAAGGCCGCTGAAGCCATCTGGAAAGCAGAATCCTATTTTATGCAGGATTCCATTCAGAAAACCCTCAAGGGTGATGG
>JAEYUA010000113.1 GCA_023433755.1 Bacteroidota bacterium | reverse complement strand
CCCCTGGATGTGCTGACCAACCGGTTTTTATTTCGCCAGCAGGTGTACCAGTTCAGGACCTCTGTAAAGCAGGTATTCGCAAATAATTTTTCCACTACATTCGGCATCAGTGCCGAGCAGACCAATATCCACTTTGACCTGTATAAACAATCTTCGGATACTGGTAACCGTTACCTGAACTTTCTTCCATTCGCCAATTTCAACAAGAGCTGGAAAGATGTGCTCAACATGACTTTTTCCTATCGCCGCACCATCAGGCGGCCGGGTATTGGTGAACTCAATCCAACGATCGATTTTTCAGACCCTTATAATTACCGGTTCGGCAACCCCGGCCTGTTGCCTTCGATGGCGCATAATTTTGATCTCGTGCTGGGTAAAACAAAGAATAGTTTTTATGCCAATATTGGTATGGGTTTTAATATCGTGGAAGATATCTTCAGCCAGGTACGCACACTTCAACCTGACGGAAAAACAGAGATCACCTGGCAGAATATCAGCAGCCGCAAAGAATACGAGGTGAGCACCTGGAGTGGATATACAGTGAGCAAGCAAATGAAAGTGAACCTGAGTGCCAGCTTTACCTATAACACCTACAGTGATTACGACAAGGCTTTCAGGAATTTTCGCGATGGGGGATCATTTACATCCAACTTCAATACCAATTATAATTTCTCTGACCTGTATTCAACTACAGGCAGTTTTACATTCAACCGTTTTGCCAACCCGCAGGGCAGTGTAAGAAGTTCACTGAGTATGAATATTGGTTTGCAGGCCAAGATGCTGAAGAAAAAGCTGACAGCCACATTGAATATCATTGATCCGTTTGTGCAGCAGCGCAACCAGAGTTTTACTTACGGAACTGATTTTACCTTGGAAACTTCCAGCAGTACCCAAACCAGGAATTTCAGGCTGGCCTTAGGCTATAACCTTTCGAAGGCGCCTAAGAAAAAACTGGTTTTGCCCAGGAAGAGACCATAGTCCACGGTCCATGGACTACCTCAAGCTGATTGCAAAAACCTTTTCGCCAGCCAGCTTTGTTTCAGCGGAATGATCCAGTCGTTTTCCAGTGCTTCTTTGGTCAATACAAGGTTGTTGAAATAAAGCGTATCGCTATTGATGAACTGGTTATCCATCGCGTACTGCACCTGGTTCATGGGGAGCACCTGGATCTTATCCTTAACCAGGAAAGCCAGGTTGGTGCGGTTGAAAAAATCAACCTGGAATTTTTCTCCCAGTTCTTTTATGAATCGTACAGAAGAATCGGTGCTGCATCCACCTACAGTGGTCCGGCTTTCATCAGCCATTAAAACCACGAACTGTCCAAAGAATAAATTGGCATAAGCATCCACCTCCGCACCATGGGAGCGCCATTCGGCTGTAAATTGTTTCAGGATGTCTTCAATCTCCAAGGCTTCCGACAACATGAATAACCTGTTGGACTGGTAAACCCAGACCTTGCTATGGGGAGAAAAATTTTCCGGGAGAAGGTGTTTGTATTCAAGGTTCATGCTGCAAAGTTAAGGGTTCCAAAAATCCCTTATTGATCCCTGAAAAAATGAAAGGTCCCTACACATTCAAATTGGTAATCAGGGTCTTCGCCTATCATCCAGGCCCCAAGATATTCCGGGCGGGAGCGGTAACTGCCATCCTTTTTCTCATTTAATTCCTTAAGGATAGTTCTTTGGTTTGTGACCAGGTGAATTTGTTTCCAATCATCGTTTCCCTTGATATAAAAACCCAAAATTGAAATATGATTACCCTGTTTTTCAATATTAGACGGAATTACTTCAACCCTTACAGCAAATGTTTTTCCATTTACTGATCCCAATTCGATATAGGGACTCAATGGATTAGCTGTAAAAGAAAAGGTTCTGATGGAATCATATTCCAGGACATCCTTTTTATATTGAAATTTTCTGAATTCAAATACTATATCGTGCTGGGCTGATACTTCTGATGATACAATCAGGATAAATATGAGTAATAAGTGCTTCATATCATTTAATTGGTAATCACTTGAACTGGTTAGCCCTCATCTCTTTTCTTTATATTCACTTCTTTGCGCTTTCGCGTCTTTACGTGAAAACCTTATTTCAACGACATCGCGATCAGCTCCGCCACATCCAGCACCCTTGTATCTGCTTCCTTATCCGCAGCCTTTACACCGTCAGTGAGCATGGTATTACAAAAAGGACAGGCAGCGGCTACGATACTTGCACCGGTTTCAATCGCTTCATTTGCGCGCTCAAAATTGACTCTTGTAGTACCTTTCTCTTCTTCCTTGAACATCTGCGCACCACCAGCACCGCAACAAAAGCCTTTTTTGCCGCAGCGTTTCATCTCTACCAGTTCCACATCCAGCGCTTCGAGCACTTTGCGTGGCGCTTCGAAAATGCCATTGGACCTTCCCAGGTAGCAGCTATCATGATAAGTGATCTTCTTTCCACGGAAAGTATCCGAATCCTTCACCTTTATCTTTCCTTCCTCCACCAGTTGCTGAAGGAAAGTGGTATGATGCACCACTTCATAATTTCCTCCCAGCTCAGGGTATTCATTTTTAATGATATTGAAACAATGTGGACAGGTGGTCACAATCTTTTTGACACTGTAATTGTTAAGTACCTGGATGTTCTGGTAGGCCATCATCTGGAACAGGAATTCATTGCCCGCTCTCCGCGCAGGATCTCCCGTGCACATTTCTTCTTTGCCCAGGATGGCGTATTGCACACCTACATGGTCAAGGATGGTTGCAAAAGCCTTCGTGATTTTTTGAGCTCTCTGGTCAAAACTGCCGGCGCAACCTACCCAGAAAAGTATTTCCGGTGTTTCACCTGCAGCTAAAAATTCCGCCATTGTTCTAACAGTCATAATTCAATTTTATAATCCGGCCAATGCAATGCTCAGCCATACAATTCCAACGATCAAAAAAATACTCAAAGCCACGCTGCTTGCCACAATGCCTATGATACCCTGGGCGTTTGAATTACCATTCACTGATTTGATTCCAAAGATAAGTCCTCCGAGGGCAAGCGGAAACGCAACGAACAGGGCAAAAGGCATAAATAAAAAAGCAAAACTTGTCAGGCCAAGGATCAGCGACAGTCTTGCCTGTCTTTTTTGCCGGGCAGTAATACCAGGTTTTTTTTGCTTTCTTATTTTCTTCAGGAGCCTGAACCTTTCCAATATGGAAAGTTTTTTATTGATCACCTGCGGACCTTCAACAAATATCCCCGGCAATTGCACCGGTCTTTCAGCAGCATATACCGGGAAGGATAGCAGTATTAATAAGAGAAGCAGCAGCCCAGGCTTCACAGTTTGTGGTTTGCTTCAAATGTAATTAATTCATTTATAAACTATTTTTACCGCTTATGACCTTGAAGAGCTTTTTCGAAAAACTGGGGAACTGGGAATTGTGGCCTTTCAAGCTTCGTTACTTCCTGATCAGTCCTGTGTGGCTCTGGTACTGCCTGCGCTCAGGTTCTTTCTGGTTCTTTTCTTCTTCCAATCCTACCATCACTTTCGGGGGATTTGAAGGGGAGGGCAAAAAGGAAATGTATGAATTGCTGCCAGAAGATTATTATCCCAAAACCATTTACCTGAGCCCGGGTGTTCCATTTGAAGAAGTAAGGAAAAAGGTGCAGGAAAATGGATTCAGTTATCCTTTTATTGTAAAGCCTGATGTGGGAATGAAAGGACTGCTGTTCCGGAAAGTTGACAATGAAAAGGAATTGCGCACGTACCACGAAAAAAATCCGGTTGAATACATTGTGCAGGACCTGGTGGAATACCCTCTTGAGGTCAGTGTATTTTATTACCGTTACCCTGGTGAAAAAAAAGGAGTGATCAGCGGCTTCATTCAAAAAGAGCTGATGGATGTGTATGGGGATGGTAAGAGTACACTGTGGGAATTGATCATGGCCCATCCTAAAGCAAGACACCGGCCGGAGGAAATGCGCATCAAGCATGAAGCATTTCTTGAAACGATTGTACCTGGTGGTGAGCGGTACATACTTACCTATGCGGCCAATTTGAACCGGGGAGCCAAGTTCACCAACCTGCAGCATCTTATTGATGATGACCTGCTGCGCATCTTTGATGAGATGAGTCACCGTGCCCAATTTTATTATGGCCGCTACGATATCAAGTGCGCTTCAATAGAAGACTTGAAACAGGGCATCAATTTTTCGATCCTGGAATTCAACGGGAGCGGGGCTGAACCCAATCATGTGTACAATTCAGGATTCACTCTTTTCCAGGCCTACAGGGTTTTCCTGCATCACTGGAAGGTTTTGTTTGAGATCTCGAGAATTAATCACCGCAACGGCATCCGTTACTGGCCATTCCGTAAGGGATTGGATTTTTTAAAAGAAGCAAAGAAACACCTGGAGGTGCTGGAGAAATCGGATACGGAAATTTTGATTTAAGGAGCAGCAGCCAATGGCTATGGGCTATTGGCCTTTGGCTTTAACATAATTTATATTTGAAAAGTACAAGAACACGCAATGCCTAAATTGCTGAGAATATGTTTAACAGGTATGCTGATCAGTTTCCTGGGCTCCCTGCCCCTGGGTACACTCAATGTGGCAGCCATGCAGATCTCAGTTTCAAAAGGTCTCTTTCCGGCTTTTCTTTTTTCTTCCGGTTCTCTTGCAGCAGAAGTGGTTTACGTGCGGCTCTCACTCATTGCCATGGACTGGGTGCGCCGGCAGCAAAAACTTTTTAAAGCCCTGGAATGGGTCACCCTGCTGATTGTACTGGGCCTGGCAGCCTCCAGTTTTTATGCGGCCCTGCATCCCGACCTTGATGAAAGCCCGGTGCTCAACACCACTATGCCCATGTTCCTTTTTGGATTTTTGATGAGTCTTGTCAATCCCGTGCAGATCCCTTTCTGGTTTGGATGGAGCACCGTATTGTTTACCAAGAAAATCCTGCTTCCGAAAAACAGTCATTATAATATCTATATCGTTGGGATAGGGCTGGGCACCCTGTTAGGGAATTGTGTTTTTATTTTCGGAGGCCAGCTAATAGCCGACAAGATCAACAACAACCAGCATATCCTCAATTATGTGATCGGCGGCATCTTCACCCTCACGGCCATTGTACAGATCTGGAAAATGGCAAAGAAAAAAGATACCACGCACCAGATCGAACATCCCGAGGAACTCACCAAAAAATTTGAAGAAAAGCTGGAGAACTTTGAAGAAAAAATGGACTCCATCCAGGAAAAGCTCGACCAGGAAAAGAATAAGGATTAAGAATTGACCACTTCATTTTCATGAAGTTTTTTATTCCTCAGGTCGATGCCACCTTCCAGTATACTTTTGAGATTGGCCAGGTAAAACACCCAGCCCTTGCTGCAACCGATGTGAAAATGAAATTTTGAATATTCATCGGTAGGGATTTCATCCTGCAGCAAATGAACCATTGATTCACCTTCCGCTTCCGAAATGGTAATGGTGACATTCCCTGCCTTTCCAAAACTGAATTTGAAAAGATCCTTTCCGTTTTCCTGCAGCACCACACCTTTTTCATTTACTTCATCAGGGTATCCATGCCACAACCATTCATACTGGTCCGCGATCTGAACAGCATCTTGTGGATCCCTGGGAGAACCATCTGCCTTGGTAAAAACTGCAGAACGGAGAAACCAGCGTTCAAGTTGCTGCTGGCTGGTCCATGCAGCATAAATCTCTTCAACAGGAGATTTGATAGGAATGAAAAGGGTAAAACTTGCCCAGTCCTGTTCGGCCATAGCAATACGTTTAGTAATTAAAAATAATCACAAAACACGAAGGAGGGCAGGGGGTTATGAAGCCTTGTTGACCTTATAAACCACAATCAAAAATGAAACGATAACAACCAGGCCAAAATCAACCCAATCTTTGCGGCTGATGGCAAAACGAACCTGTCTCTGTGATAATACAGAAAAGCGCATGGAAGCCAATTCCATTAGTCTCTTAAAAAAGTTCATAGGGGTTTTGGTTTTTGTTATATCCGGAAAACAAGATAGAAATTTTACCCCTGAATTCAAAAAAACCGGGCGTGTAATTACAGGGAAAAACTTTTATGCGTTGAATTTAAATACCTAAGGATGATGTTTATGAGAGAGTTAGATATGAAGGATAAGTCAAAATTCAAAAGGCAAAATTCAAAATTAGTTACAGTTTTATTGTTAAAGCCTTTTTCTTTTAACGCAGAGAATCAGCTTTTGCTAAAGCTTTAGCTGACGCAGAAGGAGAAAAGGAGGTTACGCAGAGAGAGAGGCTGTTGGCCATTGGCCGTTGGCTATTAGCATGGGTGTGCCAAAGCGCATTTTGTTCTTTTCTTCGCGTCCTTTGCGGTTTCATTGACTTTTGACTTTTGACTTTTGACTTCGGACTACCGACTACCGACTTTCATCAAACTCCCTTCATCTCCTCCGCCCACCTGTCTCTTTCATCCGGGCTAAACTTCCAGGGCGCGAAATTGTTTTCAATATTGCTATACATCCCATTCCACTCACCCGGCTGGTTGCTTTCTTCCAGGGCCAGGTATCTTTTCATCTGGTTGATGATATGCAGCGGGTGGATCAAAACAGGGCATACCTGAACGCAGGCCTGGCAGGAAGTGCAGGCCCAAAGTTCTTCGGTTGTGATATAATCGTGCAGCAGTGATTTGCCATCATCTGTAAAAGTTCCATTATTCTTATCACGGTTTTGTCCCACTTCTTCCATCCGGTCACGGGTATCCATCATAATCTTGCGTGGTGACAATAATTTTCCGGTCTGGTTAGCCGGGCAGGCTTCCGTGCACCGGCCACATTCCGTGCAGGTATAAGCATCCATCAGGTTCTTCCAGCTAAGGTCAGTTACATCCTTTGCTCCAAACTTCACTGGAACAGCATTAGGATCTGATTCAGCCGGCACTGTTTCAGGCTGCATGGCATACATTACTTCACGTTGTACTTCGGGCATGTTGGTCATCTTGCCCTGTGATTGCAATCTTGCATAATAACTGTTGGGAAAAGCCAGTATGATATGAAGATGTTTGGAATAAGGCAGGTAGTTCAGGAAAACAAAAATACCAGCAATGTGCAGCCACCAGGCCGTACGCTCAATGCCAGCGATTGTTGAAGCGTCCATGTTGGCAAATAGAGGAGTGATGAAACCTGATATCCAAAAGTCTGCCGTCTGCACCTCGCCGTAATGTCCGTAATTTTTTAACTGGAGTGCTTTGTCAGAGGCATTCATGAGCAGGAAGAGTGACATCAGTACGATCTCGAACAGGAGAATGTAATTGGCATCACTGCGTGGCCAGCCATCCAGTTCTTTCATATCCAGGCGACGCACTTTCACAAGATTCCTGCGGATGAGGAATATAACACAGGCGGTAAGAACCAGGAAAGCAAGTATCTCAAAAAAATTGATCACGAAGGAATAAAAATTACCCAGGTAAGGAGCAAAGAGCCTGTGGGTTCCAAAAATGCCATCGAGTATGATCTCGAGGATCTCGATATTGATGATGATAAAACCGGCATATACGGCAAAGTGCAGTAGGGCCACCAGTGGTTTCTCAAACATTCTTTTCTGTCCGAAAGCCATCAGCAGCATATTTTTCCAGCGGCCGGGATGTGGTTCCATTTTTTCGGCACGACCCAGTTTGATGTTCCTGCTGATGAATTGCACTTTGCGGGAGAAGACCCACACGGCTATGCCTGTGAGTATGATAAATAAAATTTGTTGCGCCAACTGCATAATTGATGCTAATTTAAGCCCTGTAAAAATAGGAGCTAAAAATGGAAATGGCACAAACAAAGAATAGTGTACTCGACAAGTTGGCTGTAAATAGAAAATTGAAAAGAATTGCACTTGAGGTAGCGGAACAGAATATTGATGAATCATCACTGGTGATCGCGGGTATCAAAGGCAATGGAGAAGTGGTGGCCCGGCTGCTGGTGCAGGAAATTCAAAAGATAGTAACCCTTCCCATAGAAGAGGTGAGCATCCTTATGAATAAAAAAGACCCGATGGAAGTGAGCTTCAGCAAGCAAATTGTACTGGATGGCAAAGTGATCATTATAGTGGATGATGTGGCAAATACAGGCAAGACCATGCTGTATGCGATGAAACCCTTTCTGGCAGCCCATCCCAAAAAGATCCAGACCATGGTGCTGGTGGAAAGAAGCCATAAACTCTTCCCGGTGCAGACAGATTACACCGGCCTGTCAATTACTACCACACTGCAGGAGCACATTACGGTGGAAACAGAGGGGAATGAAATTACAGGAGCATTTCTCTATTGAAGGCAAAGGCCAATAGCCAATGGCCAATGGCTATTGGCTTCGTGTCACTGGATTCGGACATTTTTTTTTACTATTATCCCACAATCTGACTCATGAGAAAAATTTTACCATCACACACATTATTGATCCTTTTTATTTTATTTTTTTCTGCCTGTTCCAACGATACTCCTAAAACCGGGTCCACTGAAAAAGAAAAAACTTCAGACGGCAAAAAAAACAAAACCGGCGGCTGGCAGGGCAAACTTGTACTTGAATTCACAGGAGACATAAAATATTATGACCTGCAATCACAGCAGGAAACCATAGTTCAAAAAGAAGCAGGGCAGCCCTTCGTAACTAAAACAGGTGAAGTGCTGACTGTTTCCCGAAAATTTCCAAAGGCTAATTACCTGGTTCAATTATCCGATCCTGCTTTCAACAATAATAAAACCGCGCTTGATCTCAGTGATGGTTGGATTGGAAATAAGATTTACGGCATTAAAATGTCACCCGATGGGCAGTACCTGGCTGCAGGCATCACCAGTTATAGCGGTTATAAAATTGACAAAGATGCCGTTGTAGTATTTGATCAATCAGGTACTATCATCGCGCAAATGCCAAACCGTTACCAGCCCGACTGGACACCGGATGGCCGTCTTGTTACCAGCGGCTCCTTAAAATCTGAAAGTGTTGATGAAAAAGTATATACTAAAGAAGCTGGTCTGTTTATCAGCAATAAAGACTTTAGTTCAGACAGCAGGATAGACCCGGGCTTTGACGATCCGGCCCCGGTGAATGTGGCAGTGAGTCCTGATGGCAAACAGGTAGCCTTCATCAAGAACCAGCATGTGTGGGTGATGGGAATTGATGGCAGTAATCCGCGCCAGTTAACTGCCTCTGGCGGCGATAACCAGGAATCTTTCCCAGCATGGTCGCCGGATGGAAAATTCATTGCCTGCTGGGCTTATAAAACTTTCGAAAAATCATATTATACCGCCATTGCCATTGTGCCGGCAGATGCAAATGCACCTGTTGAACTCACCAATGAATCCGAAGTCTGGCCAAAGAACAAGGAAGGTTACAGGATCAGCGGTGGAGCCCACCAGTTTAGTTGGGTGAATGCTGATTAACCGGTTCAAATGGTGTTTCAATTAATTAATGCAAGGCACACTGCTTTTATTTATTGTCATGAAGCCTTATCCAGGAGTTAAAAAATAAATGATGGCAATGCTGGTGAAGTGGAATGCTATTAGTGAAAATTGTTCACTTGTGGGATTTTATCCTGTCACCAACCAGATCGCTAAGTTTTTTTGCCATATCAAAGACCATAAGATGACCACCTCCTACAACAAGCAAATCGGCTTTTACAACTTTGGTACCCTTAGCGCCTTTTGCGGTTAACAAATATTTCGATGAATTTTTGTGCAGGTTTTATCAGTTTATAATCTCCCCCTTATTATTCTCCAATTTATCCCGGAACCGTTTTAAATCCTCCGGGTCAGGCTTTATCCATTCCTTCACTTCACCAACAATCTTTAAGGGAGCTGCCGAACGGTAAGAACGGGTGGGATTACCGGGAAATTTTTTATCAGTGAGATTCGGATCATTCTCAAATGCTCCTGTCGGTTCAACAATGTACACTCTTTCGGGTCCATCTCCACGGGCAAGGACGGCAGCCAGTCCTGCACCATTCACCATAGCCGTAAAATAAATATGATTCATTTTGAGATCATCTTTGTAATTAGAACCTGCACCTGCTGTCAGCAAGTCGCCAACCTGGAGGTTCACCCGGGTACCATGATAGAACGGTCCCTTATCAGTTGGATTGGACTGGTAACTCATAGAGATTGCTGAATGTTCTTTTGCCCTGGCTGAATCACCGATCGATTCATAACACCTCGCAATTTTTTGATGAAGTGCTGGCAGGGCGCTGTTCGCAGCAACTGAGTTCAGCTTTGTTGCAAACTGCAAAGCTGTTTCAAGCCAGTTCAATTCGTTAGCAACAGAGGCCTGGTGCCGCGCCAGGTAATGGGCAGCCAGGAATTTTTCAAAGTCATCACCAGCTTCGTCCCAGGCCTTTTGAAAGATCCTGGCAGCTTCTGCGGGTTGATCCTTTTCTTCCATTTCCATACCCTGGATACAAAGTTTTACAATGGGATTAAAAGGTGAAAATTCCATCTGATGTCCTTATATTTTTTTAATGTCTTTTCTTTATCTATTGCCTGGCTTTGTAATAGAAACATTTTTACTAAAACCGATTTACGGCAATCAAAATTTGACCTTCTCTACCGGTTTCATTTCACTTCTTCAAGAAAGGTCCGCACATCTTTAATGAACTCGCCAGGTCTTTGAAATTTCAGTCCATGTGAAGTGTTATTGTAAATTTTATGAGTGACCAAACCAGGATGCTGCTCTTTCAGTTTTTTATTCTCCTCTTCAAAATTGAATTGGTCATTTTTAGAAACGGGATCAAGGATGAGCAGCGGAACACCTAGGTTCCTGTAAACCACGAAAGGATCAAGCAGCAGGGTGGAAACACCAAATGCATGTGGCGAACTGAATGGCCGGTATAAGATATTCAGAAAACTTTCAACAGATGATTCTCCAAGTTGTTCGGTCACACCCGGATTATGTTGCCACTTACCATCAGTCACCTGCCTTACAGAAGCCAGCGCATAAAAAACGCGGCCCTTATTTTCCAGGTTTGTTACCTGGTCAACTGCCTGGAGCTGGTTTGAGAACCCTTTACCAGAAGTATTTTCATCTTCCCTGAATACATTTTCCAGCTTTGCAGACATTTCTTCTATTGACTCCCTGTGATCCATCTTTGCCCAGGCCACAGATCCGCCATCTTCCAAAATAATTCCTGACACGTAAGAGGGATAAGCATTATAAAACGCTGTGGCGATGGAGCCACCCCGTGACCAGCCCCCGATGACAGTTTTCCTGATCTTGAGGTGATCCAGCAGGAACCTGATATCATCGGCCACATGATGGATAGTGTAATCTCCCTTGGGGAAAGGGGTGAGTCCATGACCGAAATAATCAATGGCAATGATAAAATAACCATCCCTGGCAAATGAATCTGCAAACTGGTAAAATTCGTAAGCGTTGCTGTAGGAACCATGGATCCAGACCAGGGTTTTGCCTGTAGGCCTGCCCCAGGTGAGGTAATGCATCCTGCCATTCTTTGTTTCAATATAATGACCATGCTCCTGCTCGAACTGGTTGAACTCAGTTTTCAACTGGTTAAACAAACCAGAATCCGGTGATGCGGTTTGAGAGAAACTATACGTTAAGGAGAGGAGAAGTAAAATGGAAAAATAAAATCGCATATTGTTTATGTGTTTTTGAAAAATTCAACCATAACACTATAACATTAGAACTATTAAAGACATTTTGAATTGGATTCAATCCAGCCTGTAAATAAACTCTTCAATTTCCATTTGCCTGGCACTGGCAAAACCTTTGTCGGTTCCTGTCTTTTTGAAACCACATTTTTCAAGAACTTTTTGGGATCCTAAGTTATCAAATGCAACACGGCCAAACAAAGGCCTTGTTGTCTCCAATAACAGAAATGCCTTTAATGCTTCAGTGGCAATACCCCTGCCCCAAAGCTGCCTGTCGATCCAGTAAGTAATCTCAGCATCTCCTTCCATTACAAATTTTGCAATGCTTCCCGCTATTTCATTTTCCAATAGGATGGTCTGGTTATTAACTGAAGGATCATTCAGCAACCTGTTATGCTTTTCAATATAGGCAGTCTTATCATCATGATCCTTGGGCATGAAAGCGGCAAGGAAACCGCCTTCTTTGTCCAGTTGAAACAGGAATAAAGTATCAAGGTCTGAGGTTGTGGTGGGACGAAGACTGATAGCTGGTTCATTCCCATTCATGATGTATCCGGAAGTATTTTCAGAATATATTTTTACAATCAAAACTACATCTGAAGTTAAAGCTTTCCTCCAAACGCCAGGTATAGATCTATGGTTTGCCTGAAAGCAGCAATTTCTTCAGAAGTGATGGTTACCGGACTTGAATACAGGCTACCAACAAATTTCACTTCGGCAGATTTAGCTCTATAAAGAGTCTTAATCAGATTCATGTCCATATCTAAAACAGCCTCTTCACAATACTCCCAGTATTTGTTAGAATCTTCCTCGCACTCTTCACTTTCACATCTGAAAATTCTGGAGGAGGAAGGTTTGTACTCAATTGTTTGTCCGTCGATAACAAAAATCAATCTTTTGAAAACTATGGCCTTTTCTCCATGACACTGAACCCGGAGTCGTAAAGGTTCAGTTGCCTGATTGTCTGTGACCCTGAAATAACAGCTAACCCAATTATAATAAACACCAGTGGGAGTGGTCTGATGATAATACCATTGCTTTGTGGGGTCACTTTCCACTTTTTTTACTCTGAAATTCTTTTTAAGCTCATTAATTTTATTGGTATCTATTAATGTATTTTCTTTTGCCCTTATTCCAGGTACAAAGTTTTTAAAATCTTGATTTGGCGATGCCGGTTTCAAAAATGAAATCAGTGGGAAAATTGCTATTAAGAAAATTTTCATATGCGGAATTATATAATCAGGTTTTCGGGCATTCAGCCCCTTGAAACTTCGCCAGCCAAGTTAAATCTTTCATGGCTAAAAAGCTAGTGGCTTTAATCTTAATCTTCTTTCAGACCATTCAAGTGCAGGCGCAGGAAATTTCACACTGTTCAAAACCACAAACACAGTCCGTAGCCATTTTTTCTTAACCGGGATTTTTGCCAGGTTGATATCAGGTGCCAGGTACCATTGCCTTACCCTGCGAATATCCCTGCGGTCAAAGGTCAACTGCCCCTGCTCATCATAGGCAACATTCCTGAACCCGCCATACATCCCATCCGCACCATAACCAACGGCAATGGAGAGCCATGGAGGAAGACCTGATCCTGGGAAGAGATTCAGGAGACTGGTACTCAGCCAGTAAGTCTGTCCATTGTAATCCTTCAACAATCGCTCAGGCAGGCTGCTGCCAAACAATTCATCGGCTCTTGCTTCCAGGGCGTTTGGATGATCTTTCCGGTGCGCTGAAAATTTAAAATTGATCTTCTGATCATTCCACCGCCACTGCTGTAAGGCAAAAAGGCCGGTACCAAACGCATTCGCTCCCATATCC
>JAEYUA010000111.1 GCA_023433755.1 Bacteroidota bacterium | reverse complement strand
CCCGCGTCGGTTACGGTAAGCCTTACTGAAAAAGTATCAGCAGTTGTATAGGTATGCTGAAAAGGTGCTGAGGTGAAAGTCTGGGTGGTGCCATCACCAAAATCCCATTTCCAACTTACGATATTGTTGGTGCCATCAGTAAGTGTAAGGTCATTGAAAGTGGTGGTCAGACCAGCACAGCCCCTGTTGTTGGTTGCAAGGAAATTGGCCTTCGGACCTGTGATCACAAGATAATCCTGTTTTACAGTGGTATCCTTACATCCATATTTATCCGTTGTTACGAGAGTGATATCGTACACTCCGGCATCATTATAAAAATTGAAAATGGTTGGAGAGGTGGTGGAAACAAAATTTCCGAATCCAAGATCCCATTCATAGGTAGCAATATTGGCGGAATTGATTCCCGATGCCGTGAAATAAACAGTATTAGCTCTGCAAACAGGGTTTGGATTCGCAGTAAAATCAGGGCTTTCAGTGATCACGCTGATCATCCTTGTTACAGAATGCGTACAGGTATCATTCGATACGGTAAGGGTTACGTTGTAATTGGTAAAATCAGGGAACAGGTGCACAGGGTTCTGATCGGTGGAAGTGGTGCCGTCGCCAAAATTCCAAAGCCAGCTTGTAGCCCCGATGGAAGAATCGCGGAACTGGAACAATCTCCTGTTGGTACAGGTGGTTTCATAACCAAATCGTGCAATAGGAGGTTTGATCCTGATGTAATCAACTTTGGTTAATGAATCAGTACAGCCATTGTTGATGGCGTAAAAGGTTATGGTGAATAATCCTGTATCGGTATATTGGTGAGTGGGATTTTCCTCTGCGGAACTGGTACCGTCACCAAAATCCCAGTACCACTGGTCAGATTCATTGGTAAGGTTATTGAACTGTACGGACTGGAAAGCACAAACCGGAGTTGGCCCGGCCGTAAAATCAACAATAGGTTTTCTTCCCACTTTCACTGCATCACCCATGGTGTAGGTTTCAATACAACCCGAACTGGTAGTGATCGTAAGTGTAATGGCATACGTGCCCTGGTCCGGGTAGATATGTGAAGGATTGGCAAGAGTGGAAGTATTGCCATCTCCAAAATTCCATAAATAGGAGGTCACTTCATCCAGGGTGTTAATGCTGGCAACTGGTGCAATGGTAAATGGTACACAACCTCGTACCGGCAGGCTTGGGAAACTGATCACCGGACGCTGCACCCTGATGTATTCAGGGATCAGCAGGGTATCGGTACATCCCGAGGTATTGGTAACGATAAGTTCTACATCAAAGTTGCCATAACCGGTATAGGTATGCGTTGGATTTCTCTGGGTGGAAGTATTGCCATCACCAAAATTCCATAACCAGCCTACTGCATTTGTTGACTGATCCTGGAAATTTACCAGGTGGGGTGGCTGGCATCTGAACCTCACATCGGAAGTAAATGCAGCAACAGGCCTTGGAAGAACCCTGATGTTCTTAGTAAATGTATCAGCGCAATAAGTGTATTGGTTGATCAGTCTAACCGGGAAGGTTCCCAGTGTTCCATAAGATTTAACCGGGTTGGTTTCAGTAGACATCTGCCCATCGCCAAAGAACCAGGTGGAACTGTCAGGCCCCGGGGTTGATGTATTCAAAAAATTGATGTTGGAATTTATGCAAATGCTGTCAGGTGCGTCAAAGACTGTATTGATGTCTGCAATTTTTATGAAGTGCACCTTGCTCAGCGTATCTGTACAACCGCCACTGCTTGTGGTAGAGAGGAACACGGTATAATTTCCGGGTGCTGTATAGTTATGGGAAGGATTTTGCTGGGTGGAGGTATTGCCATCTCCGAAATCCCAGAGGTAAGTTAGCGTTCCCGGACCAGTTGAATTATTGGTGAAGCTGATATTGATCGGGGGTTTGCATATCGTAGGCTGGGTACCTGTAAAATCTGTTTCAACACCTCCTGCGATCACGATATAGGATTGCCTGGTGAAAACGGAATAACAACCTTTGTCATTGGTAACTTTCAGGTTCACCGTGTAATTACCCGACTGTGTATACACATGCAGGGGATTCTGTTCAGTAGACTGCGAGCCATCACCAAAATCCCAAAGCCATTGGGTGTTGGTGGTTCCCGGGCTGGCTACAGATAGATCTGTGAACTGTGCAGGATGTGGAAAACAGGCAGAATTATCATTTACCGTAAAATTGATGGAAGGCTTGCCATATACATTGATGTATTCCGTGCGTGTGAGTGTGTTGGTACCCTGGGCATTGGTAACCGTAAGTTTTACTGTATAAGTTCCCGGAACAAAATAGGTGGCTGAGGGATTCTGCAGGGTGGAAGTGCCACCGTTTCCGAAATCCCAGAACCAGGTAGCGGGACTTCCGGATGAAAGATCCTGGAAATTAACTACAAGAGGGGAACATCCTGAAGTGCTTGCGGCGGTGAAATTGGCTAATTGAGCATAGGTAAAAGCAGTGCAGCAAACAGCTATAAGCGTTAGAATGGCGGTCTTTCGAATCAATGTCTTCTCTTTTAAGCCTTTGGCCAGTTTTACAAAAGGTGGTTGTTACAAACGGCAATTTGCTGCAAAAATTATTCCTTCTTTTAAATAATGCGGAAATTAGTATGGATTCCCCCGGCTTATTCTTTCTCCAGGCGCATAGTTCTCATTTCCCCGTTATAATCCTGGCTTGCATTCACTGAAGTCCAGGTAGTGCTGTTGATATTGAAGGTTCCGTTCAATAAAACCACGGGGTGGGAGGCATTGGTGAAATTGGAGGTAATGGTCTGGGCATCGGGATCGGCTGTCCAGGTTCCTGATCTTTCTATAACCCCGTTGTTCAGGGCGTCAACTGTGTTATTTGAATTGAATTTGAATTTATATGAAGCGAAATCCGATGTGATGTCATTTCCTCCCTTTGTAAAATTCTGGACCTTCCAGTACCCGGTTGTGATGGCCTGGATCACCAGGTTAGTCTGCTGCTCTTCTATGATTTTTTCTGGATCGCAGCCTAATAAAGAAACCAGCAGGATGAAAAGGGTGAGTTTTTTCATAAGATTACTTACAAGTTATAAATAGATAGGTACTTCTCCAACAGGTAGTTCATAAAATAACTCACTTCCAGGCCTTTACCACTTATTTCCCTGCACAGTTCCTCGCTTGTATGAAAACGTCCCCTGGCATGAACCTTCTGCCGCAGCCATTGCAGTGCCCCCCTGGTGTCCCCGCTGCTGATATCCCCTTTCAGGTTAGGTATCTGCTGGCTGGCAATTGAGAAAAACTGTGCTGCATAAAGGCTGCCCAGGCTGTAGGTAGGGAAGTATCCAAAACTTCCATGGCTCCAATGTACATCCTGCAGGCAACCCTTACGGTCGTCAGGAACTTTCACATTCAAAAGGTCCTGGTATTGCTGGTTCCAGTAGGCAGGAATATCCTTTACCGCCAGGCTTCCTTCCAGCAGTTTTTTCTCCAGTTCATACCGGATGTATACATGAAAATGATAAGTGATCTCATCGGCTTCTGTTCTCACAAGGGAAGGCTGAACCTTGTTGATGCCTTTATAAAACTGGTCAAGGCTGGTGTTGCCAAGCTGCTGAGGGAAATACCGTTGCAGAACAGGGTAGTAGGCATTCCAGAATTCATGACTGCGGCCAATATTGTTTTCATATAACCTCGATTGTGATTCATGGATGCTGTACGAACAGGCTTCTCCGAGAGGAAGGCCATAATGTTCTTCAGGTAAACCCTGCTCATACAAGGCATGGCCTGTTTCATGAATGCAGCTCCAGGTCATATTACCGAGGTCCTGCTCATCAATCCTCGTAGTGATTCTAACATCTTTAGGGTGAAAGCTGGTACTAAATGGGTGCTCGCTGAGGTCCTGCCTTCCTGCCTCAAAATCGAAATGAAGGTTTTTAATCAGCTCCATGCTCCAGTTCCATTGTTCCTGCTTTGGATAATGCTGTAATAAAAAACTGTCATCTACCTGTGGTTTTGATGCAATGCGTTCCAGGAGTGTCTTGAGTTCCGGCAGTAAACCCGAAAAAGTTTTATCAAGCAGCTCCACCGTACAACCTTTTTCATATTCGTTGAGGTGGGCATTGTAGGGATGGCCAGTAAAACCCAGGATGGAAGACTCTTCTTTTTTGAGAACCAGCAATGCTTCCAGGTCTTTTTCAAAAACTGAGAAGTCCTGTTGTTTTCTTGCTTCAATCCAGGCGTGAAAAGTTTTATTGATTTGTTCAGAAAGCGCTCTTACAAATGAGGAGGTGTATTTTTTATTTTTGATATAGTCCTCGTGTGTCAGTTCCACATTTCTTTTTTCTTCAACGCCAAGGTCAGCAGCCTTCAGTTCTTCAAGAATCCGCCCCAGCTCCGGGTCGCTAAATAATTGATGGGCGATCTCGGAAAGGGTGCTGATCTGTTGCCCCCTGAAGCCGGCCCCGCGGGATGGAAGATAGGTTTCCTGGTCCCACTGCATTAAAGCACCTGCGGATTTTACATCAGCGATCACCCGCATTTTCTGCCGGTAAGTTTCATAAAGCCGGTTGTGATTGTCCATCATTCAAAACTAAGGCAAAAAAAAAGTCCCTGCCAGGCAGGGACTCTATTTATAAAGGGTGAATTTATTTAGGAAAGTTTGGGTGCTGTTTGATCTCTTCAATTTGAGCTGTATGCCGGGCGGTATGTCCCGACAATACCAGGATCATCTGGTAAGTATCCATCATGCCCATCATACCTTCAACTACATGGTCGCGCATATTACCTGTACTGGTCTTTGCAAATTTCAACAGGTCAGCTCTTTTGGTTTTGAAATCGTCAAGGGCTTCATCCAGGTTTTTGTAGGGAGTGTTTACAGGTTCATAGGATGAAAAGGTTTTGACTTTCTTTTCCCTGCTCCTGATCTGTTGCATAAAATCTGTATCTGCCAACTTGATCTCACTCCTTTTTTCCGGATTGGGTTTTTGTTTCAGCGCATCCTCGGTCCATTTCCACATATTACCTTCAGAGATGGCAATATGATAGGCACATTCACTGATAGACCATGATTCAGGAGTTGGCTTGAAATTAAGCTGGGTCTCGGTTAGGCCTTTGATGCTTTGTAAAAATTCTTTTTTGGTTTCCTTGAGATCGTTCACCAAAACCTTGCGTTCCTTACCGGGTAATGAATCGGACTGGATTCTGCCGGCGAAACCTGTAAGCACCAGGAAGGTCAGCAACAGGTAGATTTTATTTCTTTTGAACATGGCGGCGGCGAAATTAGTTGATTAAAAATTGGTTTGCAAGCAAAGAACAATACTTCCTTAAGATACGATAATTATTTTTCGGGAATCTATAATCATGGCTAAAGGGTAATACATATCATGTGATGACTGGTTGTATTTTACGAATTTCATGGCGGTTATTTTTTTACTTATGGATCTGCATCCTTCCGTAGTTTTCCTGGGTGGTCTAGTGGTCATCATTCTTGGTGCCGAACTGGTACTTAGGGGTGCTGCTGCTATTGCCGCCATGTTGGGTATCAGGCCCATAGTGATTGGGCTGACTGTGGTTTCAGTGGGAACCAGCATGCCTGAACTGGCGGTAGGTATTACAGCCGTATCTGAAGGAATGGGACCGCTTGCTGTTGGCAATATTGCGGGAACCAATATTGTTAATATACTATTTATACTGGGACTTTCCGCAGCCATCCGGCCGCTTCCGCTACACAGCCAAAGTATAAAGTTCGATGTACCGGTCATGATCTTCACATCAATGGTGCTTATTGTAATGGCTATTGACGGAGTGTTGAGTCCTTCGGAAGGCTGGGTGCTGCTCCTGATGTCCGTGGCCTACCTGGTCATGATCATCAAGGTCGCCCGGAAAGCCAGTTACCGGGAAAAGCGGCAGGCACAGGAAAAATTCAGCCAGGAAGCGCTTGTGGAAAAAACAAAGGCGGCCGGACTGAATGCCTGGTTTCTCAATAGTGTTATGCTGGTGGGTGGTATTGCGCTCACTATCCTGGGCGCTGACCTGCTGGTGAACGGTGCTGTGATTATAGCCAAAAACCTGGGTGTTTCGGAAAGTGTTATCGGCCTCACCATTGTGGCCATAGGTACTTCTGCTCCTGAAATAGCCACTACCATTGTGGCTACCATCAAAAACGAAAGGGATGTTGCGGTTGGCAACCTGGTGGGCAGCGGTATCACCAATATCCTGGTCATACTTGGGCTTACCTGTGTGATTTCTTCCAATCCTGTTGATGTAAGCAATGATGTACTGTGGTTTGACCTCCCTTTGAGCGCTGCCATTGCCCTTATCTGCTACCCGGTATTCCGGAGTGATAAAATGGTATCAAGGAAGGAAGGGATTATATTCGTGAGTTGTTACCTGGTATATATTCTTACACTTATTTTGTTCAGGGCATAACCAATAAAAATGAAAATCTCGGAAATCATTGCGGTGATCGAACATTACGCAGCACCGGAACTCAGGGAAGATTATGATAATGTGGGCCTGTTAACGGGTACGGAAGGGTGGGATTGCACAGGGGTGCTTTGCGCGCTTGACGCCACCGAAGAAGTGATGAGGGAAGCTATTACGCGCAAATGTAATCTCGTAGTGGTCCATCATCCAATCATTTTCAAAGGTTTGAAAAAGATCAATGGCAAAACCTACGTGGAAAGAGTGGTGATAGAAGCCATCAAAAATGATATCGCCATCTATGCAGCCCATACCAATCTTGACAATATCCTGCTGGGCGTGAATGGCATGATGGCCCGCAAGCTGGGACTTCAGAATATCAGCATCCTGCAGCCAAAGAACAGGATGCTCAGGAGACTCATCACCTTCTCACCAGACGACCAGGCTGAAAAAGTAAGGGATGCGGTTTTTGCGGCAGGGGCAGGCCAGATTGGTAAGTATGGAGAGTGCAGTTTCAACAGCCAGGGTGTAGGCACCTTTAAAGCCGGTGAAGGCGCCGACCCGTTCGTGGGTAAAATAGGTGAGCGGCATTATGAGAAAGAAACCAAGATCGAAATCGTTTATCCTTTTTTCCTGGAGAAGCAGGTAGTGAAGGCATTGGTGGATAACCATCCTTATGAAGAGGTAGCTTATGATATTTTTACAATGGATAATGTCCATTTCGGTATCGGTGCCGGGGTGATCGGCGAATTGGAGGCTGCAATGAGGGGGGAGGACTTCTTAAATTTTGTTAAAGAAACATTTGGGGCCGGGGGTATCCGGCATACCCGGCTGCTGGACAGGCCTGTAAGAAAAGTGGCGCTGTGTGGAGGAGCAGGTGCCGGGCTGGTAGCAAAAGCCGTTCAGGCAGGGGCAGATATATACATTACTGCTGATATGAAATACCATGAATTCTTTGATGCGGATGGCAGGATGGTGATCGCGGATATCGGTCACTATGAAAGTGAGCAGTTTACCACGGACCTGCTTCATGACCTTTTAGCGGAAAAATTCCCTACTTTTGCGATCCTTAAAACAAGTGTGAATACCAATCCTGTGCAGTATTTGAGGTAAAAGAAGCAATTCAAGCCTCCAGCCTTCGCTAAAGCTTCGGCTGGCAAAGCACAGCTCACGATTCACGTTTAATAACACAACAACACAATGGCCAACGTAAAAGATTATTCAGTTGAAGAAAAACTCTCTTCACTGGTACAGCTTCAAAAAGTGGATTCCAAACTTGACGAGATCCATATCCTGAAAGGTGAACTTCCTATAGAAGTGGCTGACCTGGAAGATGAGATCCAGGGTTTGCATGCCAGGCAGCTTCGTATTGAAGAAGAGATCAATGGCATTACTGAATTTATTGCACAAAAGAAGGAAGCCATCAAAGAAGCAGAGGCCCTAGTGAAGAAGTATGAAAAACAAAGCGAGAACGTAAAGAATAACCGCGAGTTTGAGGCGATCAATAAAGAGATCGAGATGCAGCAGCTCGAGATCAAACTTTGCGAAAAGCATATCAAAGATGCCAATGAAGAAATTGGTGAGAAAGCGGTAGCACTGGATAAGGCCAAAAAAGCACTGGGTGCCAAGGAAAGTGTGCTCAGTACCAAAAAAGGTGAACTGGAAAAAATTATTGCGGCAACTGAGAAGGAAGAAAAGCAATACAATAAACTTGCTGAAGGCGCCCGCTCACATGTTGATCCACGCCTGCTGGCCAGTTATGAAAAGATCCGCAAAAATTATCGCAATGGTCTTGCCGTAGTACCCGTGGAAAGGGATGCTTGTGGCGGATGTTTCTATTATATCCCACCACAAAAACAGAGCGAGATCAAACAACGTAAAAAAGTAATGGTCTGCGAGAACTGTGGAAGGATCCTGGTTGATTCCGACCTTGTGGATTCTGTTGAGGTAAAATAAACCACCTCTTAAAAAATTAAAAAGCCTTCCTTTTTGGGAAGGCTTTTTTTATTGGGAAATACCGTATGCAGGGTATGGGAAATGGCAGGTGAGGCAGGTAGATTTGAAAAAAATAATCTGCAATGAAGCAAATGCTTTTTACCCTTTTCCTTGCCAGCTCTATTATTTTCTCAAGGGCGCAGGATGAGAAAACTGTGGATGAAACATTGAAAATGTATGTGGGCGGAACTTTTGGCAAAGCGAAAATGTTCGGAAAAATGGAAAAGCTGGCGCTAGCCCAAACCAGTATTTATTTCAAAACAGCTACCACCCGTGAGGTCATAGAAAATGAAAGAGGTGCTTTCGGAAGCAGGAAGTCAGGAGGCGGATCGGTAGCCGGCCGGATCACCGCTTACCTCAATACTACCGATGGTGAACTTACTGATGCAGATTTCCAGGAGATCGCTGACAGCTTTTATGCTTACCTGTCTGCGAAACTGAAAGAAGCCGGGGTTCCTGCAGTGGATTGGAACGAGATCACCGCAAATTCTTTTTATAAAGAGCAGGGTATTGAACTGGATGATATCAAAAAGGATATGAATGAGATGAAAAAGAAAGGCCAGGTATATTCTCATATCAATGCCAATAAAGGAAATACACTTTGGAGATATAGTATTACCGGCGGTATCAGCCCGGGATTCGCATTCGGAAAAGCAAAAAAAGCAGCCCGTTTTTCTGAGGATGTAAATGCTGACCTTTCTTTCATGCAC